>JANOAS010000001.1:0-19400 GCA_031411255.1 bacterium
CCCCACGCCAACGCGCACCGCGCCCGGTACCAACCCCAGCAAGCCCGGCACCTGGTGCGCGAGGCTGGGGGTGTTGCGGCGGCTGGAGGACCAGCCTGCCCTACCTTTCAGCACTGAACGCTCCACCTCTCTAATTCTCTAACCCTCTATCCCTCTAATTCTCTAAAAAGACCAGCCTGCCCTACCTTTCCGCGCTGAAGGTTCCCGTTTGGCTTCCCGGGGTGCCCCTTTGGGCCTGTGGGTTGCCGGTGTCTAGAAACAGGGTGCCGGGGTTTGGTGTCGCGGTGCCCGTTTGTGGAAGCGGTAGGCTCGTTTTTGATTCCGGGGTGCCCATGTTTGCCTCCAGGGTTGTCGCGGAGCCTCACACGATCATCCCGGATACTCACATGGTCAGGTGGAGCGGGGCCTGGGGCTCGTGGCTTGGGGCACCGCGAGACTTGCAAAGTCTCGTTCCTTGGGCTTGCGCACGAAATTGATGGAACCGCATCGCGGATCACCCCCGGAACCTGCACTCCTGCCCGACCACCAGACGCCCCACGAACAGCAACGCGGTTCCGCCCACCAGCCTGGGGTTGCGGGTGGTTTTTCAGGGCGGCGGGAGCGGGGGCGGGAGGGGGCGTTTTTCGCACCTCGGAGGTGCGCGGCCGGGGTTCGGAGGCGCGGGCCCGGCCCTTTTTTGTCCGGGGCCGACCCTTTTTGGCGGGAGTTCGGCCTTTTTTGGTTAAATCGGACCTCTTTTGGCCGGGCTTGACCCTTTTTGGTCCGACGTCGCCCCTTTTTGGTCCGGGTCCGGCCCTCGGGGCTCCGGCGGGGGGCCCCGGAGGTCCGGCCCGGACGGTGGAGGGGCGGGTTTCCGCCTTTTTTGGCCGGACTCGACCCTTTTCGGGGCGGGTTTTCCTGAAAAAGCGGGGATTGAACACGAGGGAACGGGGAAAACGGAGAAAGTAGAGAGGGCGTCGCTCCCGCCGTCTGCGGCTCAGGTGCCGGTGCTCCGTTTTCTCCGTCTCCTCCTGTTCCAGAGCGTGGCCCGCAACTGAGGACTAGGGGGAGCCCTCTCCGGCCGCTGCCGGAGGCGGGGCGAGCGCCTCGTCGTAGCACCGCTCCAGCACCGCCGTTTGCGCGGCGCGTTCAAATTTCTCGATCACACTCGTCCGCGCCCCCGCCGACAGCCGGGCGTGCAGCGCGGGGTCATTCAGCAGACGGCGCAGCGCGGTCGTGAGCGCGGCGACATCCCCCTCCGCCACCAGGAGGCCGGACTCGCCGTCCGTCACCGCCTCCGGGATTCCCCCGTGGTGCGTGGCCAGTGCGGGCAGGCCCGTGGCCATCGCCTCCAGCAGGGAATTCGGCACGCCCTCCCGGTTTCCATCCGCCGTCACCTCGCTCGGGTGGAAAAATGCATGGGCCCCGTGCAGGAGAGCGCGGATTTCCTCCGGCTTCAGAAAGCCGGGAAACTCCACCCGGTCCGCCACCCCCAGCTCACGCGCCAGGGCGCCCAGAGCCTCCCGCAGCGGCCCGTCCCCCACCAGCGTGAGCCGGGCCTGGGGAAACTCCGCCGCCACTCCGGCAAAGGCGCGCAGCGTGACCGCCAGCCCCTTTTTCTCCACCAGCCGGCACACCTGCACCAGCCGCCACTCCCCGTCCGGCGGCGGCACCACGCGCGGCACCTCAGGCGGCGACCAGAAATCCAGCGGCACCCCGGTGCGCGAGAGGCGCAGCTTTTCCGGCGGACAGCCCAGCGCCCGCAGGTCCGCCAGCAGCGCCTCAGACCGCGCCAGCACCAGCGCCGCGTGGCGAAAGACCTCCCGCAGCCGGTCCCGCTCCACCCCCACCCCGGCATCCGCCCCGTGAAAGGACACCACCACCGGCACCGGGCACGCCCGGATGACCGGCAGCCACTGCACCGCCATGTGGCCAAAGTAAATATGCAGCACATCCGCCTTGAAGCGCAGCACCTGGTAGAGGAATTCCTTTACCTCCCCCAGCGTCGGCGGCACCGTCCGCCCCCGGATCTGCCGGTGCCAGAGACGGCGGAAAAAACGCAGCGGGTGCTTCGACAGCACGCGCACCTTTTTCGGCGGAAAGGGGAACAGCGCCTCGTTTTCCCGCCGGTGCGTGATGACCACAGGCTGCCAGCCGCGCAGACTCGTGATCTGGCGGTAAATGTGCTGCATGTCGGCCTTCAGAAAGTCGACGCAGTAGCTGGCAATGATGCGGTCCAAAACACGGAAATTCGGCAGCCCCCACCCTGGCCCCCGCAGCCGCCTTCGCAAGGCGGGAAGACGGCAGAAACGCGCGGCCCTGCCTTTCCAGCCGCGCCTGCAAACCCAGGCAAACTCTTGCCCGGAAGTGCGCCCGTGCTATCCTGCTGAAGGAGCAGGCGCGACCCGCCTGCCCCTCCCCCCACCCCGCAACTCCCCCCACCGCCATTTCCATGAAGACCTCCCCCCTGGCTTCGTTGGTTCGCTACGTCCTGCCCTCGCTCCTTTTCGCCGCCCGGCTCCTGGCTGGCGGATTGGCGATCTCCGTGGAGGAGCCTGCCGGCACGCCCATCAACACGGGTGCGGTCTTTACCGCTGGCGCCACAGCTGCCTACGATCTGAACGAAATCCCGCCCGAAGCCCAGTCAGCCGTGACCGCCGTGGCCGTGAGCGCTGAACACACCGTTGTCCTGCGTGGTGACGGCAGCGTTTTTGCCTGGGGCAGGAGCGACTCCGGCCAGTGCGACGTGCCAGTTGAGGCGCAATCGGGAGTCACGGCCATTGCGGCGGGGCAGGAATTTACCCTCGCCCTGAAGAGCGACGGCCGGGTCCTTGCCTGGGGTGCCAATCAATACGGGCAGACAGAAGTGCCGGAAGCGGCGAAGGCCGGGGTGGTGGCGGTTTCCGCAGGAGACGGGCACGTACTGGCCTTGAAAAGCGACGGGAGCATTGTGGCGTGGGGGCAGAATGGCTACGGCCAGTG
This sequence comes from bacterium, assembly GCA_031411255.1. Classification (GTDB taxonomy): domain Bacteria; phylum Verrucomicrobiota; class Verrucomicrobiia; order Verrucomicrobiales; family V1-33; genus JANOAS01. The sequence continues at coordinate 2,962 of JANOAS010000001.1, forward strand.
CGACATCCCGGCCGAGGCTGCCTCTGGGATGATGGCGGTCGCCGCAGCCGGCCAGCGCAGCGTGGGGCTGAGGAACGACGGCCGCGTCATCGTCTGGGGTGGCTATCCCGAATACGAACCGGCGGTTCCAGAGGAGGCTTTGTCAGGAGTGGCGGCCATCGCCGCCAATTTCTGGCACACTCTGGCACTGAAAACGGACGGCAGTCTCGTCACTTGGGGGATCATCAGCTTCGATGGATGGGAAATGCCGGAAGAGGCCCATTCGGGAGGGGTGGCCGTTGCCGTCGGATATGAGTTTTCGTCCGTTCTCAAGCGGGACGGCTCCGTGGTGGTGTGGGGACCGAACGCGCCTCCCACCCCGGATCTCCAGTCCGGAGCCCTGTCCATCGCCGCAGGCGGAAGCCAGCTGGCCGTGGTGCGGCGCTCCCGGGACTTTGGCCCGCAGACGGCGGGACGCCCCGGTGTGGCAAAAACCTTCACCGTAAAAAACACCGGGCCGGTCGATCTGGTGATTTCCAGCGCAGGTGTCGAGGGCCTGGAGGCGGCGGAGTTCACCGTCGACCGCTCCGGCCTGCCTGCCGTCCTGCCCGCCCGGACGGGGATTGGGACTTTCACCGTGACCTTGACTCCGGGAGCTGCGGGGACGAGGCGAACGAACTTCCGGCTCGCCACGAATGACGCGGCGGCCCCGTTTTTCGACCTCCTGCTCACCGGCACGGGCACGCCTCCGCCTCCGAGCCTCGTCATCGAGCAACCGCCGGGCATTCCACTGGCTGAGCCCGGCACCGTCGTGGCCTGGGGAGGGAACGGCGACGGCCAGTCGACCGTACCGGAGGCGGCGCGAAGCGGAATCACGGCCATCGCTGCGGGCGAACGCCACACCCTGGCGCTGAAAAAAGACGGTTCGGTCGTGGCTTGGGGCTACAATTTCTACGGGCAGACGAACGTCCCAGAGGCTGCGCAAATGGGTGCCACCGCCATCGCGGCGGGGGGCTACAACAGCTTCGTCGTCACAAAAAAATCCGGCCTGATCGCCTGGGGGTATGATTTCAATTCGACCTCGACTCCAAATTATTTTCTTCGTTCAGGCCTGCTGGCTCTCGCGGCGGGAGACAGGAGCGTCATTGCGCTCAGGAAAGAAGGCGATGTCCTCAATTATCAGGGCGTGTTATTCTCATCCGGCCCCTGCACCGCCATTGCGGCAGGCGGAGTCCGCAGCCTGGCAGTATTAAAGGACGGGTGGCTGCTCCAGTGGGGGGAGCTTTCCTACCAAGACGACGTATCCGGGCGTTATGTTTCGGATTTGAGGGCTCCACCTGAAGCCGTCTCCAGCGTTGCAGGCGTGGCAGCAGGCAGATACCACAGCGGCGTCGTAAAGACCGACGGCAGCGTCATCGCCTGGGGGAAAAATGACGCCGGGCAAACGGAAGTGCCTTCCGAGGCCCACTCCGGTGTAACCGCCCTGGCCGCTGGCGAATGGCACACGGTGGCACTGAAAACCGGCGGGCGGGTGGTGGCCTGGGGTTCCGACGCCTTCGGCCAGACCGATGTGCCCGCCACGGCTCAGGCTGGAGTGGTGGCCATCGCTGCGGGGAAATGGCACACGGTGGCGCTCGTTGATGCCACGCCTGTGAATTTCCCGAACCAGCCAGCCGGCTCCACAAGTGCGGCCAGAAAATTTCTTCTGAAAAACACGGGAACCCCCAGTCTGACCCTCACCAGTGCCACCCTCGTTTCCGGTGATGTCTCGGAGTTCACCGTCGCGTCGGAGAGCCCGGCCACCACCCTGCCAGGTGGAGGGCAGTTCACCCTCGGCGTCACCTTTCACCCGTCCAGCGCAGGTCCGAAAAGCGCGCTCCTGCGGATCGTCACCACGGACCCCGTGGACGGAACGCGGGACATCCTGCTCAGTGGCGAGGGCTTCGTGCCCACGCCTGCCATTTCCATCCAGCACTCGAATGGAACCCCGGTGCCCGCCCCGGGCCGGTTGATCCCGTGGAAAGCCGGCCTCTCCATTCCCGGGCTGAATACGGATGCGCTCCAGGCCGATGTGGCCGCCATTTCATCCACCACGTACAGCACACTGGTGCTGAAACGCGACGGCACCGTGGTGGCGGCAGGGCATCGCGGGCTTGGGCTGGGGGAGGCGCCATTGAGAGCGCGCACCGGCGTGGTGGCTGTGGCCACGGGCTATGTGCATTCGGTGGTGCTCAGAGGGGACGGGGAGGTGGTCGCCTGGGGCGATGCCAGCGATGGAAGAACGAACGTGCCTTCTGATGCCCGCTCCGGCGTGATGTCCATTGCCGCAGGACGCGACCACACGCTGGCACTCCGGGCTGACGGCCGGGTGGTGGCTTGGGGCCTGAATACCTACGGCCAGACAACAGTTCCCACAGCGGCGCTCTCCGGCGTGATCTCGGTCGCAGCAGGCGACGACCACAGCCTGGCGCTGAAATCTGACAGCAGCGTCGTTGCCTGGGGCAAATCATTCCTCGGCGTCGGCCTGGTCCGCCAGGACCCGGGACCCCGGATCACCAGCATTTCCGCAGGCGGGGACAACTCCCTGGCCATTCGCGCCGACGGCACCCCGGCCTGGTGGGGGGCGCCGCCCGAAGGACTGAACAACGTCAAGGCCATGGTCGCCAATTCAATTTACAGAACCAGCTATGCCCTGAAAAACGACGGCTCCGTCGTGGCCTGGACCAACTCCGGGCCAATGGTCGTGCCGGCGGCTCTGCGCTCCGGCGTTCTGGCCCTCCCCTCGGGAACCAGAGACACCTTCTTCGTCGGCATGTCCCCACCGGTCGTGTTCCCCGGGCAGCCCGTCGGGATGCCGGGCGCGCCCATGCGTTTTTCCGTCACCAACACCGGAGACGCGCCGCTCACGCTTTCGGGCGTCATCCTGAGCGGCGAGTCGCCTCAGGATTTCAGCGTCGACCGCACGGGCCGGCCAGACCGTTTCGAAGCCGGAATGGGAGGAGAAGCCTTCGCCGTCACCTTCACACCCACCGCGCCGGGCGCGAGGCGGGCCACGCTGCGGGTGCTGAGTAACGACCCGGTGCACCCGGGCTTCGACATTGCGCTCACGGGAAATGAAACCAGACCGCTTGAGGACTGGATGCTCCAGTATTTCAACACCACCGCAGCCACCGGCCCCGCCGCCCCTGACGCCGACCCGAATGCCAACGGCATCCCCAATCTGATCGAGTATGCCCTCGGGGGGAATCCCCTGGAACAGTCCCCCGGCCCCGGAATCCTGCCGCGCTTCAGCCGCAGCTCAACCGGCCAGCCCCAGCTCACCTTTTCACGCCGGATCGACCGGACGGACATCACCCTCACCGTGCAGGCCCAGCAGGGACTGGCGGGAAACTGGATCAACCTCGCCTGGAGCGTAGCCGGCGGCCCGTTCGAAACGGGGTTCGGGTCCGACGCCGTCAGTGAATCTGTCTCCGGCGATCTCTCCACGGTAAGAGTGACAGCCACCCCGAACATTTCCACCTGGTGGCCCACACCCGGGGCGGGCTTCCTGAGGGTGAAGGTGGACGTGCCGCAGAGCCGCCCCTCCCGGAATCAAGACAGCATCACCTTTTGACAGGCAGCCCCCCCTGTGCCAACGGAAACCAGTTTGCCCGCTGCCGCCGACCCGTCACGGCGGCGCGAGGCCTGATTTTCGCCTTTCCTCTTCATCCAGATGCCCAAAGACACCTCAATCCACAAGATCCTCCTCATCGGCGCCGGCCCCATTGTCATTGGACAGGGGTGCGAGTTCGACTATTCCGGCGTGCAGGCCTGCAAGGCGCTGCGCGAGGAGGGGTATGAAGTGATTCTCATCAACTCCAATCCGGCCACCATCATGACCGATCCGGAGTTCGCGGCGAAGACGTACATCGAGCCCATCACCCCGGAGATGGTGGAGAAGATCATCATCAAGGAGAAACCCGACGCCCTCCTGCCCACGCTGGGCGGCCAGACGGCGCTGAACACGGCCATGAGCCTGGTGAAATCCGGCGTGCTGGAAAAGTACGGCGTCAAGCTCATCGGCGCGAACGCGGCTGCCATCCACAAGGGTGAAGACCGGCAGGCATTCAAGGAGGCGATGATCAAGATCGGCCTGGACATGGCCCGCTCCGGCATCGCCAAGGCCCCGCCCACCCGCGTCATCGACAAGGAGACCGGAAAAGAGCGCGACAGCTTTGACTACGCGAAGGGGATGGAAATCGCCCGCGGGATCGCGGCGGACATCGGCTCCTTCCCGCTCATCGTGCGCCCGGGGTTCACCCTCGGCGGCTCGGGCGGCGGCATCGCCTACAACAAGGAGGAGTTCGAAACCATCGTCGCCCGCGGCCTCGACATGTCCCCCGTGGCGGAGGTGCTCATCGATGAATCCCTCCTCGGCTGGAAGGAGTACGAGATGGAAGTCATGCGCGACCGCGCGGACAACTGCGTCGTCATCTGCTCCATCGAAAACTTCGACCCCATGGGCGTGCACACGGGCGACTCCATCACCGTGGCCCCGGCGCAGACGCTGACGGACAAGGAATACCAGATCATGCGGGACGCCTCCTTTGCCGTCATCCGGGAGATCGGCGTGGAGACCGGCGGGTCGAACATCCAGTTCGCCATCGACCCGAAGACCGGCCGCATGATCGTCATCGAGATGAACCCGCGCGTCAGCCGCTCCTCGGCGCTCGCGTCCAAGGCGACCGGCTTCCCCATTGCCAAGATCGCCGCCAAGCTCGCCGTCGGCTACTGCCTGGACGAGATCCGCAACGACATCACGCGCGAAACCCCGGCCAGCTTCGAGCCCACCATCGACTACGTCGTCACCAAGGTACCGCGCTTCACCTTCGAGAAATTCCCCACCGCCGACGCCACGCTGACCACGCAGATGAAGAGCGTCGGCGAGGCCATGGCTATCGGCCGCACCTTCAAGGAGAGCCTGCAAAAAGCCCTGCGCAGCCTGGAAACCGGCCGCTTCGGCCTGGGTGCCGACGGCAAGGACCCCGTCGATGCCGACCGCACCACCATCGAGCGGAAACTCAGCGTCCCCAATGCCGAGCGCATCTTCTGGATTGCCCAGGCCATGCGCCAGGGCTTCACCCAGGAGGAAATCTTCCAGCTCACCGCCGTCGATCCCTGGTTCCTCGCGCAGATGGGGCAGATTGTGGACGAGGAGCGTCAGATTTCCGTGAACACGTCGGAGCACCTCTGGAGCCAGATCCCCGCAGAGGAACTCACGCCGGAGCGCAAAGCTGGAGCCCTGCGGGACTACATGCTTCGCCTGAAGCGGCTCGGATTTTCCGACCGCCAGATCGCCCTGCAGTATGGAATCACGGAGGCACAACTCCGCGCGGGACGGATCAAGTACGGCATCACGCCCACCTACCGCCTCGTCGACACCTGCGCTGCCGAGTTTGAGGCCTACACGCCCTACTACTACTCCACCTACGGCGATGAAAACGAGGCGCGCGAGGGTGAGAAGAAGCGGATCATGATTCTCGGCGGCGGACCGAACCGGATCGGGCAGGGCATTGAGTTTGACTACTGCTGCGTCCACGCCTCATTTGCCCTGAAGGAGCTGGGCTACGAGACGATCATGGTCAATTCCAACCCGGAGACCGTCTCGACCGACTACGACACCTCGGACAAGCTCTACTTCGAGCCGCTCACGCTGGAGGACGTGCTCAACATTTGCGAGCAGGAGAAACCGGACGGCGTGATCGTCCAGTTTGGCGGGCAGACGCCGCTGAACTTGGCCGCGCAGCTCAAGGCCGCCGGGGTGCCCATCATTGGGACCAGCCCGGAAAACATCGCACTGGCGGAGGACCGGAAGTTCTTTGCCAAACTGCTGGACGACCTGAAGCTCAACCAGGCTGAAAGCGGCACCGCCCTGAACGAGGCAGAGGCCCTTACCATCGCGAGACGAATTGGATTTCCCGTTCTCGTGCGCCCCAGCTTCGTGCTCGGCGGTCGCGGCATGAAGATCGTCTATGACGAGCAGGAACTGCTCCACTACGTCCGCCAGGCCATGGAGATCGCCGGGCTGGAGCCCGGCCAGAGCAGCGTGCCAGCCGACCGGCCCATCCTCATCGACCGCTTCCTGGACGACGCCACGGAGGTGGACGTGGACATCATTTCCGACGGCGAGACGACCGTCATCGGCGCCATCATGGAGCACATCGAACAGGCCGGCGTCCACTCCGGTGACAGCGCCTGCGTCATCCCGTCCATGACCCTCAGCCCCGCCGTGCTCACGGAGATCCGCCGCGCCGCACGCGAGCTGGCAAGAGCGCTCAACGTCATCGGCCTCATGAACATCCAGTTCGCCGTCAAGGACGAGACGCTCTACGTCATCGAGGTCAACCCCCGCGCCAGCCGGACCGCGCCGTTTGTGTCAAAGGCCATCGGCGTCCCCCTGCCCAAGCTCGCCGCCAAGGTCATGGCCGGCCACCTCCGCCGCCAGCAGGGCGCGCCGGAAAGCGAGATCCCGACACTGAAAAAACTCGGCTTCACCGAGGAAATCATCCCCGCGCACTACAGCGTGAAGGAGGCCGTCTTCCCGTTCGTCAAGTTCCCCGGCGTCGACATCATCCTGGGCCCTGAAATGAAGAGCACCGGCGAGGTCATGGGCATCGATCCCGATCCCGGCATGGCCTACGCCAAGAGCCAGATGGCCGCCGGCGGCCCGCTCCCCACCCGGGGGAACCTCTTCATCAGCGTCCGCGACCGGCACAAGGCCGAGATCGGAAAAATCGCGAAGGACTACCACGACCTCGGCTTCGTCCTCTGGGCCACCAACGGCACGGCCAAAGAGATCGAGAAAGCCGGAGCCCCAGTGAACCAGCTTTTCAAGCTCGCCGACGGCCGCCGCCCCAACGTGCTGGACAAGATCAAGAACGGCGAAATCCAGTTCATCATCAACACCCCGGCGGAAAGCGAAACCCGCGCCGACGAAGCCCGCATCCGCTCCGCCGCCGTTGCCAACCGCATCCCCATCATGACCACCCTCAGCGGCGCCAAGGCCTCCGTCCTCGCCATCCGCTCCCTCCAGACCCGCCCCATCGAGGTCCGGGCGCTGCAGGAGTACCACAAGGGGTAGGCCCTTCCATCCATGAACCAGAGCGGACCATTTCTTCGCCGCCTCACGATCCGGAACTACAAGAGCATCGCAGCTTGTCGTTTGGACCTTGGGCCGCTCGCATTCCTCGTTGGTCCGAATGGCAGCGGAAAAAGCAACTGCCTGGATGCACTCCGCTTCGTGGCCGAATCTCTGCGCACCTCAATTGATCACGCCCTTAGAGACCGGGGCTCCATCAGCGAGGTACGCCGTCGCTCAGGCGGCCACCCGACACACTTTGCCATCCGCCTCGATTTCGTCCTGCCAAGCCAGGATGCGGGCTTTTATGCGTTTCGGGTCGGCTCCAAGGAATCCGCCGGGTTTGAAATCCAGCGGGAGGAGCTGAGAATCTGGCCCGTCGGCAAACTGGCAGCCCCCTGCCATTTCAAAGTGGAACGGGGCACGGTGACAGCCACCTCCGAGCCTGTCATGCCCGCCGCTTCGCCGGACCGATTGTTGCTGGTCGCGGCCTCCGGACTGCCTGCTTTCAGACCTGTCTACGATGCACTGTCGGCCATGGAGGTGTACAACCTGAACCCAAAAGTTGTCGCCGACCTCCAGCGACCGGATGCAGGGGAGCGACTCAAGCGCGACGGCAGCAACGCAGCCAGCGTCTTTCAAAACCTACTCCCCGCTGCTCGTGATCGAGTCCAAGAATATCTCCCTCGCATCGTTCCGGGCATTGTGGAGCCGGTCCACCGCACCCTTGGCCACCAAGAGACGCTGGAATTCCGCCAAAACGTCAAGGGTCAGCTGCACCCATGGAAATTTTTTGCCAGCAGCATGTCGGACGGCACCCTGCGGGCCTTCGGAGTTCTCCTGGCGTTGTTTCAGAGCCTTGGACGTCCGGATCGGGCGTCTGTGATCGGGCTGGAGGAACCTGAGATGGCCCTCCACCCGGGCGCAGTCGGCATCCTCATGGCTGCACTCCGCGAAGCCTCCGACAGCAACCAGATCATCGTCACGAGTCACAGTCCGGACCTGCTGGATGACCGCGAAATCAACTCTGACTGCCTCTACGCCGTGACCAACGACGAGGGCACCACCAGAATTGCCTCAATCGAAGCAGCCGGGCGCGAAGCCATGAAGAAACGTCTGTTCACGGCAGGCGAACTTTTGAGGATGAACCAGCTTACGGGTGAAGAGCCGACGGCAGGAGGTCCGGTTGAGGAGGCGGCAGCGGCTGACGAACCCGACTTCTTCGACGCGCTTTTTGCAGAGCCTGTAACATGAAAGGTTTCTACATCGCGCCCATTGTCGAAGGGGAGGGCGAAGTGGACGCGGTCCCGGTTTTGCTCAGGCGCATCCATTCTGGAAGTGGCGGGGCAGGACTGCCACTGATCATCAACAAGCCGATCCGGGTCAAAGCCAACCGGTTTGTGCGGGATCCGGAGGATCGGCGACGATACGTCGAACTCGCCGCGCTCAAGGCGGCCCACAGTGGTGCCCGGCCCTTGGTGCTGATCCTGCTCGACAGCGAGGATGACTGCCCTGCCCGGCTTGGCCCGCAGCTCTTGGAAGAATGCCAGCAGGTCCGCCCCGACGTGCCCGTCATGGTGGTGCTGGCCCACCGGGAGTTTGAGACCTGGTTCATCGCAGCCGCGTATTCGCTGGCGGGGCGCCGCGGCCTCCCAACGGATCTGGCTCCCCTTGACCAGCCCGAGTCCCGGCGCGATGCCAAAGGCTGGCTCGCGGCGAGGATGGGGAGACGCTACAACGAACCGCTCGATCAACCCGCGTTCGCCCAAGTGTTTGATTTCTCGACAGCAGCCGGGGTGCCTTCGTTTCGACGCTGCCTTGAAAAACTGACCTCGTTTTTCGACCAGCCCTCCCCTCGCTGAGGTGGGCATCAACGGCTGAATTTTCCCGTCCAAACCACTTGAACCGCGCTCCTATCCAATGAAGAGTGCGCGATGGCCCGATCTTCCAACATCACCATGTGTTCCTTCTGCGGCAAAAGCCAGTCAGAGGTGAAAAAGCTGGTGGCCGGGCCCGGAGTTTACATCTGTGACGGATGCATCGTGACGTGCAAGGGCATCCTGGACAAGGAAAACCGCCGCGATGACGGGCCGCAACTCAAGGATCTGCGCCTGCCGCGTCCGGCGGACCTCCACCGGCACCTGGACAACTACGTCATCGGCCAGGAGCATGCCAAGCGGGTGCTCTCCGTGGCGGTGCACAACCACTACAAGCGACTCCTCCAGAGCGAGAGGGAGAGCAAGCTGCGGAAGATCACCGGATTTGACGATGTGGAGATCGAGAAGTCGAACATCCTGCTCATCGGCCCCACCGGAAGCGGGAAGACGCTGCTGGCGAAGACGCTGGCGGAGATCCTCGACGTGCCGTTTTCCATCGCAGATGCCACCACGCTCACCGAGGCCGGCTACGTGGGCGAGGACGTGGAAAACATCATCCTCCGCCTGCTCCAGGTGGCGGATTTCGACGTGAAGCGGGCCGAGACGGGCATCATTTTCATCGATGAAATCGACAAGGTGGGCCGGAAGACGGAGAACGTTTCCATCACCCGGGATGTTTCCGGTGAGGGGGTGCAGCAGGCGCTTCTGAAAATCCTTGAGGGCACCATCTGCAACGTCCCCCCGCAGGGCGGACGCAAGCACCCGCAGCAGGAATACATCCAGGTGAACACGGACAAGATCCTCTTCATCTGCGGCGGAGCCTTTGTGGGACTGGACGAAATGATCGCGCGCCGGAAAAACAAGGCCGTCATGGGTTTCGGCGCCATCGCCACCCCTGAGGTGAAGAAAAAAGACGACGAGCAAACCCGCGAACTGGCCGCCGTGCAGCCGGAGGACCTGCTCGGCTTCGGCCTCATCCCGGAGTTCATCGGCCGCCTGCCCATCATTTCCCGGCTCCAGCCGCTGAGCGAAAAGGACCTCATCCGCGTCCTGACCGAGCCGCGCAATGCCATCACGCGCCAGTATCGGAAGCTGCTCGCCTTTGAGGGGGTGGATCTGGACGTCACCCGCGACGGTCTGCAGGCCATGGCGGCCGAGGCGGCGAAACGCGGGACCGGCGCCCGCGCCCTGCGCTCCATTTTTGAGCGGATCATGCTGGATGTGATGTACGACGTGCCCGGACGGGACGATGTGAAGGACGTCGTCATCAACAAAGCCGTCGTCGAAGGCACCCGTCCCGCCGTTTTGAGGAAGAAAAAGAAGGAGCGGGCCAGCAAAGACGCGGCCTGAGGTGCGTCCCCTCCCTTGACACCCGCCCCATCCGGCGGGAATAAGCGGCTGAACCAACCCACTGCGACCTTGGCCAGCCACCGTACCATCCCGATCTCGACTCTCGACCCCGACGCCCTGCTGAAAATCAGCAAGGACATGAAACTGTCGCTTTTCCGCGACGACATGGTGGCGGTCCAGAAATACTACGCCGAAAAGGGCCGCGAGCCCACGGATGTGGAGCTGGAGGTCATCGCCCAGACGTGGTCGGAACACTGCAAGCACCGCATCTTTGGCGCCCGCATCGAGCACACCGTCAATGGTGTGGCCGAGGTGGTGGACAGCCTTTTCAAGACGTACATCAAGATCCCGTCCGAGCGGATGTTTGCCCGGAAGCCGGGCTTCGTGCTCAGCGCCTTCGTGGACAATGCGGGGTTCATCAAGCTGGACGACGAGCAGGCCGTCTGCCTGAAGGTCGAGACGCACAACCACCCGAGCGCCATCGAGCCCTACGCGGGGGCGAACACCGGCCTTGGCGGGGTCATCCGGGACATCCTCGGCGCGGGAAAAGGAGCGCGTCCCGTGGCCAGTGTGGACATCTTTTGTTTTGGCAGCCCAGACACCCCGGCCAGCCAGATCAAGGCGAAGGACGTCATCCACCCGCTGGGCATCATGCGCGGCGTCGTGCGCGGGGTGCGTGACTACGGCAACCGGATGGGCATCCCCACCGTGGCCGGGGCCATCCAGTTCGACGAAGCCTACATTTACAATCCCCTCGTCTTCTGCGGCACGGCGGGCGTGATCCCGATCAAGGACATCCCCAAGGAAATGCGCGCCGGCCTCCAGATCGTGGCCGTGGGCGGACGCACCGGGCGCGACGGGCTGAAGGGGGCCACCTTCTCCAGCGCCAGCCTCACGGCGGACAGCCATGAGGAGGACAAGAGCGCCGTTCAGATCGGCAACCCGATCGAGGAGAAAAAAGTCAGCGACCTCATCCTGGCTGCCCGGGCGGAGGGGCTCATCGTTTTTATCACGGACTGCGGTGCCGGCGGCTTCTCCAGCGCGGCGGGCGAGATGCTCAGCGAGACCGGTGGCGAACTCCACCTCGAGCGTGCTCCGCTCAAGGAGCCCGGCCTCAGCAGCTGGCAGATCTTCCTCTCCGAGAGCCAGGAGCGCATGGTGCTGGCCGTGGAGGAAAAAGACATCCCTCGCCTGCAGCAGCTGGCCGATATTTTCCAGACCGAACTCGCCGTGCTCGGCTGCAGCGACGGCACCGGCATCCTGAAGGTGCGGCACAACGGCGAGATGGTCTGCGAACTCGACTGCCAGCGCCTGCACGAGGCCCCGCGCCGTCATTTGAAAGGCGAGTGGAGCAAACCCGCTGGCGCCCCGTCCGAGCCGCCCTTCGTCACGCCGGCCGAGACCCTGCGCCTCCTGCTCCGTGACTTCGCCATCGTCTCGCGCGAGCCGGTCATTCGCGAGTACGACCACCAGGTCCAGGGCAACACCGTCCTCACCCCGCTCGCCGGGGCCACGGCGGACGCCCCGCAGGACGGCTCCGTCGTCCGCATCGACGGCAGCCAGAAACTCCTCGCCCTCAGCCTTTCCCTCCTGCCCGAGTGGGGCCGGACCGACCCCGCAGCCATGGGCACCGCCGTCGTGGACGAGTGCGTCCGCCAGCTTGTCGCCATCGGTGCGGATCCCGACCAGATCGCCCTGCTCGACAACTTCTGCGTCGGCAACCCCGAGGATCCTCGTGAACTCGGCGCCCTCGTCGAGTGCGTCAAAACCATGTCCGCCGCTGCCGAGACGTTTGGCGCGCCCTTCGTTTCAGGGAAGGACAGCTTCTACAACTACTTCATGACGGACGAGGGCCCGGTCAGCATCCCCGTCACCGCACTGGTCAGCGGCATGGGCATCGTGGAAAACAGAGCCCACGTCACCGGCTCCAGCCTGCGCCATGCGGACAGCGTGCTCGTCCTCGCCGGTCGCATCGACGGCCAGGCCCTCGGCGGCAGCGTCTACGCCCGCATCTTTGGCCTCACCGGCCACCCGGTGCCGCACACCGACTGCGCCGCGAACCTCACCCTCTACCGTGCCCTGCACCAGGCCATCGCCGCCGGCTTGGTCCTCAGCGCCCACGACATCAGCGAAGGCGGCCTCGCCGTCACCCTGGCCGAGATGGCCTTCTCGGAAAAAGCCGGCCTCGAAATCGAAACCGACGCCTCCCTTTTCGCCGAAACGCCGGGCTGCCTCGTCCTCGAAGTCGCCCCTGCAAACCTGAAAGCCCTCCAGGCCCTCGTCCCCGTCACCGTCCTCGGCCAGGCCAATTCTGGCCACACCCGCCTGAAGATCAAACAAGGCGGCGAATGCGTCATCGACGAGGAAATCACCGTGCTGAAGAAGCTGTGGAAGGACGGGCTGGTGCCTTATTATTGAGAAGCCGCACCCGCTCAATCCCACCAAAAATACCACCGCGTCGAGAAGCGCAGCGCTGCGGCGAGGGTCGCAACTGATCCCACGCCTTGGTCGACGATGTCGTTGCAGTAGAGGTATTGCTGTTTTGCCAGCTCCAGGGCGATGGCGTCGTCGGCGGGCGGGCGGGCGACGGTGAATTCGACCACATCCGAGGCCACGGTGGCGAGTTCGGCTCCGAATTTCTCCTGCCAGTGCCGGGCCATGAGGGTGTGCGCAAATGGGGGCGGGCAGTCATTCCAGTCACCGAAGCGAAGGTGGAGCGGGATGGTGGTGGAGTCTGCGGTGGGCAGCGTGGCGATGAAGACTTCCGAATGGGGAAGGCCACGGTGGTTGTAGCCGGCCTGCAACCTCATCATCGGAGCCTCACTGGCATCATCGACTTCACCTGTTTCCTCCACATCGTAGAGTTCAGGATCTTCATCCACCCGCGCCGCCAGCCAGGCGTCGACACTGGTGCTGCCGGACAGTGCCAGTTGCTGGTCAAAATCAAAGGGATCTTCCCAAACATCAAGAAGCCGGACGGCGCTGTCGAATTCGCCCACAATCACTGGGCACAGGCCCGCGCCCTGGAGTTCGCGCCGCAGTCTGAGGAGTTCCGCCTCGGCTTGGTCCCCTCGCACGGCACGGAGGGGAAAGGGAAATTTCGCCGCAAGCTCTGCCAGCCTGCTACTGGAGACCGGCGGGAGAGCCAGCTGGCCGGATTTTTTCCGAAAGAGTGAATCGAACAGGCCCATTTTCGCATTAGTTTTGGTCTGCGTTTTTGCAAAGGCTGAACGGCAGCCGCCCCGTCACGCTGCGATGACCTCAGCCTCGCCCACCCCGCGCATGGCGAAGACGCGCAGGATGGTCGCCTCGATCAGGTTCGCCGGGCAGCTCGCCCCGGCAGTGACACCGATGATCGCCTTCTCCCCGCCGAGGAGCTTGCCGGAGTAGCTGGATTTCTCCGCCTTGGAGTGGAGATCGTAGTGGACGATTTCTTCGAGGGATTTCAGACACTGATGGTCCCGGATAAAAAATGTCGGCAACTTTTCCTCACCGATTTCGACAAGGTGGGTGGTGTTCGAACTGTTGTAGCCGCCCACGACGAGGAGGAGGTCCATCGGATCGCGCAGCATGTCGAAGAGCGCGTCCTGCCTTTCCTGGGTGGCGCCGCAGATGGTGTCAAAGAACACGAAATTTTCCTTTGCCAGTGCCTCGCCATCCCGGTCCTGAATGGCCTTGGCGAGGCGGCGCTGGAGTTCCTCGGTTTCGGACTTCAGCATGGTCGTCTGGTTGGCCACGCCGATGCGCTGGAGGTGCAGGTCCGGATCAAACCCCTCGGAATGCGCTCCGGCGAATTTTTTCAGCAGGGCCTCACGGTCGCCGCCGTGGCGGATGTAGTCGCAGACGTAGTCGCAGTCCGCCGGGGTGAGGATGATGAGGTAGTGGCTGGCGGAACCCGAGGCGAGGGCGCGGGAGGCGGTGGCGCGGGTTTCCTCGTGCTGCGCCTTGCCGTGGATGATGGAGGTCATGCCCATCTTTGCGTAGTCACGCACGCGGCGCCAGACGCTCATGACGTCGCCACAGGTCGTGTCGATGGTGACGCAGCCGCGAGCTTCGATTTCCTGCATCGTCCGCGTTTCCGCCCCGAAGGCGGGAATGATGACCACATCCTCGGCGGTCAAGCGGTCGATCTCCTCCTGCGGCGTCGGGTTGGAGAGAAACTGGACGCCCATCTCGCGCAGCTGCCGGTTGACCTCAGGGTTGTGGATGATCTCACCAATGAGGTAGAGCTTCCGGTCCGCAAACACACGGCGCGCGGCGTAGGCGAGGTCGATGGCCCGCTCCACTCCGTAGCAAAAGCCGAACTGCTTGGCGAGTCGGACCGTGGTGTTGCCGATGGTCATCTCACCGCCGCGTGACCTCACTTTTTCCACGATGGCGCTGCGGTAGTGCGACTCCACCTCCGCCTGCACCCGGGCCATGACCTCGGGGGTGCGGACGTTCACTTTGCGGGGTTTGGCTGGCGGGCTGAGGGCGTCTGACATGCCTGCACATTAAAAGCCCCGCCGCCGCTGTCACCTGATTTGACACTCAGGCGAAGATCTGCCGCCGTTCCTCCGCCCCCAGCTCCACCCAGCGCCCCGGCGCGAGGCCCAGCGCGGAAAGCTGGAGGGTGCCGATGGACGCGCGCAACAGCCTGAGCGTGGGGAAGCCCACCGCCGCCGTCATCCGGCGAACCTGGCGGTTTTTCCCCTCGGTCAGCTCCAGGGAAATCCAAGAGGTGGGAATGTTTTTCCGGAAGCGCACCGGAGGATCCCGGGGCGGCCAGTCCGGCGGCTCCAGCCGCAGCGCGCGAGCCGGACGGGTGCGCTCCCCCTGGACGAGCACGCCCGCCTCCAGCTCCCGCAGGGCCGCCGGCGTGATCTCGCCATCCACCTGCACATGGTAGAGCCGGCGGTGCCCGCGCTTTGGGTCCAGCAGCCGCGTGTTCAGCCCCGGCTCATCGCTCAGCAGGAGCAGTCCTTCAGAATCCCGGTCCAGCCGCCCCAGCGAGTAAACATGAGGCGGCAGCCCGCACTCCGCCAGCGTCCGCTGGCCGGGGTGGTCCGGGGTGAACTGCGTGAGCACGTCGTAGGGCTTGTAGAGGGCGAGGAGCATGATTGGGCACTGGCCTGTGCTCGGATGGTCGAGAGCTGGAGGCTTTGATTCAGAGTTCAGCCGGGGTGGACGATCACCGGGTCACCATCCCTCCAGAAACTTTGAAAGTGGCCAAAATTTAAACTGTAGAGGCGGTCCGCACGGTGGTGACGGGCGGCGGCGAGGTGCAGGTAGTCGAAGACCGCCCCTCCTCGAACGCCTCTGGCTTCAGCTTCGTCGAAGGCCTCGAAAAGCCTTTCTTCCGGCAAAGGCAAAATGGTGGCCCGGGTTCTGATGCTCTCTCGCAAAACCCTGGCGACCTTTGACGGGGATGGCCTGGGTTTGATTTTCCCGCTGGTCAGCGTGTTGAAGGTTTCCACAAGCCCGTGCCCCCAGACAGCAAACGGGCCGGAAGTGACCAACTCCCGGCACGTGGCATGATGGTTCTCGGAATCAACGAGGGCAGCCACTAGAATCGAACTGTCGAAAACATTCATTGTGCCCGCATGGCAGCTAGTGCTTCATCGCGCTCCGCCCGTGCCGACTTGATCGCCTCGACAGCATCGAAGGGTTCCATCCCTGTGAAAACGAGGAGACCGTTCTTTTCCACGAGCCTCGCCACGGTCTCCTCACCCTTGCCGTCGGGTCGAAGTGCCATGCCCTCATCGCTCACGTCTGCAACGAGTCTGGCTCCTGGCTTGAGTCTGAATTTTTCCAAAAAAGCGGCTGGGAGAGAAATGCCACCATTGGAATCTATGGTCAACGTTGCCGTCATGGGAAGACTTTACCGCCTCTGGAGGGCTTGGCAAGGCGGACGATTCCAGAAGGAGTTCCAAAAAATCGAGCCGAATCCGGGATTGGCATTCCCGGCATTCATGATAAATACGCACCATGACCCGCCGTCAATTTCTCCGCACCACGACCTTTGCCGCTGCCGCGCTTGCGCTGCCGGATTTCGCCCGCGCCATCGAGCCGTTTCTGCGTCCGGGAAAACCGGCGCTCCGCTCCAGCCTGGCTGCCTATTCGTTCCGCGACACCTT
>JANOAS010000002.1:0-14832 GCA_031411255.1 bacterium
TTCGGCGGAATTCGGAAATGTTGTTTCGGGTGTCCAAATAGAGTGTCATCCTCAACTTATTGGCACAGTACGGTCAAAAGTACAGTATGGTATTTATAAACATGATTATGAACATTATGAATCGTACAAGATGTCTATTACCGATACCATCGACAAAAAGTCCCCCAAGACCCCCTCCAGCCCCCGGAAGGACGCCCAGGGCGGCAGCACCATCGGCCAGGCCGTCGCCGGTGGCGGGGGCGGCGCGGTCCAGACGGAGATCAAGTTTGAAGTCGGCGAACTCGAACGCGCCCTCAATGCCAAACTCGTCAAAAAGTGCGGCAACCGGAACCACTGGGAGGACTGGGCCAATGACATCGCCAAGATCGCCAACACCCACATCAGCCGCATCACCGCCATCGTCACCGACCCGGCCAATACAAAAGAGGTGGCCGCCTTCAATGCCTTTGCCGGGGAACTCCGGGACGACCTCAACGACAGCATCACGGACAGCGAGATCATCGAGATGCTCGCCCAGCACCTCATCACCAAGCCCGTCTTCGACGCCCTCTTCGCGGACTACTCCTTCGCCAGCAATAATCCCGTCTCCCAGTCCATGCAGGCCGTTCTGGACGTCCTCCAGGAGCACCGCCTGGAGAAGGAGGCGGACACCCTGGAGAAATTTTACGCCAGCGTCGCCCGCCGGGCCGGGGGCATCGACAATGCCGAGGGCAAGCAGAAGATCGTCGTCGAGCTTTACGACAAGTTTTTCCGCAATGCCTTCCCCAGGATGACCGAGCGCCTCGGCATCGTCTACACTCCCGTCGAGATCGTGGACTTCACCATCTACAGCATCAATGACCTCCTTCAGTCAGAATTCGGCCTCACCCTCGGCAGCAAGGGCGTCCACATCCTTGACCCTTTCACCGGCACCGCCACCTTCGTCACCCGCCTGCTCCAGAGCGGCCTCATCAAGCCCGAGGAACTCCCCCACAAATACAAACACGAGATCCACGCCAACGAGATCGTCCTCCTCGCCTATTACATCGCCGCCATCAACATCGAGGCCGTCTACCACAGCCTCCTCAAGGACAAGGGCACCAAGTACCAGCCCTTCGAGGGCATCTGCCTCACGGACACCTTCCGCATGGGCGAGGCGGACCTCGTCAGCCACCTGATGGCGGGAAATTCAGAGCGCCGCAAACGCCAGCAAAACCTCGAAGTCCGCGTCATCATGGGTAATCCGCCCTATTCAAAGGGGCAGGACAGCGCCAACGACAACAACCAAAACGTCGCCTACCCGGCCCTGGACGACCGCATCCGCACCACCTACGCGGACCGCTCGGGGGCCACGAACAACAACTCCATTTACGACAGCTACATTCGCGCCATCCGCTGGGCCAGTGACCGGATCAAGCAATGCGGGGTGATCGGGTTTGTCACCAACGCCGGCTGGGTGGACGGCCGCGCGGCGGACGGCCTCCGCAAGTGCCTGGCTGAGGAATTCTCCAGCATCCACGTCTTCCACCTTCGCGGGAACCAGCGTACTTCCGGGGAGCAGTCCCGCAGGGAAGGTGGCAAGGTCTTTGGCAGTGGCAGCCGCGCACCCATCGCCATCACCCTTCTCGTCAAAAACCCGAAGGCCGCAGTCCATGGCCAGATCCTTTTCCACGACATTGGCGACTACCTCACCACGGAAGAGAAGCTCCAGCGCACGGCTGAGTTCGGCAGTGTGGCAGGCATCACCGCCGCCAACGGATGGACCACTATCCAGCCCGACGCCAATGGGGACTGGCTGAAACAACGCGATGCCGGCTTTGAGAAGTTCATCGTCCTCGGCGACAAAAAGACCGACCAGCCCGCCGTCTTTGAGAACTACTCTGCGGGGCTCCAAACAAATCGTGATGCATGGTGCTTCAATGCGTCTTGCAACACCCTTGCAGGAAACATTTCAACCCTGATAACTGCCTACAACGAAGAAGTTCAGAAGCGCAAGGCCTATACAGGCGCGGGCGGCAAGAGCGATACGTATCAAATTTCAAACACCAATCCCGCCGAAATAAAATGGTCCAGCAGCCTGGAAGCGAAGCTAAATCAAAAGGTTGAAGCGCATTTCAGCAAGAAAAAGATAGTCAGGGGAATGTATCGTCCATTTGCCAAACAATGGGTCTACTTCGACAGAATGTTGAACCACCGCACTTATCAGCTGCCAAAAGTTTTTCCGGGCGACCCTGCGGCAAATATTGTGATCAACGTTCCTTCACCTGGCTGCATTACCGGATTTTCAGCAATCGTGTCTTCAGTTGTCCCTGAGCTTTGCGTCTCCGCTTCGAAGGGTGGGCAATGCTTTCCCCTCTACCTGTACGAGAAAGAAACCGAAGTCGAAGAAGCAGGAGAGGCCGATCTGTTTACCAAGGCCGAAGCTGAGAGTCCGGCCAGCTACAACCGCCGCGACGGCATCAGCGACGCGGGCCTGAAGCATTTCCAAGCGGCCTATCCGGCGAAGGGCGAGGGCGACAGGACCACCAAAGAGGACCTCTTCTATTACATTTACGGCCTCCTGCACTCCCCCGCCTACCGCAGCCGCTACGAGGACAACCTGAGCAAGGAGCTGCCGCGCATCCCCGCCGTGAAGCGCTTTGAGGATTTCCAGGCCTTCTCAAAAGCCGGGCGCGCCCTCGCGCACTGGCACCTGAACTACGAGACCGTGGCCCCCCACGCCGGGGTGATGCTCGACACCGGACGGAACGTCTTGAAGGCCCTCACCGGGGACGACTACCGGGTGGAGAAGATGAAATTCGCCAAGACCCGCGATCCGGAGACGAACAAGTCCGTCAACGACAAGACAACCGTCATCTACAACGCCCGGATCACCATCCGCGACATCCCGCTGGAGGCGTACGAGTACGTGGTGAACGGCAAACCGGCCCTCGAATGGGTGATGGAGCGCCAGTCCGTAAGCACGGACAAGGACAGCGGCATCGTGAACGACGCCAACCTCTGGGCCACCGAAACCATGGGCAACCCCCGGTACCCTCTGGACCTCTTCCTCCGCGTCATCACCGTCAGCCTGGAGACGATGAAACTCGTCCGCGCCCTGCCCAAGCTGGACATCTGACCCCACGCCGGAGGCCTCGGGCACCCCGCGCCGGGCCAAACCGCCGCTTGCACTGGCCGCCGCCGCCGCCGCCGGCACCTGGCATCCCCTCAGCCGCCCCGGCCCGCGTCACCGTCTGGACCGGCTCCCAAAGGCACCTCCGGAGCGGTACCAACGGCGCTCCCCCCGGCGACCTCTCCGGCGACAAGCCGCCGTGAACGGGCAGTTCCGGCTCCGCCTTAGGCCTGCATTCGGCCTTGCCGGATGCCCCCTGACAAAGTACGATGCCACCCTGGGCTCAAATGCCGAGCCACAGCCGACCAGCCGACCAGCCAACCAGCCAGACGCCCAGCTCCTATGAACCTTGCCCGAGCAGAAAGTGCGGCTTCCACCCGCCGGCCAGGAATTCCTCGCTCTGGCTTGAGAGTGGCAAATGCAGCCAGGTCACGGGATCCGATTCCAGCGTGGAAAGAAAGAGTCCGCGCCCGCTTGGAAGCCCCCGGGACGCTTCTTTGATGGAAAGGCTTTGAATTTTAACCCCATTCACGATCAAATTTTATGACCACCGCTCGAAATTCCCGCGCATTCGCCTCCCTCCTCGTCTTAACCCTCCTGTCAGTCTGGAACGCGGCCCG
Source organism: bacterium (assembly GCA_031411255.1). GTDB lineage: Bacteria > Verrucomicrobiota > Verrucomicrobiia > Verrucomicrobiales > V1-33 > JANOAS01. The sequence goes on from JANOAS010000002.1 coordinate 3,712, forward strand.
CGCGCAGGCTGAGCCGGGTCGTTTACCGCCGGTCATCGCGCCGCCGATCCCCACCCTGCGCTCGCCGCTGGCGGAGGAGGTGGGAGCACCCCCGGGAAACCACTCTGCGCGCGGCTTCGCCACGCTGCCCGGTTTGTCACTGGATACGAGCTTCGACAGTGTGGGCTGGATCCCGCAGGGGCCGGGTCTGACGCGGGATGGCGACTGCAATATCGCACCGGATCATCCGACTTCGGGTTGCGTGACCTGCGTGGTGCCGCATCCGACGGATCAAAACATCCTCTACATCGGCACGGCGAATGGCGGCGTCTGGAAAACGACGAATGCGCTGTCGGCCAATGTGCGATGGAAGCCGCTCACCGACGACCAGCTTTCGCTCTCGATCGGCGGGCTGGCGCTCGACCCAGTCGACCCCACCAGCAATACCCTTGTCGCTGGCATCGGGCGGCGCAGCAGTTTCGGACCGGGCGGCGCGCACAAGGGGCTGGTGCGCACGACGGACGGCGGCACGACGTGGACGCGTCTCGGCGAGACGGTGCTGGCTGGGCGCAGTATTTACCAGATGGCGGTGCGCGGTGCCACGATGCTGATCGCCGTCACGAGCACAGACAACGGCACCAACCCGGGGCTGTACCGCACCACTGACACTGGCGCGACTTTCACGAATATGTCGGGAGCCGCGGGCTCGGGGCTGCCGGCTGGCATGGTGACGCATCTCGCGGCGGACCCGGGCAACGCCGCGCGCTGCTACCTTCACGTTTCGCGCGTCGGCGTGTATCGCAGCACGAATTCCGGCGCGACGTGGACAAGCGTCCCGACGGGGATGGCGGCGGCGAACGTGGAGCAGCTCGCACTCGCGGTTTCCCCCAATGGGACGGTCTTCGCGGCGGAACTCACAGCCACTTCGCGGGTGTATCGCTCGACCAATCAGGGCGGTGCGTGGACACAGATGGATTCAGTGCAGGCGAACACGGGCGGACTTTTCAACAGCTTCGTCGCCGACCCACTGAACCCGAACATCGTTTATCTTGCAGGGCTCTTCACGCGCGCAGCTTTCCCCTACAGCGGCCGCGTGGTGCGCGGTGATGCATCCCTGGCGGCAGGCACACAATGGATCTCCATCGCCAGCACACAGGCACAGTGCATCGGCACCGCGCCGCACACGGACTCGCGTGCGATGGCCTTCACGGCGGGCAACCGGCTCATCGAGGGCGACGATGGCGGTATCTACGAACTGAACATCGCCAACGTCGGCAGTGAAGGCACGAGTGCGGACGGCGGCGGCAAGTGGCGCTCGCTCAACGGCGACCTGCGCATCGCGGAAATGCACTCGGTGGCTTACGACCGCGTGTCGCGCATTTTCATCGGCGGCACGCAGGACACGGCATTTGTGGAGCAGCTAACGCCGGGCATTCCCGTGGCGGGCACACCGGGCTGGAGGAACACCTCGAATGGCGACGGCGGCGACGCGGCAATCGACTTCCTCACTTTGCCTGGGCAGTCGATCCGCTACGGCAGCTCGCAGGAATTCGGCGGCTTTTTCCGCGCGGTTTACGACGCGAACAACAATCAGATCAGCCGCGTCCAGCCGCGGACCAGGCTCGTCGGCACCGGTGCGGCGATCGACCCAGAGACGAACATGCCCTTCGTCACGCCGCTCGCGATGAATGCGGTCGAAGGAGAACGGCTCATTATCTCGGGCAATTCCAACCTGTATGAATCCCTGAACCAGGGCGATACGGTCGCACGGATCGCCACGGTGGGCGCGAATCAGCTTTCGAAGATCGCCTACGGTGGGAAGCTCAACGGCGTCGCGGACCCCACGATCGTTTTTTTCGGCGGCGGTGGCGCCGGCAACAGGGTGTATTACCGCACCACAAGCGGCCCGATCACCAGCAACATCGTCTTCCCCGGCGGCACGGTGCAGGGCATCGTGCTCGATCCGGAGAATTGGAAGACCGCCTACATCGTCGGCACGACGGCGGTGTATTCGGCGAACGATCTCGCGGCAAATGGCACGGGCGCTTTCACGGACATCACGGGCAATCTCACCGGCGTCGGCACTTTTCACACCATCGAATATCTCACCCTGCCGGATGGCAATGGCATCATGGTCGGCACCGACGTGGGCGCCTATATCATGCGCGTCTCCACGCTCGGCGTGTGGAAAACGCTCGGCGATAATTTGCCGCACGCGCCAGTTTTCGACTCGCACTTCGACGCCGCCGGGCAGGCACTGGCCGTCAGCACCCTCGGGCGCGGCGCATTCCTCTATGATTGCAAGCCGGTGAAGGCGAACGGGCAATACGGCGAGACATTCCAGGCCTACCCTGACGGCGCGACGACGCTCGCTCCCGGCGCGGGCGAGTTGTTCTCGAACAATCCCGGCATCGCGGCGCAAGTGGCGGACGACAAGTTTCGCGAACTGCAACTGACCGCCTGCGAGGTGGGCTCGACTCGGACTGCCTTCCGGCTGCCGGACCTCAATCCCGGCGAGGCGGTCCCGGCCTTCTCGGCGAAGTGGAATGCAACGATTTATGGAAGCACTTCCCCGGGGATCGCCGACGGCTTTTCGTTTAACTTTGGCCCGCTCGGGGCGGTCACGGACAGGGCTTTCACCGATGGCACTTACGCCAATGAGGACGGCTTCGATGCGGGTCTCACGGTGAGCGTTCGCACCTGGTCGGGCAACGCTCCAGGCTACTACCTGCGCGTGAACGGCACCGCAGTGCCGGGCGGCTTCGTCGCGAAGCCGGCGGGCAACTGGGGAGATAAAAATAAGACGCGCCATTTCTTCGAGGTGGACTGGCACCTCGACACCGGGCTCACCCTGCGCGTCGATGGCGCCGCCATTTTCACCAATCTCGCCACCCCCGGCTACGTCCCCGCGAAGAAGCATCGCTTCGTCTTCGGCGCACGCACCAGCGGACTGGATGAAGAGGTGCGGCTCGATAATATTGCGATCTTCACCGGCGGCGTTCTCAGCCGTGTCGCGATGGCCGCACCGTATTATTTCAGCGGCGAAAGCGGCGAAAAGGCCTTCGACGGAAACACGGCCACCAGATGGCTCACGCCGGATTACACCGGCTTCCTGGGTGCGAGTTTTCTGGTTGCGAAAACGATCCGCGCCTACACGCTCATCAGCGGCAATGATGAGCCGGCGCGCGATCCCGTCGCGTGGGATTTTCAGTCGGGCAATGACGGCGCGCTCTGGACCCAGGACGGGGCGCAGGCAGCCCAGTATTTTGTGAACCGGTTGGAACCCCGCGCATTCGTCGTGGCAAATCCCGCGGCCAACACAAAATTCCGCATGCACATTTCCGAAAACGGCGGTGCGGCGGAAATGCAGCTCCCCGAATTCCAAGCGTGGGAACTCACGCCCGGGCCGCTGCCCACGGCGGTGACGAATGGGAACGACTCCGGTGCCGGTTCCCTGCGGCAGGCGATCGCCAGCGCCTCTCCGGGTGGATCCATCAACTTTGACCCGGGCCTCTCCGGGGCGGCCATCACCCTCACCAGCGGCCAACTGGTGGTGGATAAGCGCCTCTCTATTGACGCCTCGGCGCTGCCCGGCGGCATCATCATCCGCGGTGGGGGCACCAGCCGCATCTTGAGCGTTCCCACCGGTGGAGACCTGACCCTGCGTGGCCTCACCCTCGCCACTGGGAATGCGATCGCCGGGGGCGCGATCGACAACGCCGGCACGCTGATGATCGAGAACTGCACCTTCTCCGGCAATGCATCCAGAGACCAGGGTGGCGCCCTGACCAACGCGGGGACACTGACCGCCATGGACTGCACTTTCACGCAGAATACCGCCGGGAGCAATGGCGGTGCGGTGGCCAATGACACCGGTTCCGCCACCTTCACCCGCTGCACCTTCTCCGGCAATGCCAACACCGGGCCCACTCAGGGCGGCGGCGCGCTCAACCACGCAATTGGCGCAGCCGGCATGACGCTCACCCACTGCACCATCGCGGGGAATTCCGCGGCAGGCAGCGATGGAGGCGGCGGCCTCCGCGCTCGCGGCCCGCTGCTCACGCTGAGCCACTGCATCGTCGCCGGGAACACTGTTTCCGCCGGCACCGGCGCGGACGTGTACACCACCGTGGGGGTCGCCCTCGGTGGTGCAAATATCATCCGCCTCCAGGCTGGCGCGGGCACCTACACTGGCAGCGGCACCAACAACACCGCCGACCCGCTGCTCGCCCCGCTGGGCAGCTACGGCGGCCCCACGCAGACGATGGCGCTGCGCCCGGGCAGCCCCGCGCGCAATGCCGCCACCGGCAGCAGCAGCACTGCCGACCAGCGCGGCTTCCCCGTCACCGGCACGCCTGACATCGGAGCCTATGAGTCCGGCACGAATCTCAACTGCGCCGGTTTTCTGGCGGAAAACCTGCCCGTTTCCGCCACCGCCGCGCAAATCGCCCCCACCTACGACTTCGACGGCGACGGTGCCACCAACGAAAGCGAATGGGCCGCCCTGACCGATCCCGCCAGGGCCTCCAGCTGGTTTCGCATCACCAGCGCCCTGCGCAGCGGCGGCAACCTCGTCATCTCCTTCCCCTCCGTGACCGGAAAAACCTACACCCTCTGGCGCAGCGACAGTCTCAGCGGCAGCTGGACGAACTCCGGCCAAACTCCCATCTCCGGAAACGGCTCCGTGAAAACCTTTACCATCGCCGCCCCGGAACCCTGCGTTGGTTTTTTCCGGGTGAAAGCCGAATGATCCAGCAGCAGCAGCCGCCAGGCTTCCACCTGGCGCCTCTCCAGGCACAGGCCATGTGATTCTTTTCCGGGGGTTCTTGCCGGTTTCGCCGGGAAACGGGGCATTATTCAATGGCCAGGCCACTCCACATTTATGAAAACGACCAGCATCCGTCGCGTCTTCGGTATTCTTTCCGCCGGGAAAACCATCCGCCGGCTCTTCGCCGTGGTCCTGGCGTGTTCTTCGTTTGCGCACGGGGCCACCTTCACCGTCAACACCGCGGCGGATGAATTCACCACGCCCTCCGGCACGACCGTCTCCCTCCGCGAGGCCCTGCGCGACGCGCCCGACGGCGCAGGCATCGTCTTCGACAGCGCGCTGAACGGCGCGACGCTCACGCTCGCCGCCGCGCTCGGCGGGGAAATCGTGCTGGGGAAAAGCGTGACCATCGACGCCAGTAACCTGCCCGCCGGGGTGACGATTTCGGGCGTCGGAGGCACTAAGCGCATTTTCAAGATGAATAGTGGCGCGACCATCGCATTGCTCGGCCTCACGCTCACTGGCGGCAATGGCATGGGAGTAGGCGGCGGCGCAGCGGGCGCCGGTGGAGCCATCTACATGGATCCCACCGCGGCCTGCACGCTGACCCGTTGCACCCTCACTGCCAACTACGCCTTCCAAGGGGGCGCCATCTTCAACATTGGTGGCTCTCTCGCTCTGACACACTGCCCCCTCTCCGGCAATGCCTCCACGACCAGCGGCGGCGCGATACTCGGCTCCGCCACACTGACACACTGCACCCTGGCAGGAAATACAGCCGGAAACAGCGGCGGGGCGATTGCAGCAGGAGTTGTCGTCCTTACACACTGCACAGTCGCCGGAAACTCCGCAGGGCTCAATGGCGGCGGGGTGAGTGTCACCTCCGGGCCAACGCTCGTGCTCAATAACAGCATCGTCGCCGGAAACATGCTTGCCGGTGCTGGCAGCGGGGCGGATATCCGCAATGATGGCGGTTCCAGCGGAGTCACTCTCCTGGGCGCGAACCTCGTCCAGTCATTTACAGGAACTGCGGCGATTGGCACTGGTACCATGAACAACGCCGCCCCGCTTCTCGCCCCGCTGGGTAACTACGGCGGCCCCACGCAGACGATGGCCCTGCTCCCCGGCAGCCCCGCCCGCGACGCTGCCAGCGCGCTTTCCCCTGCCATCACCAGCGACCAGCGCGGCTTCCCCATCGTCGGCGCGCCGGACATCGGCGCGTATGAAGCCGGGACGTTGGGCACGAACTACAACGCCTGGATTTACGAGACCCTGCCCGCCACCGCCACGCCCGCCCAGCACGCCACGACTTTCGACTACGACAACGACGGCCAGACCAACCTTGATGAATTCAATATCCAAACCAGCGCCGCCAGCGCCGCCAGCTTCTTCCAGCCCGCCAGCTTCGTGAACGCCTCCGGCCTGAACATCACCTTCCCCACCGCCACCGGCCGGAACTACCGCCTGCGCCAGAGCGACACCCTCAGCGGCTGGATCGACACCCCCGGCCAGGCCCTAAAAACCGGCAACGGCAGCCCCCAGACCTTCACCATTCCCCAAACCGCCGTCCGCAGGTTCTACCAGGTCATCCCGCTGGTGCCGTAGGGCGGGCTGACGTTCACCCCGTGCCCCGCCGCGGCTGGCTCCGCAGCCCCGCGCGTCCTGTGCGCGGCCAGCCTGCCGCCGGGCTCGGCGGGTGGATTTCAGACGGATGTTGCAGGAGAACGGACGGACGGAACTTCTGGACGGGGGCGGCTTTATTCATGAGAATGGCAGGGCTGAACCCCACCAAACCCCATGAAACATCTCCGTCCCCTCCTTTTGGCCTGTCTGGCTGCGGCACTGCCCGTGCAGGCCGCCGTCGTGACCACGTTTGACGAGGCCTCGCTGCCGGCGGCCATTTTGCTGGATGTGCCGAATGCGACGCTGGGCAGCGTCACGTTTGACGCAGTGAATGACGAGCTGGACTTTAACGCGGGCGGCAACACGGACATGTGGGGCACGCGGAACAACGCACCCATCGCGTGGACGGCCGCTCCGGTGGTGGCGGCGGGCGGGACGTGGTCGGTGGAGACGGAGGTGCGGATCAACAACGTGACGCAGAACAACCAGGTCGCGGGGATCACCTTTTACGGCGGGCCGGACGGGGCGAAGCCGGACATCAGCTTTGGCCTGGACAACTGGGACCCGGCGGGGCGGGCGGTGCGGCTGCAGGGGCTGGGGGACAATGTGCCGAACAACGCCATCGCCACCACGGCCTCCACCGTGACGCTGCGCGTGGTGGTGCAGGAGGGCGGGGCCACGGACACGTACAACTTCTTTTTCAAAGTCGCTGCCGCCGACCCGTGGCAGCAGATCGGCGGGGCGGCGATCAACTACCAGACAAACTTCGCCAACAGCCGGGTGGCCCTGGTTTACAAGACATCCGCAGCCAAGGCGGGCGCGGCGTTCACTTTTTTCAATGTGCGCAACACCTCGTCCGATGCGCCGATCATCACGACCCAGCCGGCCAGCCTGAACGGCCTCCTCGGCGGGGTGGTGCGGCTGCAGGTGGCGGCCACCGGGGCGACCAGCTACCAGTGGCGCCGGGGCGGAACGGCCATCACGACCGGGGGAAATGCGGCAAGCTACGTACTCGACCCGGTGGCGGCGGGTGACACCGGCGCGGTCTTTGACTGCATCGTCACGAATGCCAACGGCTCGACGACGAGCAACCCGGCCACCCTGACCGTGGTCAGCCCGCCCGTCGGCAGCGGCTACTACAGCAGCGCGGTGCAGGCCGAGCCCTCCCTGTTTGCGTATTTCCCGGTGGACGGCAGCACCTCCCCCGCGGTGGTGAATGTGAAGAACCCGGCCTACAGCGGCACCCTGGGCGGGGACATGGCCCATGACAGCACGGGCGGGCGGACGATAGGCACGCGCAGCCTGAAGTCCGGCGGGGCAGGCTGGGTGGGGGTGACAAAGGACGCGGCGTGGGACTTTGCCGACGGGAACGGGACCATCGAAATGTGGGCCTGGCAGTCCGCCACGGCCGGGTACAACCCAAGCCTGATCGCCGTGCGCAACGACGGCGGCGGGGGCACGCGCTACAGCATGCACGCCGACAGCGCGGGCACGAAGATCTGGTTTTTCAACGGCTCCGGCGCCCCCACGTGGACGCTGCCGACGAACGGCATCGGCCGGCTCATGCACCTGGTCTTCGTCATTAACAACGGCCAGTGCACCCTGTACCACAACGGCACGAGCCTCGGGCCGGTCACGCAGCCCCTGGGCGGCGGGCTGAACCTGACGGCGGAGATCGGCTCCGCCGGGCCCAGCACGCAGGAATCCTTTCCCGGGAGCATCGACGACGTGGCCCTCTACGCCGATCCCCTGCCCGCCTCTGCCGTGACGGCGCACTACAATGCCTGGCTGACCGCCACCGCCGGCGCGGCGCCCTCCATCACCAGCCAGCCGGTGAATCTGAATGTCAACGAGGGCGCCAGCGCCACCTTCACCACCGGCCTGGCCAGCACCACCGGGGTGACCTACCGCTGGCAGAAAAACGGGACCGACATCCCCGGCGCCACCGCCGCGAGCTACACGCTCACCCCCGCCACCCTGGCCGACCACAATGCACAGTTCCGCTGCATTGTTTACAATCCCTACGGCGGAGCCCTCAGCAGCACGGCCACGCTCACGGTGAATGACATCAACCCGCCCCAGCTCCTCTCCGCCGCTGCGCCCTACAGTCGGGACCTCGTCATCCTCACCTTTAACGAAGCTGTCTCCCTGGCCGGAGCCTCCTTCAGCATTCCTGACAGCGTGGTCACCGCCGTGACTGCCGGTCCGCTGCCCGGCATGGTGCTCCTGACCGTGTCCGGCCTGACGGCAGGGCAAAGCTACACCGTCACTGCGACGGGCGTGGCCGATCTGATCGGGAACGTCCTCAGCACCGCCAGCTCCGGCTTCACCGCCGCTCCGGCCCCGGTGCCGGCCCCCATCGACCTCGTGCGCCCCGCCGCGGAACCCACCGGCCCGGCCACGCGGCGCGGACCGTTTGTGCTGTCTGAAATCCACTACCACCCGCGCGACCGGGCGGACTTGAAAAACTTGGAGTTCATTGAACTGTATAACACGCAGCTGTGGCAGGAGGACCTCACCGGTTTCCGCCTGACGGGCGAGGTCAGCTACAGTTTCCCCGCAGGCACCACCATCCCAGCGGGCGGGCGGCTGGTCATCGCGGCGATGCCGGGGGATGTGCAGACTGTCTATTCCATCACGGGTGTGCTCGGCCCATGGACTGGTTCGCTGAACAACAGCGGCGGTCAGGTGCGGCTGCGGGATCACTCCGACGCCGTCGTCTTTGAAGTAACCTACGACAGTGGCCATCCCTGGCAGCCCGCAGCGGACGGCGCGGGGCACTCGCTCATCCTCGCCCGGCCCAGCTACGGAATGGACGATCCGAAGTCTTGGGACATCAGTTTCAATCTTGACGGCTCGCCCGGCACAGCAGAGCCGGTCGCGGCGGACCCTTACCGCACGGTGGTCATCAACGAAGTGTGGGCACAACTGGGGCAGGGCGACTACGTGGAACTCTACAACTACAGCAGCACGTCTGTGGACATCAGCGGCTGCACGCTCAGCGATGACCGCGACCTTGCCAAGTATGTCTTGCCGCCGGGCACCTCACTGCAGCCCGGTGGGTTCATCCGGGTGGAGCAGGCGACGCTGGGGTTTGGCCTCAAGGCTGGCGGGGACACGGTTTACTTCCGCGCGCCCGGCACGCCCGGACGCGTGCTCGATGCGGTGCGTTTCGGTCCGCAGACCGAGGGTTTTCCATGGGGTCGTACACCGGACGGCTTGAACACATGGAGCTGGATAGATGACGATCCAGTCGGGCCCAATTCCCCTCCGGAGCCCCCTCTGGTGGTGATCTCCGAGATTTGCTATAATCCGCCCACCGGCAGTGCGCAGTTGCCTTTCGTGGAAATCACAAACGTCTCCGGCGCGCCGCGAAACCTCGGAGGCTGGCAGCTCAGCGGAGGCGTCAGTTACACCATACCCGCCGGCACCGTGCTGGCCAGCGGCGCGGCTCTGGCCATCAATGCATTCTCCGGAAAGCTCAATGGAGGCACCGGCGAACGTCTTCGTCTGGAAATGCCAGCGGCTGATCCCGATGGGACCGGAACAGTCTATCCGCTGGTGGATGAAGTGATCTACAGCACAGGCGGGCGCTGGGGCCGGTGGAGTGACGGCGGCGGCTCCAGCCTGGAACTCCGGGACCTGCATGCCGACGGACGCCTCGCCTCGAACTGGGCCGACAGCAATGAAACGACCGAGAGCGGCTGGGTCACCGTGCAGAACACCGGCGTGCTCGACAACGGCTCCGGGGCCGCCATCAACCGGCTTCACATCATGCTCCTGGGCGAGGGCGAGTGCCTGCTGGACGACGTGGAGGTCATCCCCTCCGGCGGGGCAAACCTCGTGGGCAATGGCGGCTTTGAATCCGGCGCGTCGGGCTGGATTATGCAGGGCACGCACGATGCGAGCACCGTCGAGGCCGGCGGCTTCAGCGGGGCCGCGTCACTCCACGTGCGCGCGGCAGGCCGGGGAGACCTCGCGGGGAACCGGCTCAGTGTTCCCCTGAGCGCCGGGCTCTCTCCGGGTGCGACGGTCACCCTGCGGGCCCGGGTGAAATGGCTGCGCGGTCATTCAGAGATCCTCCTCCGACTCAATGGCGGCTCCCTCGAAGCCACCGGCGGCATCCTGCCCGCCACCGTCACGCCGGGCAGCCCGGGCGCGGCCAACAGCCAGGCAGTGGCGAATGCCGGACCGTCCATCAGCGAGGTCACGCACCGGCCCGTCCTCCCTCAAAGCGGGCAGCCGGTCACCATCTACGCCCGGCTGGCGGATCCGGACGGCCTCAGCCTCGCCGTGCTCCGCTACCGGCTGGATCCCGCCTCCACGCTCGTTTCCGTGGTCATGAGCCCGCGCGGGGCCGGGCTCTTCAGCGCGGACATTCCCGCCCAGGTGGCGGGCACCCTGGCCGCCTTCTCCGTGGTCGCGTGGGATGCCGCCAGCGCCTCCTCCCAGTTTCCCGGGGACGCTCCGGTGCGCGAGTGCCTCGTCCGCTGGGGCGAGCCCGCCTCCACCGGCACCATCGGCGCCTACAGCCTCTGGATGACGGAGGCCACGCGCAGTCTCTGGGCCTCCCGGGTGAAAAACAGCAACACCCCGCTCGACGTCACCTTCATCTACGGCGGCAGCCGCATCGTCTACAATGCCTCCGCCCAATACAGCGGCAGCCCCTTCCACACCGGCGGGTTCAACGGCCCCACCGGCAACAACTGCGACTACGACTGCAGCGTGCCCAAGGACGACCGCTTCCTCGG
>JANOAS010000003.1:0-7836 GCA_031411255.1 bacterium
AATCCACAGTGCCCCTCCCACCGCTCGGAACCCCTTTGTGAAAATCCACAGTGCCCCTCCGACGGATCAGCCCCCCCCAAACAAACCCTATCCCGCGCCGCCCCACCACCCTGACGCGCCCGCCACGCAAGGTGGGGCGAGGCTCCTGCCGAGCCGCATCGCCCCAAGCCAGCGCGCCCCCAGCCCGGGGCGCGCCGGGGCGCGGGCTCCGCAGAGCTGGCCGGGCCGCGACCGGACACCGTGTCCCACGCCGCGGCTCAGCAGAGCTTCGCCCCACCACCCGCCGCGCCGCCCCATCCCCCTCCAATCCTCCAATCCTCCAATCCTCTAACCCTCTACCCCTCTATTTTCCTCCACTTCGCCATCTCCGCCTCCGCCATCTCCGCCCACGGGCTCTCCATCGCCGCATACAGCTCCCGCGCCCGCGCCATCCGGTCCCGCGCCTCCGCCCGCCGCCCCGCCGCCGCCGCGTCCCCGGCTTCCCCCTCCGCCAGCTCCCACAGCCGCAGGGCGGAGTTAAAGAGCGCATTCGCCTCGCCCCGGCGGTCGCCGATTTCCCGGGCGATCTCCAGCTGCTGCTCGTAACACTCCAGCGCCCGGCGCGCGTCGCCCAAGGCCGCGTGGGCGTTGCCCATGTTCCCCCACGCGTTCCCCTCGCCCCGGCGGTCGCCGATTTCCTGGGCGATCTCCAGGTGCTGCTCGTAGCACTCCAGTGCCCGGCGCGCGTCGCCCAAGTCCGCGTGAGCGAGGCCCATGTTCCCCCAGGCTGCGCCCTCGCCCCGGCGGTTGCCGAATTCCCGGAGGACCTCCAGGCACTGCTCGCGGCACTCCAGCGCCCGGCGCGCGTCGCCCAAGGCCGCGTGGGCGAGGCCCATGTTCCCCCACGCGGCGCCCTCGGCCCGGCGGTCGCCGGTTTCCTGGGAGATCACCATCGCCTGCTCGTGGCACTCCAGCGCCCGGCGCGCGTCGCCCAAGGCCGCGTGGGCGAGGCCGAGATTGCCGAGGTGCGCGCCCTGGGCCGGGCGCTCGCCAAGGGCTTGGGCGGCCTGGTACGCGCGCTCGAGCCACTGGACCCGGGTGCGCGGGTGCTGGCGGAGGAGGAACACGTAGGTGCCGGCGTCGGGGAAAGCGGAGAGGAGAGAGGGGTAGAGAATTAGAGGGGTTAGAGCCTTGGATGCAGTAGAGGGAAGGGGGACGGCGGAGGCGAGGGCGGACCAGACGGCTTGGAGGGACTCGGCCTCCCGGTCGTAGTGGGCGATGGCGGCGAGCTGGTCGGCGAGGGGGCTGCCATCGGTGCGCAGTGGATGGTTCATCCGGCGGACGCGCTCGAGGTAGTGCTGGGCGAGGCGGGAGAGTAGAAGGTTAGAGCCTTGGAGGGTTGGAGGATTAGAGGGGGAAGAGGCGTCGGCGGGGGGCTGGTGGTGGAGGAGGAGGCGGGCGGCGTGGTCGCGGGCCAGGTCGTGCAGGCGGAAGCGGGGGGCCTCTCCGGTTTCCCCGCCGCCGGTGAGGGTGGCCTGGAGGAGGCTGGCGTCGATGAGGGAATGGAGGGGGGCCAGGGCGAGGCCGGCGTCGGGCAGGTCCCACACGGCGGCGGCGGCGCCGGCGTCGAAGCTGGTCGGGCAGACGGAGAGTTGCTCCCACTTTTCCGCCAAGGCGGGGTCGAGCTGGCGCAGGGAGAGGTCGAAGACATGGGCGGTGACTTCGGTGAGGGGGAGCTTTTTTGCCTCCAGGTCGGCCAGGAGGGCGGCGGGGGCGGTGAGGGAGCGGCCCTTCACGATGCCGGCGAAGACTTCCAGGGCCAGGGGCAGCCCCCCGAGGGCGCGGGCGGCGCGGCGGGCGAGGTCGCCGGTGAGCGGGCGGGCGCTGTCGCGGGTGGACTCCATGAGGAAGGCGGTGGCTTCGTCCTCGGGCAGGACGTCGAGGTCCTGGTCGAGCACACCCTGTAGATAAAAATGCTGACGGGAGGTGAGCAGAGCGCGGCACCCGGCGGGCAGGGCGGCGAGCAGCGGGCGGGCCTGGGCGGCAGAGGCGGCATTGTCCAGCAGGACGAGCCAGGGCCGGGCGGGGTCCGCGCCCAGCAGGCCGCGCAGGACGGCGGCCAGGGCGTCGGTGTCCTCCGGCAGCCGCTGGTCCAGCCCGGTGGTCCCGAGGGCCTGCCGGGCGAGCGACTCCAGCGCCGCGGAAGGCGTGAGCGCCCCGCGCCCCAGCCCGTCCGCCCCCCGGAGGTCGATGTAAAGCCCGCCGCCAGGAAAGAGCCCCCGCGCCCGCGCCCGCTGCGCCACCTCCAGAGTGAGCGCCGTTTTTCCAATCCCCCCCTGCCCCCGCACCCCGCGCACCGCCCCCGTGACCCGCGCCCCCGACCCCTCGCCAGACTGGAGCACACAGAGGAGGGTTTCTATTTCCGCAGAGCGGCCCGTGAACCCGGCCGGCGGGGCGGGGATGGTCCAGTGGGTGGGCGGGGCACGGTGCCCGAGGGCGTCCAGAATTTCCTCTTTGGCCGCGCCGACAGTGGCGGTGGTGTGCTGATTGACGGCGTCAACAGTGAGCTGAACGACGGCGATGGCTTCGTCGGCGATGGCGCGCTTCAAGTCGTCGGCAACGGGACTGAGGGCGGCGGTGAGGGTCTGTCGGGAGGTTTCGATGGCGCGGGAGATGATCCCGGCGGCCTCGGTGTCCACGGCGGCGGGGGCCTCGGTGGCGACGGGGCGGGCGGCGAGGGCGGCGTGCAGGGCGCGGACTTCGGAGGTGAGGGCGTCGAGGGTTTCGCCCTGCAGGAGAAAGCTCTGGCGGAACTCGACAAAGACGAGCCGCTCGTAGGCGTGCCAGGCGGCGGGGGTTTCCTTGACCTGGTCCCAAAAGGCCTCATCGAGCCTCTGGCGCAGCCAGGGGTAGAACCAGTCGCTGAAGAGCGAATGAAGCGTGGCTCCGCCGGCAGTGGAAAGGGCGGTGGTGAGTCGCGTCCAAGCGGCTTCGTCAGTGGCGCGGGATTCGAGCAGGGCCTTGATGGTGGTGTTTTCCACGGCGACGGCGCCAAGGAATCGAGCGAGGGCTTTTTCGTCGCCTGCGTCGCTGAGGGACTTCTGGAGACGGTTGCAAAAGGTCTCGATGGCGAGCCAATTGACGCCCGGGGTGCCGAAGCCGGTGGGGTGGCCAGTGAGCGAGGCGCGGAAGGCATCGTAGAGGCGCTCGCCGCGGGCGATGTCGTGCAGGGCGCGAGCAAGAGCGGTCTGGAGGTGGGAATTGTGAGTCGTCAGGCTTTTGCCAAAGAGGCGGCGGAAGCCGGGCCAGCGGTCGCGCACGGCATCGAGTGCCGAAGAGGCGAGGTTTGTGAGGACACCGGCCCCGACGTAGGCACCGATGAGCTGGCCAGACAGGACGGTGGCTGAACCGGCCGCAATAGCCGCAGGTGCCACCATGGCCGCCCCCACGCCGCACACCCCGGCCACCGCAAGGGCACTGAGGCAGGACAATAGTGATGGAGGGGTGGAACTTGTCATGGCGCGTGGAGAAGTCGCGCAAAGTATGCGCAGCCCGTGAGCGGGCGCAAGCGGGTGTGATCCTGAGTGCCAGTTCTCCCCGCCTGGCTCATCTCACCAGACTCACCCCGGAAACCGCCACCCACCCACCTCTCCTGTTGACCCACCCCCGTGACACGGGCACCATCCTCTCCTTGTGAACGCCACCCACGCCAACTCCCCCGAACCCGCCGCCGAACCCGGCACCTTCAAACTTTTCCGCGTCGCCGGGATCACTGTATTCCTGCACTGGATGTGGTTCCTCGTCGCGGCCTATGAGCTGCAGTACCGGGGCGACCAGTACACGTCCAAGATCTGGAACCTCGCCGAATACCTCGGGCTGTTCGTCATCGTCCTGCTGCACGAGTTCGGCCACGCCTTTGCCTCCCGGTCCGTGGGGGGAAAAGCGGAGCGCATTCTGCTCTGGCCGCTCGGCGGCATCGCGTTTGTGGACGTTCCCCCGAGGCCCGGTGCGGAACTCTGGTCCATCGCGGCCGGGCCCCTCGTGAATGTCGTCCTGCTGCCCATCACGTGGTTTATCTCCCGGCAGCTGGATGCCTCGCCTGACGCACCGATGAACGTCGTGGAACTCGCCAATGCGATCTTCTGGACCAATGCCGGCCTGCTTTTTTTCAATCTCCTGCCCATCTACCCGCTGGATGGCGGCCAGATTTTCCGGGCGCTGCTCTGGTACGTCATCGGACGGGCCAAAAGCCTCACGGTGGCCAGCATCACCGGGCTGACCCTCGCCGCGGTGGGCGGCCTGTGGGCGCTCACCAAGGGTAACCTCTGGCTCATAGTCATGGCCGTCTTCGCCGGGCAGCGCGCCTGGGTGGGCATCCAGCAGGCGAAGTCCATTTCCCAGGTCGACAAGATGCCCCGCCACCGGGGCTGCAAATGCCCGGCCTGCGGGGAGGTGGCCATGGCCGGGGACTTCACGGAGTGCGCCTGCGGCACCCGGTTTGACGCGCTCATCATCGACCACTGCCCGAGCTGTTTCACCTCTGTGGACGTGGCCCCGTGCGTCTTCTGCCGCACCTTTCAGCCCCTGGACAAATGGGGAAAGCCGCAGTTGCGGTAGCGCTCCAACGCAGGCATGGGGAAAAAGACCAGTCAGTTCGCCTTAGCCTGAACGCGAATTGGAATCAGGGCAGGAGCCGAAGCATGTCCGCCACCACCTGGGGCTGGCTGGCGGTCACGCTCTGGGTGCCACCGGGGTCCTGCTGGTAGTCAAACAGGTCGACCTGCACCGGGGCGGAGGGGACATTCCCCCAGCGGACGAGTCGGTGGCGGCCATTGCGCAGGGAGTAGCCGTCGGTGCCATTCCCGCTGCGCCAAAAACTGAGCGCGTACCCTTTCGCCGGAACGGCCGGGTCGAGCAGGGCTGGCCTGAAACTGCGGCCGTCCAGGGGCGGGACGGGCACGTTGCACAGGTCGGCCAGGGTGGGATAGATGTCGATGGATTCGATGATCGTCTGTGAAGGAGTACCAGCTTTTCCGAGCCCGGGAGTGCGGATGATGAGCGGGCTGAGCAGCGACTGCTCGAGGGTGGTGTGCTTGCCCCAGATGCCGAGTTCCCCCAGTGCCCAGCCGTGGTCCCCCCACAGGACGACGATGGTGTTCTGGTCCAGCCCCAGGGTTTCCAGCTCGTCGAGGACCTTCCCGATCTGGGCATCCGTGTAGCTGACGCAGGCGCGGTAGCCGTGGATGGAGAGTCTGGCTTCGGCCTCGTCGATGACGTTCGTGCCTCCGTAGTTGCCGAGGAACTCTCCGTTATTGGACAGGGAGAGGCCCAGGTTGATGCCAGTCGGCGGCTGGGCGGGCGGCACCTGAATGGCGGCGCGGTCATAGAGATCCCAGTACTTTTTTGGCGCGCAGAAGGGCAGGTGCGGCTTGTAGAAGCCGACGGCGAGGAAAAACGGCTCGCCCGTGCTCTTGAAGGCGCGCAGTTTTCCGACGGCCTCCTGGGCGGTGAGCCCGTCCGTGTAGTCGGTGTCCTGGAGGGAAGTCACGCCATCCGCAGCCACGCCGATCTCCGTCCGGGGCGAGACGCTGATGGTGCGGGTAGCGCCACCGGCATAGGCAAAAAAGGCATTGGCCGCCGAGCCCCAGATGCCCGCCGGGGCAGAATGCTCCGTCCACGAGCCGGGCATTTCCGGCTGGCCGTTGTCGAGGTAGCCGCCGGTGTAGTGGGAGAGCTTGCCCAGCGCCACGGTGGTGTAACCGGCAAAGCGGAAGGCCTCGGGCAGTGAGTGGGGGGACTTCGCCGTGCCTGCGCCAGGGTAGAGGCTGACGAAGGCGTCGTTCGACGCGGCAGTGCCCGTGGCGGGACGCCGGGAGGTCATGAGGGCGTAGCGGGAGGCGCCGCACGTCGGGCACTGGACGTAGTGGCGGAGAAAAGCGCGCCCGGTTTGCGCCAGCCTGTCCATGGCCGGGGTGTGCATCCACGTGGCCCCGAAGGCCCCGATCTCAGGCCGCAGATCATCCACGGCGATGAAGAGGACATTCGGCCTGGGCGCTGGCGGCGGCGGGGTGACGACCCGGTCCCGCACGCGCAGGAAATTCGGCACGGCTGCCGCAGGCCCCGGACGGGCCGCGCCCTCGGCCCCGGCGGCAATGACCGGCGGCCCGACCCTTTCCCAGGTCTGCAGGTCCCGTGAGCCCTCCAGGGCATACTCGCGTCCCAGCTGCGCCGTCCAGCGCAGGGTCGGTCCGCCACCCACCGGCTCCGTCTGCGGTCCGAGGGTGAAATCCGTAATCTGGAATGCCGACGACGCGGGCGGTGAAACGATGCCGGGAGTCTGCGTCACCGTCACGCTTCCCAGCTGGATCATGTCCGCGTTCAGGTTTGTCGTCGCGAGGAAGCCCACGCGGTTGAAGGTAAAAGTCTGCGGCGTGGCATCCAGCACGCTCACCCCGGCGAACTCCGCCAGGTCGGAAACCCGCTTCAGCGACGTGGTGATCTGCAGCCCCGGGCCGGAGGTTCGCTCGATGGTGATGGAAAAAGTGTAGCCCGCACTCGTCAGGGACGCCGCCGGCCCGGCGACCGCCGGGAAACCCACCGCGCCCGTGACGCTGCTGAAGTGCCCGGTGTTCGGACTGCTGCGCTCCATGAGCGATGCGCCGCTGCTCCCGTTTCCATTGCGGACCAGGTAGCCCAGCCACCCACTGGCGTCTGCACTGCCGTTGACGTTAAAAAGCCCGAAACGGAAAACCTCCGCTCCGGCTGTGATCCCGCTCAGCTGCGCCGTGCCAGTGACCGAAACCATGTCCCCCGTGCCCGCGAGCGAGACTGCCGGGAAAGGCGCATAAATGGAGGAAGCGTCGGCATTGTCCGCCGTGCCATTTCCCCACGTGGGCGAGGCCGTATCCACCCCGGCCAGGGCCGCCGCCCCGGTGGAGAGAACCCACGGGCCGGTCACTGGCACCGCACGGGCACTGCCGCAGAGCAGCCACCCCGCCACCACCCACAGAATCCCCTTGCGCGCCATTCCGCGCAGGGACCTCCGGGTGATGGCAGGGGCCCGCCGCTGATGCACGGGCCGGATCACTGGGCTGGTTCTATCCGATAGAATGCCCTGAGGGACGGAGGAGATGGGTCCACGAAAATGTGCGCCGCGCTGCCGGTAAAGGACTCCACTGAGTCGGGAAAGGTGGCGAGATCACTGGAGCGCTTGAGCAGGTAAGTGCGGGAGGGTTCCATTCCCACCGCCCCCACTTCAAACTGCCCGGCCGTAAACTGCATGCTGGTGATCACAGGCGGAGCCACGACGGCCGGCACCAGCGTGACGGCTACGTTGGTCAGCTGAATCTGATCGGCGTTCAGACCGGTCGTTCCCTGAAAACCGACACGGTTGAATTTAAACGTCTGGGGACTGGCATCCAGGATTTCCACCACCGGTGAGAAATCCACAAGGTCGGTCCGAATCAGCGAGGAATTGATCAGCACTCCGTTGGTCGCGTTGCGCTCGATCACCACAGTGAAGGTAAACGTGTCGGTCGACGCGGTGGGCCCGACTACCGACCCGGCGATGGGGGCCGTTCCCACATTGGCCGCTCCGGTCGTGCTGGTGAAGGCCCCTGTATTTCCAGCCGCCCGCTCCATGATGGAGGCCACCCCCGTGCCGCTGCCATTCCGAACAAAGTAGCCGAGCCACCCGGTCGTGTCCGCCCTGCCGTTCACGTCGAAAAGCCCGAAGCGCAGATTCTCGCCCCCGGTCGTCACCCGCACCAGCGTGATGGACCCGGTCAGCTCAATGCGGTCTCCCGCGTTTGCCAGCGTGATCTCCGGAAAGGCCGAGTAAATCGAGGAGGCGTCCGC
>JANOAS010000004.1:0-6348 GCA_031411255.1 bacterium
GGTGCACAAGGGCCAGATGCGTTCCCTCTGGCGCGACCTCGCGCGGCCGGGGGCGCTCGTCACGCGCGTGGCGCTTGCCAGTTTCAACAAAGGCCCGGCCCCGCTCATCGCCGCGCTCACTCTGGAGTCGCCCGACAGCACGGGGAAACTGGCCCCGCCTCCCCCCGCAGGTGGGCCTGTGGCCGCAGCCCCGGCACCAGCCATGCTGCCCGCCGCGCCAGTGCCGGGAAAACTGCGCGTCCTCCTCGCGGGTGGCGGCAGTTCGCATGACTTCGCGCAGTGGTTCGAGGTGGCCGATCAGAAAATCCTCACGGAGGCCGGTTTTGCCGTCACCGCCTACACCGGCGACCCGGCGTCTGCGGTGGAGCAGCTGGCCCGAGCGGAGGTCTTCCTGCTGAGCGCGAACGACCCCGCCTACCAGCAGAATCCCGCCTTCCGCGAAGCCCTCGACACCTTCACCGCGCGAGGCGGCGGCCTCGTCCTCCTCCACCCGGCCACTTGGCAAAACTGGGCGCTCTGGCCGAAATACAACGCCACCTACGTCGGCGGCGGCGCCCGCAGCCACGACGCCTACGGTCCGTTTACCCTCACGGTGAAGTCCGCCACCCACCCGGTCATGGCCAGGCTGCCAGAGAGTTTTTCTCTGAAGGACGAGCTGTACCACGTGCAGCTGGTCCCGGAGTCAAAAGCCGAAGTCCTCCTGGAAACCAGCCCGGCGGCCAAAACGCACCAGCCGCACCCCAGTGTCTGGATCTCCCCGCACCCGAAGGCACGCATCGTCTGCATCGCCCCCGGTCACGATGCCGCCGCGCACGGGGACCCAAATTTCCAGCGCCTCCTCCGGAATGCCGTCCAGTGGGCCGGGGCGCTCAGGGCAGAACGGCCATGACCCGGCCAAACCGGCGGGGAGTCGCGGCGGGAGCCGGGTCGTTGAATGTCATCCGCACCCAACCCGGGCGGTCGGAGATGGGCTCGGTGACCGGATTCACCACTGTGGAGAGGAGGCTGTCGAAGGACGGCTCGTCGGCAAACTCATGGTGCGCCCGGCGTAGTCAAACGCCCACGACTGACGCCCTCCCGGGCACCGTCTGACTCCGAAGGTTCAGGAGAAACAGAGTATGGGGGCGCACAGGCCGGGAGCAATGAGAAATGCCGGGCCTGCGAGGGGCCAGTTTTTCCAGCCCGGAGCGGCGGCCCCGCGCAATGAAGGGTCTGTCCCCGCGCAATGGTCCGAGGCGCTAGTGTGGTCCTCTGCCGCCGCCACGGGGGAGGCGAACGCGAGGATGGCCAAAAGTACTGACAGCTGGTTGTTTTGAGGCAACATAGATTGAAGCTGGGCGACGGACGGTGAACCGAGGGAGGAGCTTGATAGAGAGGTGCGCCTGCTGTGGCGGTCATCCCCTATGCGGCGGCTCACCCCCGCTGTTTACGGTGTTTCCAAATCCAGAACCCGAGGCAAAGTAGCCCTGCAGCAGCGGCGCAGGCCTGCAAGGTGTTTGATTTAGACGGTTCTTTCAGCGGAACCACCATCGAACTCTCCATCGCTCTGAGCGGTGCCGGCCTTGGTACAGAGGCGTTTTCAGCCTTCAATGTTCCCGAAACGGTGCCGCCGGGCACCGGTGCCCCAGTCTGTTGCGGCTGGCCGCAGGCCCTGATTGTACTGTTAACCGCGTTATCCAGAAAGGGCCGTCGCATTGCCAGTCGCCTCATCAAGTCGACATCCGCGCCACTGCCAAACTGAATGAACAACTGCGTGGCGCATTCCGCCGCAGAGGCGTTGATTTCGTCCCCCCGGGATTGAATTGCATTCCGCCAGTAGCTGACGAAAGGCGACATGTTCATCGTGCCTGCCCTAATGGCAAGCAGAGGAAGCAAGTGTTCAAGGTCAGTGTTAAGGTTCTTGTTCATCATGTCCAGTAGCAGAGGACTGGCCGCATCACCCCGGCGCTGGAGATCCGTCATGGCTGCATCCAACTCAGCTCGAACCGACCCGTCGTGACGTTCCGTGTTGCGCTGGTCGGTCGCCAGCTGGGCAAGAGCAATACGAAGTCTCGGGGCGTCGAGCGGCAGATTTTGGAGATCAACCGCTTTCAGATCGGAATCGTAGGCGGCTGACGAAAGAGCCGGTTCGCGTGGGAGCCAGCCGTTTGAGTGGTCCTCTGCCATTACCACCGGGGAGGCGAACGCGAGGATGGCCAAAAGTACTGACAGCTGGTTGTTTTGAGGCAACATAG
This sequence comes from bacterium, assembly GCA_031411255.1. Classification (GTDB taxonomy): domain Bacteria; phylum Verrucomicrobiota; class Verrucomicrobiia; order Verrucomicrobiales; family V1-33; genus JANOAS01. The sequence goes on from JANOAS010000004.1 coordinate 2,235, forward strand.
ATTGAAGCTGGGCGACGGACGGTGAACCGATGGAGGAGCTTGGTACCTAGGTGCGCCTGGTCTGACAGCAGGCCTCGATGCGGCGGCTCACGCCCGCTGTTTACGGTGTCGCCAAAACCAGAACCCGAGACAAACCAGCCCGGCGGCGCCGAGGCATTCTGCCAGCCAGCTTTTCGGTGTTGCCGGGGGATTCTTCGCCTGCGGAGTGCTCTGGACCGGCCTGCCCGAAAGGGGGGCTGGCCTCGGGGTTGGGGAGGTGCTGCTTTCTGGTTTTGGCGTTTCCTTCGCCGCGAACCTGGGTTGAAACGCTCGCAGAACATTATTCACCGAGTATTCTAAGTACGGTCGCTTCATGGCGAGCTTTTTCATTGTCTCGATATCTTCCGGAGTCCCGTGCTCTATAAAAAGAATTGTGGCACACTCTGCGGCGGCAGCACTGATTTCATCAGCTCTGTCCCTCACTAAAGCACGCAGGTACTCAATGTATGGCTCCATGGCAATGCTTTTTGCCCTGGCTGCGAGACGCGGAGTCAGGTCCTCCAGCGCTGTGTTTTGATTTTTGGCCATGAGATCCAATAGAAGCGGTGTGGCCGCATCGCCACGGCGCTGGAGATCCGTCATGGCGGCATCCACCTCTGGTGAGGCGGATCCATCGTGACGTTCAGCGCCACGCTGATCCAGGGACAGGTGAGCGTAGGCCAGGCGAAGGATCGGAGAGTCCAGCGGCAGCTGGGCGAGATGCTCCGCTGTCGGCGGAGGCTGGCTGGCTGGCTTCATGACGGACTCTTCGTAGGGAAGCCAGCCGCTTGAGTGGTCCTCTCCCATGGCAGGTAGGGAGGTGGCAGCCAAAATCTTGCCTAGGAACAATAGCCGTCTAATTTGCTGGCACATAAAATCGGGAAGCCTGCTTGATGTCGTCATGGGTAGTCATGTAGAAGCGTTTGGATCCTAAATATGTATCCAAGGCGTTTCCATTTTTTGTCATCAACCAGTGTTTGTGGTTCGGTTCAAATAAAAAATTGTGCTGAAGTGTTAGGACGTGGCCCAATTCGTGCGCGAGCAACTGCAGCCTGGTAATTCCAAAACTATCCAAGGCGATAAAGCATGGATCGTCTCCATTCGCCTTGGCATAGCCGCTCACTGTAAATTGGGTAGATGGATCCGTCAGTTGGGAGGCGACAAATGCAACCCGGACATGCTTGTTGGCGGCACTGACACCTGAAACCAAATTCTGCAGCCCCGTCGTCTCGAGCAAGGTCATATTGAATGCGGGGTCTTGATCAATTGGCGGGTTGTGATCATCGATCCACGATTGGGGATATTGCAGGACGTTCACCAGCCCGGTATTTATCCGAATGCCGATCTGGCGGTAGATGTCGCGGGCCGTTTGGACTTTTTTCTGAATTTCCGTGCCTATGACCGCAGGAACACTGTTCGGCGGTGCTCCCGAGGGTGAGCACCACAACAGATCAAGGGTCACCTGACCGAGGGCCTTCTGGGCATTGAACTCGGCCTGGAGCTGCGGCAGCTGGGGGGAGGAGATGATGATTTTTGAATCGAAGTCCGCCAGTATCGTCTGGTCATCCGGATCATTGTCTTTGGCAGCCTTGCCGTTGAAGGTTGCGTCATCATCCCCATCGGTAACGAGCAGGATGGGGGTGCTGAGGAGTGCGCCATTGTTCTGGGTGAGGCTGATCTCGTAATCGCCATCTGTGGATTTCGCCACGTAGGTGCCGTTCCGGGTGGTGGCGGTAAGGCCCGTGGTTTTGATTTTTAAACTCGTCAGTCCGGGAATGATGGTGGGGATGCGGATTTGGAAGCGGTCGCGGTCCTTGTCCGCAAACTGCGGGTCAAAAATTCCATTGGTGCGCTCGGGAAAGGCCTCGACCCAACGGCAGAAACGAACGGCGTCTGTGGCGACCGGCGGTCCGCCGCCTTCCGGCCCTTGGATAATTTCTATAGGGAAAAGTTCCTCCGTGGTGCTGCCGCCCATTTCGGCGGTGGTCGGGTTTTTCGCGAGGAGGTCGATGTAGCCCGTGGTCACGGTGGAGGTGGCGAAATCCTTGGCAGAGGTGGAGCATTCCCCGCCGGGGGGGATGGTAAAGGAGACCATGGAGACGACGGGTGCGGGAGAGACGCCGGCATAGTTATGACTGACCACCTTCAGGCAGTACCGGGTAATGGCGGGGGCGGTGGTGGGGACGGTGCCGCTGGATGAGCCGCCGGAACCGCGATGCGCCCAGACGCGGCGCTGGTCGCCACCGGCTGCCTCGATCGGGCCGTCGTTGACCTTCAGGTAACCGACGGCTGCGACGGGCCCGAGCCTTGTCAGGACGCGGCCGGGATGGGTGCTTTGGGCGGAGCCCGGCGTGCCAGAGGGGAGTTTTTCCTCACCGGGCACGGGGCCCTGGCCGTTGGATGGGCCGGTAGCAGGAAAGGCGACAGCGCCAATGGCGTTCTGCAGGATGGTCCCGAAGCCAAGGGCGTAGCTCAATTTAATGGGGGGGGCGGGGGCGGCTTGGGTGTCCAGTTTCACACCCAGTTCGCGCGGCAGGGCGCTGTTGTTGGGGAGTGAACTTGGATACCAGTAGTAGTCAATGTGTCTGTTGACCGTGACAAAATCGTGCCCGGGCAGAAGCTCCGGCGTGACGAGGTCATGATCCCCCCAGGAGTTTCCGCCAGTCGAGGGGGAGGTGGTGCTGGTCCCGCGGGTAAGTTCGGGCCCGTCGGGCATCCCGTCGCCGTCTTTGTCGTTGATGAAGGGATCGGGATTGCCGGTGATGGGGAACAGGCTGGCCTTGCTCTCAATGCACTCCAGAACGACATAGCTCTGCCCTTCCGAAGTTGAATACGTTTCTCCAGCCGCAGGAGTGCCAGGGTTGGCTGTGGCCGATTTGTCCAGCCCGGTGAGGGCAATGGTCTGGCTCATCTCCGACTGCGGGGTGGGGGTGCTCCCTTTGGCGTTGGTGTTTTTGACGAAAACGAAATCCTTGTATTCGATGGCAGGGGGCAGCCAGCCATTGCCGGAGGTCGTCACTCGCCGGAAGGTGGACACGCGGCAGGGAACTTTCCAGCCAATCGGCATTGGACGGCTGGCGGCGAGGGCGACGTTGCGTTCAAGCCAGTAGCCCTTCATGCTGATTTTCCCGGTGGTGGTCTTGTACCTTGTCTCCGAAAAGCAGGAATAGAGTGGCATCCGGGGGTCAACGACGTCGGTCTTCACCGGCGTGGCCGGCGGCAAAGCACTACCCCAGTGCGCATTGAGGACAATTTCTGCGCTTTCTGGCACGGTATTGGCGGGCGCGTTGAACGTTTCGGCGGCCAGGCGCCATTTGACTGGCGCGGCGGCATTGCTCTTCACCTCGCCGCCGGCCTCACGCAGAACACCGCCTGCGGCGTACCCGTCCCACCCTGTCTGTTCCCGCCAGGCGGAAATGACGGTGATTTTGGGGAAATCGAAGTAGGCCGGATTTCCCCCGGCTGCGTACTCCTCAGCATCGGTGAGACCGTCATGGTCAGAGTCGACCAAGCGCGGGTCCCAGCCGCGTGACTTCTCGACAGCGTCGTTAAATCCGTCGCCGTCGGTGTCGGCCGAGAAAGGGTTGGTGCCTAGGAGGGCTTCATCTGCATCGAGCAGGCCGTCCCCGTCCGTGTCGGCGGTTTCGCGAACTCGCCAGTATTTGCGGTAAGTGCCAGTGGGTGGGGGCACTGCGGCAATGGGGCTGGAGGCGGCAGGGGCGGCAATGGTTGGAAGTTTCGCGATGAGCACGGCCCAAAGCGCGGCCTCTTCTGAATTTGCAGTGAGGTTCGAGGTGACGCTGGCTGGCGCTTCGCCCACGCCCGGGGCGAGGAGGCAGATCAGGGAAAACTGCGCCGGGCTCGTTTGGCCCGTCCAAGTTCCCGTGCCCTCAAGGACGGCTGTAGCGGAGGCCGGCACGGTAGCCGGAAGCGGCAGCGGGTTCGGAAGCTGCTTGGAGAAAGTGGCTCCGGAGGGGCTCTTCCACTGGGCAAAGATGGTTGGTGGCGTCGTGTAGGTGGTGCGCCAGAGGGAAACAAAGACTGTGCGCTGGAGGGCGGGAGAAGGGGGGCCAGTCGGCGCAGGCCCGGTGGCGGG
>JANOAS010000005.1:0-1924 GCA_031411255.1 bacterium
AATAATATAAATCGTGTACCTGCGTCTTCTGCCCCGACCCCCCCTGTGCCATCCGCGGGGCCCCGCGGCGGCGGAGCACCGTGGGCTGGTGGGCGTCCTGCGGGGGGCTGCCGGGCGCGGCGGGCTCCGCCGTCGTCCACGTCGCCCCCAGATCCGTCGTCCTCTCAAAGTGGAGCCTCCACACGGATGGCTTCGCCGCCGTTTCCGCGCTCGACGGGCAAAGCAGCGATCCATCTGCCAGCTGGACCGGCTTGTTTTTCACCGGACCCAGGATGCCCTCCGGCAGCCGCCGCGCCTCGCTCCACGTGCGCCCCCGGTCCGCGCTGGTGCGCAGCATGCCCCACCACGTCTGCGGGGACGGCCCCACTTTGTAAAAAAGCAGGAGCGGCCCCTCCTTCGGCTGGAAGAGCACCGGATTCCAGCACGGCAGCCGCTTCCCGTCCGCCTGCACACCCGTGGCCACCTCCACCGGAGCCGTCCACCCCGCCGCCTCGCGCCGCGCGCTCCAGATGCCCACGTCATTTTTCCCCTCGTCCGTCCCGCCAAACCACGCCGCCACCAGCCCGCCTCCGGACTCCACGATCGTCGATGCGTGGCAGCTCGGGAATGGTGCCTTCTCGTAGATAAACTCGCGCAGACGCACCGCAGCGGGCTCGGCAGCCGTCGCGAGGCCAGCCAGGGCAAACGAGAGAAAAAGTGTGGGGATTTTCATGAGAAAGTGGGGTCGGCCAGCCATCCTGCGCGTCCGGCGCAGCACGTCAATCTTGAACTCAGCCTCACCCTCCACCCACGGGGAATACCCCACGGCAAAAATGGATTGCGCCCCCGCCGAGCATTTCGAAAATGAGGCACCATGAAAACCACCCCGCTTCTTCTTTCCCTCGTCCTCTCCCTGTCCGCCCTCCACGCAGAGGAGGCGCAGTCCCCGTTCAACGGAAAAGACCTCACCGGCTGGACGCCCAAGCCCGCCGGCGACCGCACCCACAAGTGGACCGTGGGAGAAGCGAAACAGTCCGCCGCGAAGCCGGACCAGCTCGATGTCACACCTGGCGGCCACGAACTCATCAACGTCGTGGCGGGCCACGGCCAGAGTCTCGACCTCATCTCAAAGGAACCATACGGTGACATCCACCTGGAGATCGAACTCATGGTGCCGAAGGGCTCCAACAGCGGCATCTACCTCATGGGCGAGTACGAAGTCCAGGTCCTGGACAGCCACGGGAAAAAGGACGCCGAAATGGGCGCGGGCGACATCGGTGCCATCTACAGCGCCGCCGTGCCAAAAGTGAACGCCTCCAAGCCCCCGGGCGAGTGGCAGAAATTCGTCATCGACTTCCGCGCCCCCAAATTTGACGCCTCCGGCAAAAAGACGGCCGCCGCCACCTTTGAGCGCGTGGAACTCAACGGAAAAATCCTCCACGAAAAAGTGGAAATGAAAGGCCCCACCCCCGGCGGCGTCACCGGCCAGGAACACCCCGCCGGCCCCCTCATGTTCCAGGGCGACCACGGTGCCGTGGCCTTCCGGAACATCAAGATCACACCGCTGGCGGCGAAGTAAGCGCGGCGGTGCGGCAACGGTTTGCGGTTGAGTCCAATTCGCCATCAAGCACGGCGTTTTCCGAGCCGGAGGCTCGACGGAAATTAGCCGGTGGCGCGAGCCACCGGAAATGCGGCAGAGCGTCAACCGGCCCCGGCAGGGGCTGCGGAAGCATGCATGCGACCAGCTTCCCGCGTCCCTCCGGGACGCACATGGTTTTCGCCGGCTACCCGGTGGCTTGCGCCACCGGCTAGTGTGCTGCCTGAGAAATAACTAGACAGAACTACTTTTTCCGCTAAGATCCCGTGCATGTCGCGACCCATCAGCACTTTGCCGGTAACGCTGGAGCAGCGCAGCTCACTGCGGAAGATCATCAACGCCAGGACA
>JANOAS010000006.1:0-56470 GCA_031411255.1 bacterium
GCCCATGTCTGGGTCCAAGGTGCCCATGTGAGGCTCCATAACGACCTTGGAGGCAAAAATGGGCACCGGGGATCCAGACATGGGCACCTTGGATACAAAACTGGGCACCGCGGACCCGGACATGGGCACCTTGGATACAAAAGTGGGCACCGCGGCGCCAGAAATGGGCATCCTGTCTCTCCAAATGGGCATACCGGTCCCAGGCACCGGCATCCCCGCACCCGACACGGGCCACTCATTCCAGTTCGTTTTCAAAGGTGGACATTACCTCTCCACCCCGGAGGGGTGATCCATGAATAGCCGGGGGTCGGAGCCCCCCGGTAGTCCGTGAATCGGAGACTTACCCCGGAGGGGTAGCCCCATCCTCCGCTCGATGGGAGAACCCCTCCGGGGTTCGGGTTATTGGGGTTGCTTTCCCGGGGGTCTGGCGACCCCCGGCTATTCATGGCCCATCCCTCCGGGATGGAGGTGGGATGGCGGGGTGTCCGCTTTTGCAAACGAGTTGGAATCAGCAACCCAAAGGGGCACCCTGGGAAGACAAACGGGCACCCTCAGGGCAAACCCCGCCCCCGGCCTCCCAAAAAATCCCCGCAGCACCGCCACCCCGGTCACGAAATGGCGTGACTGCGATCCTGACAAGTTGCCCCGATTTGCTCGCGCCCACGCCCCGCCCTGCGCTGTCCGCCGGCAAGTCCACTGCCTCATCGCACCCGCTGTGGCGAAGAAATGGCTTGTCATTCACGAACCTTTACATCACTCTGGCCGCCATTCCGCGCCCATCATGAAAACCCGCAAATCTCCCATGTCCTGCCTGTTTGCCGTGGCTCTCGCCTGCCTGTGCCTCGCCCCCGCGCCTCTCCGGGCCGCCGTGTTCGGACTATTCACCTACGAGGTAGTGGGCGGATCGACGGTTACGATCACCAGGTACCCCACCTCCGCCGTCGGCCCGGTGGAGGTGCCTGGCGAAATCGACGGCAAGCCCGTAACGAGGATTGGAAATTTTGCTTTCAGATTCTGCACAAAAGTGACCAGCCTGTCATTGCCCCCCTCGCTCACCAGCATTGGGGACGGTGCGTTCGACAATTGCACGGCCCTGACCAGCGCGCCCCTGCCTGACTCACTCACCGGGCTCGGTGATGAGGCGTTCTACGGCTGCACGCGCCTGACCAGCGTGTCACTGCCCGCTTCGATCACCAACATCGGCGCGCGGGTCTTCGCGTTTTGCCGCCTGACCAGTGTGTCCCTGCCCGCCTCACTCACCAGCATTGGCATTCAGGCATTTTACGGCTGCACCAGTCTGACCAGCGTATCCCTCCCTTCCACGCTCACCAGCCTCGGCAATTACGCGTTTAAAAACTGCTACGGATTGACAAATGTGTCCTTCTCCTCCGCTCTCACCAGCATTGGCGATCACACGTTCGAAGACTGCTACAACCTCACGGGCGCCGCCCTCCCTGCATCGCTCCCGGGGCTGGGCGATTCCACATTTAGAGGCTGCACGAGCCTGGCCAGCGTAACGCTTCCCGCCTCACTCACGAGTCTCGGCGATCACACGTTTGCGGTCTGCCGCAGCTTGACCAGCGTAACGCTTCCCGCCTCACTCACGAGTCTTGGCGACAACACGTTCTCCGGTTGCTCAGGCTTGACCAGCTTGTCCCTCCCCGCTTCCGTAACGAGTCTGGGCGATGGCACGTTCTACGGTTGCTCAGGCCTGACCAGCCTAACACTCCCCCCCTCGCTCACCACCACTGGCTATGGTGCCTTTTCCAGCTGCACGGGCCTCGTAAGTGTGTCCCTCCCCGGTTCCCTCAGTCGGCTAAGCGATTACATGTTCTCCGACTGCCCGGGCCTGACGAGCCTCTCCCTCCCTGTTTCGCTCACAGGCCTCGGTGATTCTGTCTTGTCCGGCTGCACCGGGCTGAAGAGCCTAGCTCTCCCTGATTCCCTCACGGCCCTCGGCCCCCGGGCGTTTTCGGGCTGCGTGGGCCTGATGAGCCTGTCCCTCCCTGTTTCGCTCACAAGCCTTGGTGATTCCACCTTCTCCGGCTGTACTGGTCTGACGAGCGTCTCCCTGCCCGCCTCACTCACCGGGATTGGCAGCTCCGCGTTTTCGGACTGTACCGGTCTGGTGAGCGTCTCCCTGCCCGCCTCACTCACCGGGATTGGCAGCTCCGCGTTCTCCGGCTGCGCCAGCCTGACTGGTGCCGTCTTCTTCGGTATAGCCCCTTCTTTGGCCAGTGCAGATCCATTGGGTGAGCCGGATGCATTTTCCGGTACCGCCTCCAACTTCACTGTTTACTTTCTCAGCAGCAAATCGGGTTTTACCCTTCCGAAATGGAACGGCTATCCCGCCGTGGAGATCAACGAAACCACCTACCCCGCCGGAGCCTGGCTTCAGGGGCATGGCGTTCCCTTTGCCACCAGCCTGGCTTCCGACGAGGATGGCGACGGGCTCAATCTGCGGCTGGCCTGGGCGCTGGATCAGGCTCCCGGAGCAGACCTGCGGAGCCGCCTGCCGGTCCCGGTGCTCGGGGCGGACAAGATGTCCCTCCAGTTTCAGGCCGCCAGGCCTGGTGTGACCTACAGGGTTGAGACCACGACCGACCTCAGCCTTCCGTGGACTACCGCCGGCGTCACCCAGCCCGCCCCCGGGCCGGACCGCCGGGTCACCGCCACGGTGCCCCGCAACCTGCCGAAGCGCTTTGTGCGGCTGGTGATTGAGTAGGGGCGAGGCACACGGAAAGGGGTCTGCACAACCGGAACGCAGTGGCGAGGACCGGGGGCGGCGTTCTGTGCGGCTTACGCCCCCAGCCAGCCGCCCCCCAGCCATGCGGACCCACAGGCCCAAAGGGGCACCCTGGGAAACCAAATGGGAACCTTCAGGGTAAACCCCGCCCCCGGTCTCCCGCACAGCGCTCCCGCTCCCCGGCATTCCGCCTTCCGAAATCTGCATTCCGAAATCCGAAATCCGCGATCAGCACCCGATCCGCCCCGCCCGGAAAAACCGCCCACCCCCACCCCCGTCCCGCCCCCTCCCCGGATCATTCAGCTTCCCTAACCATCAGCCTCTCCGGTTCGGGTTGGATATACGCCCTCCCAACCCAACCATATCCACGTACCCGCAACCAGTTCCAACCCGATTTTCGAGCCAAAAATCCCCGCCAAACCCTGGATATACGAACCGCTCAGCCCGATTTCCAACTTCTCTTAACCACCGGGCCCCCAAATCGCCAAAACGCTTGCTTTTGTGTCCACTTGGATATACTCACCCACGAGCCCGTCATATCCATTCAGAATCATATGCCTGCCCCCATTCCACCCCCTCAAAAAACCCGCCCGCCAGCTGGATATACCACTAGATCGGGGGCTAATATCCAACTGTTCTCTCTAGAAAATGCAATTCGACGAGCTAAAAGTTATCGAAGCGTTGAACGCAGAGTGGAGTTGGATTCTGCCCAGGATTGCTGCGGTCGTGGCCGTGAGTTCGATGGGGAACGTAATGCTACGCGACGAGGATCAGAATCACTGGCGAATCTGTCCTGAAGAATTATCTGCGGAGATCTTCGCGAGGACTCCCGATGAGCTTAAGGCAGCCTACGCCGACGCTGAGCGCAAAGCGGATTGGCAGATGAGCTCTCTGGTGTCCGAGTTGGTTCAGGAGTTTGGTGAACCCGAAGTTGGTGAATGTTTCGGCCTCGTTATCCCTGCCGTATTGGGCGGTCAGTATTCGGTGAGCAACATTCGCCGACGTAACCTTTACGAGTATCTGCGTTACACTGGAGATGTCGCGAATCAGACCAAGGAAATTAAAGACGGAGAGACTGTTAAGTTCAATGTCGTCTAGTCAGAAACAACGCGGAGAGAACAAGGCGCGGCTGGACAACCGCTGGGGCTGCTCTGTCGGCCAAGTTCTCCGTAACTTTAACCCGCCACCCCGTTTCGAGGCTCACCGCCGCCCCAGCGGTGCCAGCGCTTGATCGTTAGGCGTCGTTACCCGCACTCCAGAATGAACGCAACGAAAACAAGACTGTTTGCCTCTCCGAGAGCCGAGGCCCGCACCTACTCGTTTTTCTTGGCGTATGCCTATATTTTACTTTCAGCGCTCGGAGCACTTTTCGCAGTTATCCTCATTCACGGCATCGTTACCCACAATTTCGGGCGAGTATTCGGCGGTGCATTCATGTGCTTTTCATTCTATCTATTCCTGCGTCGTCCCGGACGGATTCTCTTGAGAGATTTCCGTCGCCGGAGAGACCGCGCACTACTGAGGCAAGCCAATGACGACATCCGCAACGCCTAACAACTTAGGTTAGCATTGGGCAGGGCCCCAATGCTAAGCCTGGTTGAACGATTCGCGGCGGAGGCCGGAGAGGGCTGAGCCTCAGTTGGCGCGAGCGGGCTGGGCCGATGTGGGGAAAGCTTTTTCCCCGTGGTGGGGCGCATCCGACAGGTGGAGCGCCAAATTTTGTGCGGGCTGGGCGGGACGGGCGATTGGACGGGAGGGGACGGCCCGGTTTTCGAGGCAGGATGGGCGTCCGAATGGACTTTTCGCGTCGGGGCAAGCTGTGGAATGCCCGTTTTCGCAGGATGCGGGCATGGCTCTGCCGGGGCCGGTGTCGCGAGCGCTTTTGGGGCGCGGCGGGCTGGCCTTGGGCGTTGGATCATGCTCCTGGAGCAGATCTGCGGAGCCGCCTGCCGGTCCCGGTGGGCGGTGCGGGCAAGATGTCCCTCCAGCTTTTGGCCGCCTGGCTTGGCGTGACCTGCCGGGTGGAGACCACGACTGACCTCAGCCTTCACTGGACGAGCACCGGCGTCCCCCAGCCCGCCCCCGGTCCAGACCGCCGGGTCACCGTCACCGTGCCCCGCGACGTGCCGGGGCGCTTCCTGCGGCGGGTGGTCGGGCAAGGTTTGTCCCGCGCCGCGGAAACTGGGTCCCAACCGGGGGGTGGCGTTCTTTGGAGCCGCGATAATCCTAAATTCCAGAGTGGAGACCGCAGATTTCGCGGATACCTCGGATACTAAGAAAATCTGGGGAAGATCAGGTGTCACCCGGAAGGTGAGAGCGCGCCATTCTACAGCTCATACAATATCCGCGACTTCCGTGATATCTGCGGTTCTTATTCCTCTTTTCAGGATAATGTTGTGGAAAGGGTTTGCTTGTTTTCCGGCGGTGGTGGACCCTGCCCGCCGCAACCCAATCCTGCGGGGCCTCCGGCGGCGTGCCCCTCCCCAGCATGGATCGCGTGACGACTTTTACCATGAAACCGCATTTTGCCCTTCTCGCCATGGCGGCCTGCCTGGCTCTGCCGAAGACTGCTTTTGCCTGACCGGCTTGAGCGAATCCCGCCATCCCCCGGTCGGGGGATTCTGAAGCAGGCATGGTAGGGCAGGACGGTTCCTCGTGGCGGCTCTCGCTGGACGTGGCCAGCTCGCGCGGCCTGGCGGGCGGGCATCCCGAGGAGGAGGGTGTCACCGCAGATGGCCGGGTGATCAATGTTTCAGAGCACGCGCACCGGGTGGAGCTGGACTTGACCCGCTACGAGGCGGGCTTGTCGCGGACCTTTGATGAAAGGTGGGACGCCTTTGTCCGGGTTGCCTGGTTCGTGAAGGAGCAAAAGGCGGATGTTCTCTTTGAGGAAGGCACGCCTGCTGAAGACCAGGACGCGGCCATTCGCTCAGGCAGGAATCACCACCGCAGCGCCGTTTACAAGGGGTTTTCGGACATTGAGGCAGGGGTGGGGTGGAGGAAGCGCGACATCCTGGGGGAGGGGACGGTGTTCCGCCTGTCCCTCGGCCTCGCATTGCCGTCGGGCGACTATGAAAGAGAGGATCCGCTGCGGGCCGGGGACGAGGGGAAGGAGCACCTGCACATTCAGTTTGGCAACGGAACCCTGGATCCGGTGGCGGATTTTTACCTTGGCATCCCGGTGGCGAAGAAGTGGGCTTTCTCGCTGTATGGGAAAGGGCGTTTTCCATTCTATGCCAACAGTGCGGGTTTCCATGGGGGCGTGGAGGGCATGCTCATCCCGCGATTGACCTGGCTGGCCACGAAAAACTTTTCGATTTCCGGCGGAGTGGCGGGCAACTACTACGGCTATTCCGAGTGGAGTGACCGGCGGGACCCGAACAGCGGCCAGTTCGCCGTGAATGCCTCCCTGAGCCTCGGGTACAAGTTCAACGAGCATCTGACAGGCAGTGTGAGTGCCCTGCTGCCGCTCTACACAAAGACCTTTTCAGGCGGGGATTCGCTGGACCCGGCCCCCACGTTTTCGGTGTCTGCGGCATGGACTTTTTAGCGGAAGCGCCCGGTGCCGTGCCGGTGGGCGCTTCCGGTTTCCTGTGCTCAGCAGCCATGAGGCTCGGCTGCACCAGTTCCCCCGGAAAATCGAGGCCGGACTCTGGATGTGTTGCCCCCGCGGGGAAACCGGCCCCGGGGAGGTGAAATGCGCCAGTTTTGGACAAGTGGCGGAGGTCTGCTACGTTCCGGACGATGACCCGTCCAGACACTCGTCGTTTCACCCTTCTGCTCGCGCTCCTGGCCCTGGTGCTGGGGGGGTGCGGGACTGTCTCCCGCGCTGCCACGCGGGCGCAGTGGGACTATGAGCACAATGAATTCGTGATCATCAGCGGGGGGCCGTCGCTCGCCCGGTGGGAGGGGCTGAGACCTGACCCGCATGACCGGTATTGGGGAAATTTTGTCCGCGCGGCGCGCATCCGGATGGACTCGATCCGCCGGGCACACGGGGATGCGGCGCAGATCACGTGGCTGGTTTACCGCCGGGGCTACATCGACCGCGAGGCGGAGGAGAAGGTGCCCTGCATCGCGAACATCATGAGCGTGCGTGACAAGTATCGCGTGGCCCTGATCTGGATTGACAGCGGGGACGACATCGTCCGGTACATCAACAACGGCCGTCCCCGCAACCAGGTGAAGATTTGCAACCTGGAGTACTTCGGCCACTCGAACCGGGACTGCTGGATGCTGGACTACAGCTGCGAGATCAGCGGGGCGAGCCGGTCTTTCCTGCATGAGGACTACCTGGGGCCGATCCGGAGCGGGGCTTTCTCGAAAAACGCCTACTGCAAGAGCTGGGGCTGCCACACGGCGGAGAGCATGTCCGCCCGCTGGAAAAAAGCCACCGGCCTGACGCTGGTGGGTGCGATGGGGAAGACGGACTACTCCCCCATTTCCTTCGGGAATCTGCCCGGCCTCTCGCCCGGCGGGTACTGGAAGGAATAATGCTCCCTGATTTGCCTGCCTGCCCAACCACTCCCACCCACACCACTCTGCCGCATGACCTTTGACGAACTGTCCGCCATTTACCACCAGCCCTTTTTTGACCTGCTCAAGCAGGCGCGCTCCGTGCATGAGGCCAACTGGAGCACGAACGAGGTGCAGCTGTGCACGCTGCTGAGCATCAAAACCGGGGGCTGCAGTGAAGACTGCTCCTATTGCGCCCAGAGCGCGCGCTACAGCAGCGGGGTGAAGGCGGAGCGCCTGATGTCCAGGGACGAGATCATGGAAAAGGCGGAGGCGGCGAAGGCGAGCGGGTCCACGCGTTTCTGCATGGGCGCGGCCTGGCGCGGGGTGCGCGGCGGGACTCAGCGGTTCGAGCAGGTGCTGGACATCGTCCGCTCCGTGAGCACGCTGGGCATGGAGGTGTGCACCACCCTGGGCGAGCTGGGGCCGGAGGAGGCCGTGCAGCTGAAGGAGGCGGGCGTGACGGCGTACAATCACAACATCGACACCTCCCCGGAGCACTACCCGAACATCGTGACCAGCCATACGTACGAGGACCGGCTGCGCACGATCAAAAATGTGCAGGCGGCCGGCATGTCCGTCTGCTGCGGCGGGATCGTGGGGCTGGGGGAGACGGTGGATGACCGGCTGAAGATGCTGGAGGTGCTGGCCGGGTTCAATCCACCGCCGGAAAGCGTGCCCATCAACTCCCTGATGCCCATGCCTGGCACGCCGCTGGCGGGCAACACGCACGTCGATGTCTTTGACCTCGTGCGGATGATCGCCACGGCGCGGATCGCCCTGCCGAAGGCGAAGGTCCGCCTCTCAGCCGGGCGCAACCTGCTCTCCCGCGAGGGCCAGGCGATGTGCTTCTTTGCCGGAGCGAACTCCATTTTCTACGGGGAGAAACTCCTGACCGCGCCCAACCCGGCGGCCAATGAAGACCTGAACCTCCTGGCGGCGCTGAACCTGAACGGGCTCGCGCCGAACCGCGGCATGATGCCGCCGGCGTTTGATCCGGAGCGTCCTGCTGGCCCCGCCCTGCCGGAGGAGGAGCCCGCGCTGGCCTGCGCCGGGAGCGGTTGCGGCTGCGGATAACGTCTTCAGAAAATCGCTTCACCATGCCTGCCGACCACACATTTTCCCCCAGCCGCCGCCGCACCCTGGCGTGGCTGGGCGGTACTCTCGGCTCCGTGCTGGCTGGTGGTGGCGGGCGGGCGGCGGCGTGGAAAACAGTCAATCTCTATGACCGGGAGTACGTGACGGCGAAGGATATTGCCGCCTTCTACCGGTTCGATAAATTCGAAGTGCTGGGGCGCGACGTGTGGTTCCGCTCCCCCAGTCTGGTGATGAAACTGGAGACGGAAAGCCTCGAAATCATGATGAACAACACGAAGTTCGTCCTGAGCAACAACGTCCTCGTGCGCGACGGCGAGGTGCTGGTCTCGCGCCTGGACCTGGCGAAGCTCATCGACCCCGTGCTGCGCCCCGGCTACCTGCGCACGGCGAAACCCTTCACCACCGTTGTGGTTGATCCCGGCCATGGCGGGGATGACACCGGCTTTGAGGGGCGGATCAACGGTGTGAAAATCCTCGAACCCGTTTTCGCCCTGGACGTCGGGCTCAAGCTCCGGGACGAGCTGGTGAAGCGCGGGTTCAAGGTGGTGATGACGAGGGAAACGGATGTTCGCCTCTCCCTCGATGAGCGGGCGCGGATCGGCCATGAAACGTCGGATTCGATTCTGGTCAGCATTCATTTTAACGGAGGAGCGCGGATGGCCAGCGGCATCGAGACCTACGCCATGTCCCCGCGCGGCACGCTCTCCACCCTGGATGCCGGCAAGAAGGCGGACGACCTGGTGCCGGATTTCTGGGAGGGAAACCTGCGCGACGGGGAGAACATCGCCCTGGCCGCAGCTGTCCACTCCTCCGTCATGCGGCGAATGCAGATGATCGACCGCGGCATCCGCCGGGCCCGTCACGAGGTGCTGCGGGAAACCGGAAAGCCGGGCATCCTGATCGAAGGCGGCTACATGACGCACCCCGGGGACGCCGCAAGACTCAACACGCCCGAGTACCGGTCCAGCTACGCGCTCGCCATCGCCGAGGGTGTGGTGAACTACCAGCGGGCGATCAGCCAGTGATTGTGCGAGGATCGTTGCAAGGGCACGAGCCCGCAGTATGTTCCGCGCTCCCTCCCTCCATGATTTCCCGCTTCACAGCCCTCGTGAGTGTCCTCTGCCCCGTTGCGGCAGGGCTGGGCCTCGTGCTGTCGGGGCTGGCTGCCGGCGGCAAGCCGGCTGCTGCTCCGGTGCCCGCTCCTGCATCGGAGCCCGCTCCTGAGCCTGCTCCGACTCCCGAGCCGGCATCCGACCCCGCCTCGGCACCCGCCGCCACGCCAGAGCCGATACCGGCCCCGACTCCTGAGGCCGCGCCCTCCCCGGAGTCCAAGCCTGAGTCGAAGCCCGAATCCAAGCCCGAATCCAAGCCCGAGGCCAAGTCCAAGTCGAAGTCCGATGCGAAGCCGGAGCCAAAGTCCGCAGCGAAGCCCAGTCTGGCCCCGGCGTCCGCACCGGCACCGGGGACGATGTCGTGGAAAACTGTCGAGGCGGGGGGCAGGGACAACGTCACTGCCAAGGGGATCAAGCAGTTTTACTCCTTCACCGCTCTCGAAAACAAGGGCGGCGAGGTTTGGTTTCGCTCTCCGGCCATCGTGATGAAGCTTCGTGTAGGCAGCACGGAAATGCTGATCAACGGCGTGAAGTTCAACCTGAGCTATTCCGTGCTTTCAGAGGGCGGCGAGATTCTGGTTTCCCGGCTGGACCTGAGCAAGCTGATCGACCCCGTGCTCCGGCCCAAGGCGATCCAGGGCAAGCCATTTGACACCGTGATCATCGATCCTGGCCACGGCGGCCACGACACCGGGGCGCGGGGCGTTTATGGCTGGGAAAAGGACTACACGCTGGACCTCGGCCTGCGGGTCGGGCACATGCTGCAAAAGCAGGGCATCAAGGTGGTGATGACGCGGGTGAAGGACACCTACCCCTCGCTCTCCGACCGCGTGGCCATCGCGAACAGGGTCCCCAACGGCATTTTTGTCAGCATTCATTTCAATGACGGCGGAGCCGTGGGCTCGAAGGCGAGCGGGGTGGAGACCTACGCCATCGCCCCGCAGGGGACGGCCCGCAGCAAGAAGGACGGGAATGAGAGCGATGCGGTGCGCTTCCAGGGAAACCAGCGCGACTCCGAGAATATTGCCCTCGCCACCGCTGTTCACGCCGCCGTGCTCACGCGCTTGAAACCGATCGACCGCGGCATCATGCGGGACCGCTGGTTTGTGCTGAAGGGTCTGGAAAAACCCGGCATCCTGTTCGAAGGCGGCTTCATCACGAATGCCACCGAGGGATCAAAGCTCCAGTCCGTGGACTACCGGAACTCCCTGGCCACGGCGATTGTGCAGGGGATTTTGAACTACCGTTCGGCTCTGCGGCGGTAATCCTAAGAACGGCGAGGATTTGACAGGAGGGCACGGAGGAAACGGAGAAAGAACTTGTTGCGCCCATGCCATCCGTCACCCGCCGGATGAGGTGGCTGGACTTTGATCTCCGTGCCTTAAGGTCTGGTCCTCCGTTCCTTTCGTCCCCTCGTGTTCCAAACCATTCCGGCATTTGAGGTAGTGGCCTGGCAATCCGATGGGCGGCGCACGGGGCAGGGGAGCGGGCGCGAAAAACAAAAAGGCCGGGAACCAGCGGATGGTCCCGGCGCAGTGTGTTCGATAAATTGGCGACCCCTACGGGAGTCGAACCCGTCTTACTGCCGTGAAAGGGCGGTGTCCTAACCGATAGACGAAAGGGTCGTTTGGTCTGCCAAATTGGCGGACCGGATATTTGCCTGGGGCTGCGGAAATGCAAGGGGGAAATGCATGATTTTCACTTTTTCGCCCCGCGAGGCTTCCTCGCGGGCTGATCCTGACAGTGGCGAAAGAGAAGCCTGGAAAGATGCGGCAATGCAGGTTTGATGAGGGCGGCGGAAAATCCCCGCCAGCCAGGAAACCCGTGAGATTTTTCCCCAACGACATACCCCGCGCCGTGCTGGCCGGGTTGTTCATTCTGACGCTTCTCCGGCTCGTGCTGGGGGCGGCGCACGAGCTGTCGCCTGCCGAGGCGCGCCTCTGGGCGGAGGGGCGGCATCTGGCGGCGGGCTACTGGGACCACGGGCCTCTGGTCCCGCTGCTGGCCCGCATTGGCACGGCCATCTTCGGGCAAAATTCGTTCGGTCTGCGCGTGTGGATGCCCTTTTTCAGTCTCGGGCTCAGCCTGCTGATTTTCCGGCTGGTGAACAGCCTCTTTGGCGACAAAACGGCCGTCTGGACCGTGGTGGTGCTGAATTTCACCCCACTCTTCAATGCCGGCGGCGTGCTCCTGCTGCCGGGCGCGGTCTCGCTCTTTTTCTGGACGCTGGCGCTGCTGATGATCTGGCGGGCCGTGCACCGGGCGGACCCGCGCACCCGCTACTGGCCGCTGGCTGGCGCGGCCATGGGGGCGGCCTGGCTGGCCTCCCCGGCGGGCATCCTGGCCCCGCTCGGGCTGGTCGTGCTGCTCACCGGCTCACGGCGCTGGCGGCGGCGGCGCACCCAGCGCGGCCCGTGGCTGGCGCTCGGCGTCTGCCTTCTTATGGCGCTGCCCATGTTTCTCTGGGAAATCCACCACGACTGGCTGCCGTGGCGGCACCACTGGCAGTCGCTCAGCCACGCCCCGCGTGTGGGCGAGTTTTTTGCCTGGCTGGGCCAGCTCACCGGTGCGGCCTCCCCGCTGGTTTTCCTCGGGCTGCTCTGGGCCCTCTGGCACAGCGTGCTCCGCTGGCGGCGGCAGGCCCACGGGGACGACGGCGGGACGTTTCTCCTCGCCTTCACCGTGCCCTCCCTCGTGCTGGGCGCGGGCCTCGCCCTGCTGGGGGAGGGCGGGCTGGACTGGACCGCCCCCGCCCTGCTCGGCTGCGGCCTGCTCCTCGCCCGCCACTGGCTGGAGACGGACTGGACGCCCGCCACTCTCCGCCTCGCGCTCAAGGCCGGCCTCGCCCTGGCCGCCGGCTACTCCGTCGTCCTCCTCCAGCCGGACCTCCTGCGCCACGCCGGCCTCACGTGGTCCTACCAGCTCGACCCGGCGGGGAAACTCAGAGGCTGGAAGCAGGCCGCCACCGAGTGCGCCCCGGTCATCACTGCCACCGCCGCCGGGCCGGACGGTGAGCCCTTCCTCATCGCGGACAGCCAGTCCCTGGCCGCTGTGCTGGAGTTTTACCTCGCGCCCGACCTCCCCGTTTTTCAGCCGGATGGAAAACACCCGCGCGTTTTTGCCCCCGCCCGCGTCATCGCCCAGGACGAGACCGCCTTCTGGCCCCGGTATGATGCCGCAGGCTCGCCCTACTTGGGCCGCACCGCCCTCTACATCACAGATGACGACCGCGGCCGTCCCCCCCATGCGGAGGTGCGGGACGGCTTCGATTCCGTGAAGCCCGTGGCCATGTTCGACCTCATGCGCGCCGGCCAGCCCGTGCGTCGCCTCACCATTTTCGCTTGCGCCGGCTGGCACGGACGCCCTTTGTAGAGACTGTGCCAGATTCGTCCTCCACACCCCGCCTCTCCCTCGTCGTCCCCCTCTACAATGAGGAGGACAACGTCCAGCCCATGGTCACCGAGGTGGCCGCTGCGCTGAAGGGGATCGACTTTGAACTCGTGCTCGTCGATGACGGGTCAAAGGACGCCACCGTCTCCCGCATCCCGAAGGAGCCGTGGATCCGCGTCCTCCTCCTCGAGAAAAACACCGGGCAGAGCGCCGCCATGTACGCCGGCATCATGGCCGCCCGCGGCGAGATCATCGCCCTCATCGACGGCGACCTCCAGAACGACCCGGCGGACATTCCCCTCCTCCTCGCCGAGATCGAAAAAGGCGCCGACCTCGCCTGCGGCTACCGGGCCAAACGGCAGGACACCACCTTCAAGAAAATCCAGAGCCGCATCGCGAACTTCATCCGGTCCCGCTTCGTCCACGACGGCGTCCGCGACACCGGTTGCACCCTCAAGGCCATGCGCCGCGACTGCCGCCACGCCCTCTTCCCCTTCACCGGCATGCACCGGTTCATTCCCGCCCTCATCAAGGGTGCCGGCCACAGCGTCGTCGAGCTGCCCGTCAACCACCGCGCCCGCGTCCACGGCGTCAGCAAATACGGCTTCGGCAACCGCGCCCTCCGCGCCACCCTCGACATGCTCGGCGTGAAATGGCTCGTCTCCCGCCGCTACAGCGTGCGGGTGAGTGAAGTGGCGAAGTGAACGCGCACGTGCCCAAACGCAGTGCGTCTAGTCGAAAGGATTTCGACAAGGCCATTTGCTGAGAGAATTGTGGTCACGGCTCGGAACGTGAGTTCATCCAGTCTCACCGTCAATGCTGCGCCCGGGTTCCTATTGAGTCCCCTTGTTCAGCATCCGCCGCACATCGTCCACGCTCATGTCCTTCGAGGTGAGTGTGCCGCGGGTGTTTTCGAATTCCAGCGGTTTGACTGACATTTTCCCGTCCTCGCCCGTGGTCACCGGGGCTCCGCCGTAGGGGGCGCTGCCGGCGGAGAGGGCTTCCGGGGTGAGGGGATTTTCCTGGGATTTCTCGGCCACCCGCCACGCCTTGGTGCCGAATGGTTTTTTCTTGTCGGCCTGGGCCATCCAGGTGGCGGCTTTTTTCGTGCCGTCGCGGTAGTCGCCGGACTCGGAGGCGGCCTGGTCCTGCATCCGGTTGGCGAAGGTGCGCACCTTGTTCTCGCCCAGCCGCGCCTCCTTTTTGCCGTCCTCGGTGGAGCGCTTGTCGGCGAAGTTCTGGTTCTGCCGGGCCTGCGTGTTGAACTCTGAAGTGCCTTTCCACGCCTTGGTCACGGCGGCGGACTTGGTTTTGAATTCCTTCAGGCTGACCGTTTTGCCCTGGTAGGACTTGCCCTCAAATCCGGAGCGGCGGCCTTTCACCTCGCCCTGGGTCAGGTGCTGCGCCTCGTGCTCCATCCGGCCCTGGGTTTCCAGCGTGTCCTTCTTGGGACGGGACGAGCAGCCGGCGAGGACGCAGGCGAGCAGCAGACTGGAGCAGCACAGCTTCATGGTGGGGGCATCATACCCGGATTTCGCCCGGAGGAAACAAGGAACTCACACGCTGGCGGCGCGATACCACGCCATCGTCTCCGCCAGCCCCTTCTCCAGGCTGCTCACCGGCTCCCAGCCGGCGTCGCGCAGCTTCGCGGCGGAGGCGCGGGAGTGCTTCACATCCCCCGCACGCACCGGACCGTGCAGCACTTGGGACTCTGAGCCCGCCAGGCGGATGATTTCCTGCGCCAGGTCATTAATGGTCACGCTGCCGCCGTAGCCCACATTGAACGACCCGCTCACGTGTTCGTTCTGCGAGGCAAAGACGAGTCCGGAGACGATGTCCTTCACAAAAACGAAGTCCCGCGTCTGCTCCCCGTCGCCGTGGACGGTGATCGGCTCCCCGCGCACCGCCTTGGCCATAAAAATCGGCACCGCCGCTGCGTAGCCGCCCGCCGGGTCCTGCCGGGGGCCGAAGACGTTGAAAAACCGCAGGCTCGCCGTTTTCAGCCGCCCCTCGGTTTCAAAAAACCGGCAGTAGTACTCGCCATCCAGTTTCGTGATGGCATACGGGCTCTTGGGCTCCGGGATCATGGTTTCCACCTTGGGCACCTCCGGGTTGTCCCCGTAAATGGCCGCCGAGCTGGCGAAGCAAAGCTTCTTCACCCCTGCCTCTGCCGATGCCTCCAGCACGTTCAGCAGCCCGATCACGTTCAGGTCCACGCATTCCTTCACTTTTGAGACGGATTCCGGCACGCTCACCAGTGCCGCCAGGTGGAAAACGTAGTCCACCCCCTCCACCGCCCGGCGCACCAGATCCCGGTCCAGGATGCTGCCGTCGATGAACTCGACCTTGAAGCCGTCGAGGTTTTTTCTGTGCCCGCTGCGCAGGTTGTCCAGCACGCGCACTTCCGCGCGGCCCTCGAAATATTCGACCAAATGACTGCCAATGAACCCGCTGCCGCCGGTGATGAGAACTTTCATGAATGGGGAATGAGAGGTGAAGGAGAAGCCCGGTCTCTCGCCGAAAGTCCCGGCCTGTGCAAACGGAAAGGCGGACACCTGCTCCGGGTTTCAGCGTGCTGCGGAGATCGGGAGGAAGCTGCGAATTTTTCCTTTCCTTTGTCCGGGGGCTGGTGTTTATCTTGACGGGTTTCCCACCCAATCATTATGACCCAGGCCCCGTCCACTGGCAGAAAGTTCAAACGCGTTGTGCTCAAACTCAGTGGAGAAGCCCTCCGCGAGGTTGGGAGCCATGACAACATCGCCCCCGAAATCGTGGAGGACATCGCCGTGCAGATCAAGGATGCCTACGCCACCGGCCTCCAGATCGCCGTCGTCGTCGGCGGGGGGAACTTCTGGCGCGGGGTGACCGCCCAGAACCGCGGGATGGACCGCGCCACGGCCGACTACATGGGCATGCTGGCCACAGTCATGAATTCGCTCGCCCTCCAGTCCATGCTGGAGGCGCACGACGTGCCGACCCGGGTGCAGGCCGCCATCCGCATGGACAATGTGGCCGAACCCTTCATCCGCCGCCGCGCCATGCGGCACCTCGAGTTGGGCCGAGTCGTCATCTTCGCGGCAGGCACGGGCAACCCCTTTTTCTCCACAGACACGACCGCCGCCCTGCGTGCCAGCGAGATCGGTGCGGACGCCATCTTCAAGGCCACCAAGGTGGACGGCATCTACGACTCCGACCCGAAGAAAAACCCCGACGCCCGCCGCTTCGCCACCATTTCCTTCCACGACTGCCTGGTTCGCCAGCTGAAGGTCATGGACGCCACCGCCTTCAGCCTCTGCATGGAAAACAACAAGCCGATCGTGGTTTTTGACATGTCCCCTCCGGGCAACGTCACCCGGGCCTTGCTCGGCGAGAACATCGGCACCATTGTCAGCTCCGCGCCGACCTCGGAGCCCGTCTGAACCAGCCGGTCCCGCAGCCCAGCCACCCCATTTTTCCCGCAACGACAATGGACCCAGCCACCATCATCAAGAACACCAAGGAGCACATGAACAAGGCCGTGGAATTCGTCATCCACGAGTTCGCCGCCGTGCGCACAGGCAAGGCCTCGCCCCAGCTTGTGGAAGGCATCGACATCTACGTCACCATCTACGGTTCCTCCATGAAACTCAAAGCTATGGCCATGATCACCACGCCGGACAGCCGGACGATCATGGTGCAGCCGCACGACCCGAGCACGATGCAGGACGTCGACCGCGGGCTGCGCGAGTCGAAGCTGGGGGTGAACCCAGTCATGGACGGCAAGCGCATCCGCATCCCGGTGCCGGAACTGAGCCATGAGCGCCGCGTGGAGATGGTCAAGATCATCAAAACCATGGGCGAGGAAGGCAAAATCCGCCTGCGCGCCGCACGC
The DNA here is from genome assembly GCA_031411255.1 of bacterium. Taxonomy (GTDB): domain Bacteria; phylum Verrucomicrobiota; class Verrucomicrobiia; order Verrucomicrobiales; family V1-33; genus JANOAS01. The sequence continues at coordinate 16,733 of JANOAS010000006.1, forward strand.
CGCGACGGCATGGAGGCCGCCAAGAAAAGCCAGAAGGACGGCACCATGACGGAGGACGAGCTGAAGCGCACCGAAAAGGAGATTCAGGCCGTGACGGACGCCGCCGTGAAGGACATCGACGAGCATCTGGTCAAGAAGGAGAAGGAAATCCTGACCGTGTAGGGCCGCAGGCTCGCCACCTCACCAGCCCGCCTCGTCCCAGCCTTCCGCATGTCCTTTTTTCCGCCCTCAGACTACCTCGATCTCAGCCACACGATTCACGGCCAGCTTTTTCCGGAATCCGAGCCGGTCTGGGCGGCGGTGGGCAAAATCAAGGCCTACCTCGCGGACACGCTCAAGCCCGGGAATCACGGGCGCGTCGTCCACGAGGGGAAACCCGGCGGCGCGGCCTTCATTGGTGAGAACGTCTTCATCGACGAAGGCACCACCATCATGCCCGGCGCCATCATCCTCGGGCCGGCGTGGATCGGGAAAAACTGCACCATTGTCCCCGGAGCCTACATCCGGGAGAACGTGATCATCGGCGACCACTGCATCGTGGGAAACTCGTCCGAGTTCAAAAACTGCGTCCTCTTCGACCGCTGCGAGATCCCCCATTTCAACTACGTGGGCGACTCCATCCTCGGCTACAAGGCCCACCTCGGCGCCGGTGCCATCCTGTCGAACTGGCGGCTGGACCACGCGAAAATCACCATCCCCGCCCCCGACCAGCCGGGAGGCAGGATCGAAACCGGCCTCGAAAAATTCGGAGCCGTCCTCGGGGACAACGTCGACGTCGGCTCCAACAGCGTCATCAGCCCCGGCAGCCTCCTCGGCCGCCGCTCCCTCCTCTACCCCGGCGCCCACTGGCGCGGCATCCTGCCCGAAGACCGCATCGTGAAGGTGCGCCAGCAGACGCAGCTGGTGGAGAGACGTGCGGTGAACGGGTAGGCATGGCAGCCGCCTGCGGAGGGGTGAACCTCCATTGTACCTGTCCGTGGCTCGTAAACAGATGCCGCAGCGTGAATGCACGCGGCCCACCATTCTATTGCGGGTTGCCTTGCGGGTGGCGGGCGGCCTTGACCTTCGAGGCGGCCTGGTTTACGGGGCCGAATGCCGAAGCGAAACAAAAGAACTCAGCGTGGCGGGGCACGGTCTGCCGCTCAGGCCTCGCGCATCCCCACCCTCCCGAAAGGGGTGGTCATGCGCTTCGCCCCCGAATTCATGGTCACGCGGGATCCTCTCCCATCCCCGGAACTTGATCGCCTGCCCGCCAGCGTCCGCGCCCAGATGGCAAATCTTTTCGAGAACCTTGGCACCGCACCGGCCAGGTGCATCGCCCCGCTTCTGGAATGGATCAGCCTGTACCCTGATGTTCACTGCTTCAGAAACTGGCTGGGCTCCTGCTACCGCCTGACGGGCCAGAGCGCAAAGGCCCGGGAATTGAACGAGGCCGTGTTCCGCGATTTCCCGGACTATCTCTTTGGCCGGATGTCCCTGTGCCACTTGCGGCTGGATGAGGGCGATGTTGCGGGCGCGGAGCAACTCCTCTTCGAGAGGGGCGACACGCTGCCTGCCGTCTGTCCAAACGTGACAATGTTTCACATCTCCGAGGTCCGCCACTGGCACTACCTCTGCGCCCGCATCCATCTCGCCCATGGTCGCGTGTCAGAGGCCCGCGAGCTTCGGGATTTTTTGCAGGAACTGGAACCGGATGCGGACGTGATTGCAGATCTAGACAGGCGCCTGAAGCCTGGGAGTTCTAAAGAGGACCGCCTGATAGCGGCCCTGCGCAAACTGGTGTCCGAGAGCCAAGCCAGACGACCGAAGGGCCGGGGCTGAAGCGGCCTTCGTTTCGAAGACGTGAAGGTGGCGGCTTCCCGCCGCCGGTCATGCGCTGAGCAGCTGCTGCATAACCGGCTGCCCGGCCTCCATGTCGAGCAGCCAGCGTTTGCGGACGAGGCCCCCGGCGTAGCCGGTGAGGGTGCCGTTGGTCGCGATGACGCGGTGACACGGGATGATGAGGGAAATGCGGTTGCAGGCGTTCGCGAGGGCCACAGCGCGCACGGCGGCGGGGCGGCCAACCCGGGCGGCGAGGGCGGCGTAGCTGAGTGTCTGCCCGCGCGGAATGGTGAGCAGGGCGCGCCACACGGTTTCCTGAAACGGTGTGCCATCAAGGTGCAGTGGCACGTCGAAATCGACCGCTTTTCCGGCGAAGTACTCGTCCAGCAGCGCCCGCACGCGGCGGAACGGCTTCTCCGCAGCCACCGCGTCCGCCGGCACTTCGGCCTGCCGTTTTTGCCCGAGGAAATACAGCCCGTGCAGCGCCTGCTCCGTGCCGAGGAGGAGGATGGGGCCGAGCGGGCTCTGGTGGGTGGTGTGGAAAAGTGAGGACATTTCCCCGCCACCATGAAGGCGCGCAGCGACGGCGTCAACCGGCCTCGGGACGGGCCTGAAGATCAAGCTCCTTCACGAGGAGGATTTCGGATTTCTCCCCGCCCTTGCTCAGCTCGACTGTTTCGAAGACCGAGCGCACCACGCACATGCCCATGCCGCCGGGGCGGTCCGGGCAGGCGGGGGAGGGCGGGGGCAGGTCGCACGAGGCGATGCCGCAGCCGCTGTGGATGAGGCGGAGGACGAGGCGGGTCGGCTCCAGGGTGGCGGTGCAGGTGACGGGGCCGCCTTTTCCCTCGTAGGCGTGGCGGTGGAGGTTGGTCAGCACCTCGTCCGTGGCCAGGGCGACGAGGCCGGCGGTGGGTTCATCGCACCCGGCAAAGACGGCCCACTGCTCGAAGAATGCGCGCCCGTCCCGAATGCTCTCCGGCCCGCAGACGAGGTGCAGCTCCGCATGGGGGGCCGGGCGGGTGTCCCGCAGCCAGACGACGGAGCAGTCGTCCCGGTGGTGCGGAGCGCTGGAAAAGGCCCGCCACGCGTCCACGAGCACGTCCAGCGTGCGGGAGCCGGGCGGCAGGGCGGCGAGCGTCTGCTCAAAGGCCGCATCGCCAAAGTAGTCGCCCGCCACATTTCTCAACTCCACGAGCCCGTCCGAGTAGAGGAGCCACTCCCGGCTGAGGCCGAGGGGCACGCGCTTTGCCCGGTAGGTGAGCCCCGGGGCGATGCCCAGCGGCGGCCCGGTCTCGCCCGGCAGCGGCTGCCAGCGCCCGTGCAGCGGCACCAGCGGGGGAAACTGCCCGGCCGCCACCACCTCCACGCGACCGCTGCGCACATCCGCCAGGAGAAAGGTGGCTGCCACAAAGCGCCCGGGCCGCATCTGCAGGCAGAGCTGGTCATTCAGCCGGCTGACCCACCCGCCCAGCGGCTGGGTCTGGAGCAGGTGCGTGAGGGAGGGTATGAGCGTGGAGCACCGCGCCATGTCCAGCGAGGCGGCGAGCCCCTTGCCGCACACATCGCCGAGGCCCGCCAGGAGCAGGTGCTCGTCGATCCGGTGGTAGAAATAAAAGTCGCCCCCCACCTCGCTGGCCGGCTGGTAGAAGGCCTGAATCTCGAATGGCGGCGCATCCGCCCGGGGTGGCGGCAGGAAGCTCTGCTGGATCTCATTGGCCAGGGCGAACTCCCGCCGGGCCGCCGCCTCGCGCACGGCGGACTCGTGCGCCTGCACGCGCACCAGGGTGGCGGAAACCAAGGAGCCCAGCGTCTCGAAAATGCCCTCATCCTCGGCGGTGAAGGCGCCGCCGTGGTCCGGATTGATCGCCTGCATCACCCCCAGGCACTCCGCGCCATCCATGAGCGGCAGGCTGAGCATGGCACGGGTGAGGAGCCCGGTTTTCACCGTGCGCGGGGAAAAGTGGCGCGGATCCTCCTGGGCATTCACTGTATTGACCAGCTGGCGGTTTTGAAAGACGAAGCCCGAGATGCCCAGGCCCGGCGGCACCCGCAGCGGTCCGTCCGGCAGCCGGTCGCCCCGTGTGGAGCGGATGACGAGGTCGCCCCCCGGCGCCTCCGGCAGCAGGATCGAGCACACCTCGCACACCATCACATCCCGCGCGCGCTGGAGGATCTCGTCCAGCAGCTCCGTCAGGTCCCCCGCACGCATGAGCGAGCGGGCCATGGCGAGGAGGGCGCTGGTCCTGGAGGCGGAGTCCATGGCCGCCTCACTTCGGCTCCACGCGCCAGACGCGGTGGTTCTCACTGTCGCCGATGAGCACGCTGCCGTCCTTGTCGACAAAGACGCCGTGCGGCCGGGCCAGCAGGCCTTTTTTCCCGTCGCCCACCAGCGTCTTCACCGCCGGGGCGGCGTCCGCCGGATTAAACCACGTGATCGAGTGGCTCTCCGTGTCTGCCAGGTAAATCCGGCCATCCGGCGCAAGGGAGAGGCCCTTCGGTCCGTGGAGGTCCTTCGTGATGACGTGGTGCAGCTTCCCTTCCTTCAGGTCCAGGCGGTAGACGGCATTTCCCTCGCGCAGGGCCAGCCAGAGGGTGCCATCCGGGGCGAAGTCCATCGCCCGCGGGCCGGCCAGCGGCGTCGCCGGGGAAATGGCCGCGCCGTCGGCCGGGGATCCCTTTTTTCCCGTGCCGCAGACGGTGCCGATGACCCCCGTGCCGGCGTCGATCCTGCGCACCCGGTGGTTCAGCAGGTCGCAGATGAAAAGATTGTCCGCCGCGTCAAACTGGATGCTGTGCGGCTGGCGCAGCTGGGCCTTGTCCGCCGGGCCGCCGTCGCCGGAGAAGCCGTCCTTGCCATTTCCAGCCACGGTGGTGATGACCCCCGTCTTCGCATCCACCCGGCGGATGTCGTGGTTCATCCGCTCCACGAAATACAGGTCACCAGCGCGGTTGAAGCGCACCTCGTAGGGCTCGTTGAGCAGCGCCTTTACCGCCGGACCGCCATCGCCCGCGCAGCCCATTTTGCCGGTCCCGGCCACGGTGGTGATGACGCCCTTCGCATCGATCCTCCGCACCGCGTGGTTCATCGTGTCGCAGAAATACAGTGCCCCGTCCGGGCCGCGCACAAGGCCAAAGGGGTTGTTGATCTCCGCCTTCAGCGCCGGGCCGCCGTCGCCGGAGAAGCCCGCCTTTCCCGTGCCGGCCAGCGGTTCCAGCCTTGGCCCGGCCCAGGCGAGACCGGTCAGGAGGAGGGAAAAAAGGAGGGAGGCTCGGGATTTCATGGAGGGGAGGGGCCGCATTTCCGCGACCCGCCGGGGCAGCCCGGGGCGGGCGGCGGATGCGGGGGATTTCGGGACCGGGATTAAAACGGAATTTGCTCGTCGTCCTCGTAGGAGGGCGGGGGCTCGTCCATCGGAGGGCGCGAACTGCCGCCACCACCACCGTTGGCTGGCCGGGCGGCAGGCGGGGAGCTGCTGCGGGCGCCATAGTCGCCACTGCCGCCACCGCTGCTTCCTCCACCCTCGCCACCCTCGCGCGGGCCGACGAACTGAAAAGTGTCTCCCACCACCCGGAGGCGGCTCTTCTTTTGGCCGGAGGCCTTGTCCTCCCAGGTGTCCAGCTGCAGGCGGCCCTCCACGAAAAGGGAGCGGCCCTTTTTGCAATACTGGGTGATCGTCTCCGCGGAGCGGCCCCAGAAGGTGACGTCCACGAACGTGACCTCCTCCTTCCATTCCTCCTCCACCTTGTAACGGCGGTTCATCGCCATCCCGATCTCGAGCACGGCGGTGCCCTTTGGGGTGTAGCGGATCTCGGGGTCCCGGGTCAGGTTCCCCATCAACATCACTTTATTGAAAGATGCCATAGTTCAGAGAAGGCAGGTAGTGGGGAGCGGCGGAGGGGTCAACTAAAAGAAGCGGCGGAGCACAAAAATGACGACGCGCCGGAGGCCGGTGCGCCGTCAGGATCGAAAACCGGGTGAAAACCGCGTGACGCGGCCCCAAATCAGGCTTTTTTCTTCTTCAAGACCGGCGCGGGCACGCACTGATAGTGCTGGAGGAAGACGTCGTCGTTCAGCTTCAGCTTCTTGCGGAGAGGCTCCAGTTTTGCGGGATCAGCGGAGAAGAAGAAGTTCACGTAGAACCCCTCCTCCAGCTTGCGTGCGTTGTAGGCAAATTTGCGGCGGCCGAGCTGGTCGATTTGCTCGAGCTTCGCGCCCTCGGCCTCAATGTCACGCCCGATCTGGCTGATCATTTTCTCCACACTGTCTTCCTTGCCCCGGGTGTTGAGGACGATGACGGCTTGATACTTGTTCATGATGGTCTTGTGTTTTGGTCGGACGCTCCTTTGGGGGCGCCACTTGTTCTTCGTTTCGATTAAAAAGTGTCATGGCCCGCACGGGCCCAAATTGGAGGGCGTACTTTATGGCATCCACGGCCCGGTCAAGTGGTTTCTCCAGGGAGGCCCGTTCCTCGGTGGTGAACTGGCCCAGGACGTGGTTCACCACACTGCTCCGCGCCGCGCCGATCCCGAACCGCAGCCGGGGGAACGCATCCGTGCCAAAGTGGGCGATGAGCGACTTCATCCCGTTGTGCCCCCCGGCCGAGCCGCCCTCCCGCATCCGCAGCTGGCCGCAGGGCAGGTCCTTGTCATCGTAGACGATCAGGCACTGGTCCGGCGTCAGCCGGTGAAACCGGGCCAGCGCCACCACGGACTGGCCGCTCAGGTTCATAAACGTCAGCGGTTTGACCAGGTGGACGCCGCCCGCCTTCCCCACCTCGCCCTGCCACTTGGCCTGTTTGGTAAAGACCGCGCCAAGATCCCTCGCCAGACGGTCGAGGATGAGAAACCCGACATTGTGCCGGGTGTTCTCATACTCGCGCCCTGGATTCCCCAGACCTGCGATGAGTCGAATGTCAGCCATGGTTGCCGCGTGCCCGCCAGTTGATCCGCAGAACCGCCGGAAGCAACCAGAAACCCGGCCCAACCTCAGGCCGCCCCCGCACCCCGCTCCCGGCGTCAGCCCGCCGCTTCTGAGGGGGCCTTGCCACATGCCCCACCCAGGCCCCACCCCAGCCCTCCCGGCGTCAGCCCGTTTTCCCCCGCCAATTTCTCCCCTCCTTATTCGCGCTCATTCGCGTCCATTCGCGGTTGACCAGCGTGCCCCCAGCCACCGCCGCACCGCGCCGCGACTGCCAATCGCCAATCGTCCATTGCCAATCGCCGATTCTGGTTAGAGAGGAGTCCTGCCATGACCACACGCCTCCTCCTTTCCGCCGCCCTCGTCTCGGCCGGCCTGCTCGCCTCCTGTGCCCCCGGGCCACGTGCCGCCACCGGCACGCCGTCCTGGCGCGGAGTGGCCGTCGTCCAGGACTTCATCCCCGACGGGCGCTACGGGCGCCAGCTTAAGCTGCCTCTGCGCCCCACCTTCATCACCGTCCATAGCACACAAAGCGTGAACGGTACCGCCGCCGCCCACGCCAGCCTGCTCAAGCGCGGCGGCATCCCCGCCACCACCCAGTGGAACCGCCACCGCTGGAACATCTGGCATTTCACCGTCGACGATCGCGGCGCCATCCAGCACATGCCCCTCACCGAGCAGGGCGAGCACGCCGACCACGAGGGCCCCGGGAACACCAACAGCATCGGCATCGAGATGTGTGAATTCAGCAGCCCCGCCCGCCAGGCCGCCACCATCGAGAACACCCGCCGCCTCGTCGCCTCCCTCGCCGCCCACTACGGCATCCCGCGCGCGAACATCGTCCCCCACTACCACTGGCCCATGCGACCCAACGGCTGGCACAAGGACTGCCCCCGCATCCTCCTGGAACACGGCCGCCCTGGCCCCCGCTGGGAGCGCTTCCTCGATTCCGTGGACCGCCTCCGGTAGGCTCCCCAGGATCGCGCACCCGGAAAGTGGTCCGCACAACCGGAGCGCAGCGGAGATGGCCGAAGGCAATCCTCTGTGCGGTTCGTGCCCCGGGCCAGCGGGGCGGCGGAGCCTGGGGCGCGTCGGCTTGGGGCGATGCGGCTCGGCGGGAGCCTCGCCCCACCGTGTGTGGCGGGGGCGGCGTGGCACCGGGGGGCGGGGCGGGTCTCGGGGCCGTTGATTTCGGGGGCCGGAACCGCGATGCGGTTCCCGGACTTGGTGTCCATGTCCTGGGGTAGCCTTCGTGGCCGACGGAAGCAGGCCTACCCCAGGGGGTTTGGGGAAAATGGGGGAACCGCACGGCGGTCAGTCCGATGGACGGCACGATGGAGCACCGCTGCTGTGAGAAGATGAACACGGTAGAGATGGGGTTCTTTCTGGAGCAGGTCAGCAGCCGGCACCCCAAAGACTACATCCTAATGGTGGTGGATGGAGCCAGCTCCCACAAATCGAAAGATTTAGTTGTGCCGGCGAACATCGCCTTGATCGGGCTGCCTCCGTACTCCCCGCAGCTCAACCCGCAGGAACGCATCTGGGATGAACTGCGGGAGAAGGCCTTTCCCAATCGGGTTTTTTCCACCATGGCTGCGGTGCGTGAGCAGCTGAAGAACGGCCTGGAAAAGCTCTGCGCAAATGCAGCACGCATCAAATCGCTGACGGCGTGGCCTTGGGTCAAATTAGTCCTCTCTTGAAAGCGCAATGGAATCAGCCTCTGTAGGCGCGTCGGCCACCGAGAGCAGGCTCGCAGCACCCGGTGCAGGCGGGGCAGACACTGTCGGCGGTGGTGCCTTCAGGACTGGGACGCGGGCTGGAGAACTGGCCACAGCCCCCGCCTCTGCGGCGTCCCCTCCTTTCCCATCCCCCGCTCCCCGCCGACTGCCCGCCCAAAATGAAAACGCCGACGAGGCAGCGACAACGAGGAACCAGACGGGAGTGGGTGAACGCATGGGAGGATGACGGGTGAAGAAACGTGCCCAATCGTAACCGCAGCCGCCTGACGGTCAAACAGACAAATCTCGATTCATTTCCTCTGCTCCTGCCGCTTTTTCCCCTCGCTGATGCGGAAGGCTGCACTTTGGGCGAGGTCTTTGTCCTCGATCAGGGCGCGACATTTTTCTGCCGTGGCGAAATCCTGATCCCAGCTCAGGCGGTCGCAGAGTTTTTCCAACCCTCTGTCCCGAACGAGGCCCGGAGGCAGCGCAAGGGCAAACTGGATGACGGCGGGCGGGTCGAGCCGGTACCAGGAATCGACGCACTGGGCAGTCTCCTCGGGCCGCCCCTGCGCGACCGCCCATCGTGTGGCGGTGGGAGTTTCCTTTGAGGCCCAGCTGGAAATTGCCTCTCTCGTAAAGTCGGGCGGGAGTTGTTTGATCTGCTCCGGCGCGAGATCAGCGAGGTAGGCGGCGGGGTCGGCCCGCATTTGTTTCAGCGCGGCCTCCGTCATCAGGGCCGTGGCATCGGAGGAGGCAAGTTCCTTTTCCACAACAGTGGTGATCTCGGTCAACTGGCCAGGCTGCGCGGCTTCCACCTCGCGCAGATAGCTTTCGGCGAAAAACCGGCGCGCGGCGGGGAGCTTCGCGGCCTCGAAGGCACGGCGGGCAGCCTCCATCGGATCGGGGGCTCCCACATCGTCCTGGGTGTCTGAGTAACCATAGTTGGGATGGAAAATCTTCTCCACCTCGGACAGCGGCAGTCCTGCCCCAAACTTGTCCAGCCAGGCAGCGGCGGCTTCAGGATTGCGCTTCAGCCAGCGGGAAAGGATGACGGCCGCAGCGTTGGATTTGGAATCCCCCGGAGGCATGGCATCCAGCCATTTGGCCGCCTGTTCAGGTGGCGTGGGAGCGAGCACCTCCAGCCAGAGCCCGCCCTGCTGGGCGCGCGGTACGCTGTCCCGGAGAATCACGGCAGCCGCCCCCTGATCCTGGCGCCACAGCGCCTTTACCACGTTCCCTGCCGCCCTAGCCCAGAGACTGGGCGTCGCATCCTTCCACGCGGCCAGCGCCTCTGCGGCACGCTTGGGATCCCCCTCGACCAGCTGCTGGATGGCGGCAGCCATGAGCCCGTCCCGCCGCGTGCCACGCGGCTGCGCACGGATCCGCCTCTGGATTTCATCCCAGTGGGCCAGCAGCGTGGCTGCATCCGGCCAGTTGGTAGTCTGTGTCTCCAAGTTCAGGGTGAAGCCGGGGATTTCTTTAACCTCAGCCGCCATCTGCACAGGACTCACCGCAGGGGAGGTCGCAGAACGGGGCGACGAGGGAGTGGAAGCCTGCTTCTCACACCCCACCAGGAGCACTCCAGCCAAAAGAAGACGGAGCCGTATTTTCATTGGCGGGACTCCTTCTTTTTTCGAAACTCGGAAGGCAGGTAGACTCCGTAGTCGTCCAGCCGCTTCACGCCGACCCTGACAATCCAAACCTCGGCGCTCTCCGAGTCGGCACGGTACCAGTCGGTGAGCAGCTGCGTGGCGGTCTGGTAAAAACTGTTGCGACCCGGCTTGTAGGCCGGCCCGCCCACATACCAGTCGAGCACGAGCGCCGGATCACGCTGTGCTATTTCCTGGGTGTCGTAAAGCCGCTGTGGCTTGGTGGCACGCAGCGCCTCGAGCGCGTGGGGGTCTCCGCGTTTCAAGAGAACGGAGACGTGGTATTCGAGCACCAAGCGGCGTTCCTCTCCCTCCAGTTCCGCTGCGAAGGGCGCCAGCCCCTCGTCATCCTCCGCGACAAGCCTGGCGCACTCCATGCGAATGAGCGGTTGCCGGATGGACGAAGAATGGCTCGCTTGAAGCGCCGCCCGAATGTCCGGCTTCCAACCGCCCGGAGAGCGCCGTCCATAGGCGAGATAGGGCGACAATTCGGCCTTGGGATGCGCCAAATTGTATTCATCCACCCACCGCACCGCCTCAGCAAAGTCACGGTCCTTTTTGGAGTAAAAAATGGACACAAAAACCTCCTCGCGGGAGGACGCGGCCACATCCAGCAGACGCTCTGCGGCAGGCAGATCCCTGTCTGCGAGTGAGCGGCAGGCCCGTTGAAGAAAGGCGTCGAGAAGATTCTTTGAAGGAAACGTCGTCCGCGCCCATGCCATGGCACCCGCAGGATCAGCCTTGGCGAGGGCCATGAATTCGCGCTCGTCGTCCTTGAGCTGGTCGTCCGGTGTATCCGGCTGAAAGGGGGGCTGCGGTGCCCGGTCCGGCCCACGCGCGGGAAGAGGCGGGGGCTTAAAGGCAGTGATCGCAGCGGGGGCCGGCGGCGGAGTTTTCTGAAAATGCCTCACCGCCCAAAAGGCAGTCCCTGCAGCCAGGAACGCCGCAGCCGTCCCGACGGCGAGCGGTGAGAATAACGCTGCCAGGATGCCGGCTCCCGCCCCGGCCGCCGTACCCGTGGTGGCCGCGAGGGCCCGGGAGGAAAGCAGGGCCGCCCCTGGCATCGCCGCCGGAGCCAGACCTGCTGAAAACCCCGCAGTCAGCACGGCGACGGGAATGACCACACCGCACCGCCGGAGCTGGGTGGCCAGTTTTTCCAAAGCCCGGTGGCCCCGGCGCTGGGCCGCCGCCGTGGAGCAGCCGAGCCGCCCACCCACCTCCGCGTAGTCCCGCCCCTCGGCATGATGCAGAATGAGGGTGGCGCGGTCCTTTTCATCCAGCGCAGCCAGGCATTCATCCAAGTGAGGCAGCGCCTCGCGCCAGGCCGCAGGCAAATCAGAGGAAGTGTCGAGGGTTTCCTCCTCAGCAGCAACGGCGGTGATGCGCGCGGTGTGCCGCACCTCGCCCCGCAGGAGGTTCGCCGCCTCCCAGACGGTGGCACGATGGAGCCACGCCCCCAGCGACGGACTGCGCCCGGCGCGCGCGGGATTCCGCGCGAGCGCGATGAACGCCTGCTGGGCCGCATCCTCCACCAGGCTGGACCCCGCCCCCAACCGTCGCCGCGCCGCCGCCATGACCAGCCCGGCATGGCGCTGCACCAGCTCGCAAAAGGCGGCCTCACAACGGCTGGCGGTAAATTGAGCGAGCAACTCCCCGTCACTGCGCAGCCCCGGCTGGCGGGCCGGTGCGGAGGGAGTTCCTGTCTCGTCGTGGTCGGGGGATTTCATGATCAGCTCGGGCTCCGCTCGATTAAGGCGGGCCGTCACCAGTAATCATCCGCCACTGGCGGAAAGCAGACAGAAAAAATTCCTGCGCGTGAACCCGCCGGGGAAACGCCCTTGCATTCCCCCAGCCTCCCCGGCAACTTGAGGGATGGATTTTGTGGAAAAAGGACGCCTCGTCGTGCAGCTGGAGATCGATGAACTCCAGCGGCTCCGCGACAGGCTGGACAACAGCTTTGCCAGCGCCGTGGGGCTGCTCCGGGCCGCGCTGGACTCGGGGAAAAAAGTCGTCGTCTGCGGCGTGGGCAAGAGCGGCAACGTCGGGCGGAAAATCTGCGCCACACTGAACTCCACAGGAGCCACCAGCGTGGTGCTCAACTCCCAGGACGCCCTGCATGGCGATCTCGGCGTGGTCAGCGAGGGGGACGCCGTCCTCGCCCTCAGCTACAGTGGAGAGACGGAGGAGATGATCAATCTCCTGCCCCACCTGAAGGGGCTGGGGGTGAAAATCATCGCCATCACCGGGGACAGCAGTTCCACCCTGGCCGCGCACTGTGATCTGGTGCTGGACGCGAATGTCTCACGCGAAGCCTGTCCGCTGAACCTCGCCCCCACCTCCTCCAGCACCGTGCAGCTCGTGCTGGGTGATGCCCTGGCCATGGTCCTTCTGGAGGCACGCGGCTTTCAGCAGGGGGACTTCGCCCGGCTCCACCCCGGCGGCTCGCTCGGCCGCAGCCTGCTCACCCGCGTGGCGGACATCATGCGCACCGGCACCAGCGTGGCCACTGTGGCTCCGGAAAGCACGGTGGCCGCCGCCCTCGCCGCCATGACCTCCGCCCGCACCGGCGCCGCCATCGTCACCGCACCGGACGGCACCCTGGCCGGAGTTTTCACCCAGGGGGATTTTGTCCGGGCGTTTCAAAAAGGAGCCGACATCGCCGGGCGGCCGGTGTCCACCTTCATGACCGCAAACCCCGTCGCCATCAGCGAGGACAAACTGGCCGTGGAGGTGCTCAACATCCTGCAGACCCACCGCATCGACGACCTCGTCGTCATCGACTCCGCCCGCCGGCCCGTCGGACTGGTCGACACACAGGACCTCACCCGGCTCCGGCTCCTGTGATGCCATGAACTGGTGGCGCGAAGGACTGGCCGGGGTGCGGGACATTTTTTACCCGCCGCTCTGCGTCGTCTGCGGCGCCGCCCGCCCTGAGTGGGGCCTCACCCTCGTCTGCCAGCCCTGCGCGAATGATCTGCCCCGGCTCGGCCCGCCGTGCTGCCAGGTCTGCGGGGAAATGTTCACCGGCCGCATCGACGGGGAATTTCAGTGCTCAAACTGCGCCGGACGCCGGTTCGACTTTGATTTTGCCACCGCCCCCTGCCGCGCCGAGGGCCAGGTGCGTGAACTCATCCACCGCTTTAAATACGACGACCAGATCCACCTCCGCCAGCCTCTGGGGGAACTCCTCCTCGAATCCCTCGCCCAGCCCCGGCTGGCTGCGGAGCCCCGCTGGCACATCGTGCCCGTGCCGCTTCATTCGCGGCGCTTCCGCGAACGCGCGTTCAACCAGTCACGCGAACTCGCCGTCATCCTCTCCCGCCACACCGGCTTCCCGCTGTGCGACACGCTGCGCCGCACCCGCTACACCACCGTCCAGGCCCGCCTTCACCGGTCGGACCGCCTAACGAACCTCAAGAACGCCTTCGACCTCTCCTGGCGGGAAAAACATTTCCCCCGCCTGAAAAACGAGGCCGTCCTCCTCCTGGACGACGTCTTCACCACCGGCGCCACCAGCCAGGAGTGCGCCCGCCTCCTGAAAAAGAAGGCCGGCGTCCGCCGCGTCGTGGTCCTCACCGTGGCACGCGGATGAGGCTGCGGCTCAGCGTTTCCCCGCACCGGTCGCGACCATCTCGCACGTCAGCCGCATCCGGAGAGTCCCTTCCTTCGTGCCAGCAAGCGGTTCGAATGCTGCACCTGCCTGAAGCACCTCGCCGCCAATCTCGATGTCGTACGCCTTCCCTGGCATCGCCCATAGGTGGAACGGCGTTTCCGTGCGCCGAATCACCGGGCCAAGCGCCTTGTTTTCCGTGAGCATGACTTTTCCGTCCGGGCTCATGATTGGGTCAGTCCACTCTCCGTAGCCCATCCGGTGCAGGGCCGTCTTCACCTGCGTGGCCACGCCCTTCAGGTAAATTTCCCCGTCCCGGCCGGCATGAGGCGTGAATTCAAATGTCCACCCGGCATCCACCTTCGTGAAGCCAGTGGGCGTCGTGGGGGTCACGGGAAAGCTGTTCCCGTCCCCGGGCTTCGGCGTCACCCAGCCAGCCGGATCAGGCCGGTTGAACCCAGTGGGATAAAGCACCTCCCGCATCATTTCAATCTTCGCCCGCTGCCCCCTCCTCGTCACCACCGTGGGGGCTTGGACCACGCCCCCCTTCGCATTCAGCAGCTCCATTTTGACGGAGACGGCAGACTTCCCGTCCCATTTCTTCACCGGTGCAGCGGGAGCAGCAGCCTCCGGTTTTTTCACCGAGGCGCACGACACCAGCCCACCGAGGGCCGCCAGCAAGATCCATTTTTTCCATTTCATCACGGATGACAGAACGCCCTGCATCTGGTTTTCCTGGGGGTTTTTCGCCCACTCCATGGCCCGCGCGAAAATTATTTAAAAATCCCGGAAATAAACTTCCCACTCCCGGCCCACACCCCCGACGGCCGGGCAGAGTGCCGGACCCTGTGTGGGCCGTCCATGCGGAGGCGCTGCCACCCTGCCGGCGTGGAACGACAGGAGCCCGCGCTTCGGGCAAGTCCACAGCGAGGCCCTGAAGACGGGCGAGTTTCTCCATGAACGCACCGCCTGCCAGGGGCCACGAATCCGATCCACGTCTTCATGATCCCAGCCACCGCCATCGCGGGTGCCTCGCCCGTGCTCACACCGGTGGAGCAGGTGGGCAACTGGAACTCCACCACGTGGACAAGGAACGACCGCGCCTACGTGGCCATCTCAAAGCTGCCGCCGGAAGAGATCACCCGCCACCTGACGGCGTAGGCCGGCAGGCAGCGGACGATTCAGGGGAAAACCTCAGCCCTTCTTGTTCACTGCGGCCTGCACCTCGGGACGGCGGGCGGCCATCACGTAGGCGAGCACGCAAGCCTGCTGGGCGGGCGTCAGTTTCGCCTTTTTGCACATCTCGGGGATGATGTCGCCATGCCAGTCAGCATCCGAGTGGTTACTGACAGGCTCCGGGGAATGGCACTTCGTGCACTGGCCGAGATACAGGGCGCGCCCCTCGACAAGATTGGGCGAGGAAGACCCCAGCACGGCCACAGGCGGCGCGATCTGCTCCGTGGTCATACAGGAGACAAAAGCGAGCGGGAGGGCAAGAGCTGTAATCAGAAGCGGTTTTTTCATGGTGTGGGAACTCAAAGTCTGATGAAACCAGCAACCATACTACCCAACTTCACAGACTTGCCCAGCAGGAAGACCGCCGGTGAATGAATCGTCACAGGGCTTTCAGACGAATCAATCACCGGCGGCGGCAAGGTCGGCTCAAGGCCTGACCACCTGCACCCGGAGGAACTCGCGGTCCGGTCCGAGATACGGGTGGGCGCTGCGCACCGTGATGGTGACGAATCCCGTCGCCGTGTCGGCCACGCGGGAGATTTCCACAATTTCACCCGAGCCGCTGAGCCAGGCATCCAGACCGAGGCTGCGCTGGCCTGCCACGGTGATGTCGTCCGCCCGGAGGTCCGCGACGAAGGAGAGCGTCTGGTAGGTGTTCGCACCTTCCACGACCAGCCCGGCGGTGAAGGCGGGGCCTGAATTTGCATTCGTATCGCTGGTGCCGGCCGCGTGCTCGAGCAGCGAGGTGGAACCGTCGCTGTCCGCATCCGTGTCAGCCGTGCCGGCGAAGGGACGGGAATCCACCCCGCCAGGTTCGCCACCCGCCACCACGCTGGCACGCCAGGAAGCCGCCACGGTGTGGTCACTGGTGGAGGAGGGCAGGATGAGCACGAGCGAGCGGCCCAGACCGTCCGCATCCAGCGGCCACGGAGCCAGATCGTCGTAGGTGAAGGACAGAATCGGGGCGGCGACGCGGTCAACAATGGTCACCGTTTCACCGTTGTTGTTGAAGTTGTCATTGCCCTCAAACTGGCCGGACACCAGCGCGGCGGCACCCGCCCCGTAGCGCATGGTGAAAGCGGCGAGGTTTTTCACGATGAGCATCCGCCCGCCTGGAGCCAGCTGCGTGATCGTCCCATTCTTGAAGTGGTAGTCGATGCCGCTGCTGAAGGCCGCCTCGTAAAGGTCAATGGGGCTCGCGCCAACGTTGAGCAGCTCGATGTACTCGAACTGGTCCGAGTCAAAGAAGCCCGCAGTCAGTTCCGCCGGGCTCGGGTCGGCAGGATGATACATCAGCTCGCTGACGACCAGGTTTCCAGCCGCAGCCGCGACGGCGTCGCTGAAGTAGTACGTCTCGTTCGGAGCGGACCATTTGGACAGCTTGGTCGTGGTGACCGTTTCGTCAAACGCGGCCAGGGTCCCGTTGTAGAGCCGCGTTTTGATGACGTAGTGGCCGGCCGGCAGGGTAAAGGTGCCGGTGTACTCAAACAGAGTGGTTCCGTTTGGCACGGGCTCCGCACCACCCGCAGGACGGGGATCCGTGCCGTCGATGGTGTAGAAGATCTTGGTCGTGCCAGGCACATGGTCGGCAGAGGAGAGGCCGAGCGCCGTGGCAGTGGTGACAGGTCCCGCCGCCACGCCGAAATCAGGCGTCTTGAGGACGTTGCCGTCGATGAAGGCGAGGTGCTTCTGCATCCAGTCCTTCATCACGCCGACTTCATTCGAGTAGAGGCTGGCTGTGGTGAGGCCGATGGCCGGGAACGTGCGTGGTGTGTTCTGCGCAGGCCACTTCAGATAGTTCCGGTTCGCCGGGCACTGGGTGGTGGCCGTCGCGCCGGTGGGGAAAACCTGAGCCTGCCAGCCGTCGAGCAGCGCGTTGATGTTCGCGTTCGCCATCGGCTGCCCCGCGGTGCGGATCACCCTCCAGCGGTCCACCCAGGCCTGCATGAAGTCCGGATCCTTCAGGAGACCGTGCGCAAGACCGTTGGGCGAGGTGGCGGTGCCGCCTGGATCGTTGTGCGCTTTCCACAAGCCGTAACGGAAGAATTTCGTCGCATCGCTCGTGCCCACCCAGGCCAGCGGGTTGTCATCGCGGCCGTCGTTCGAGTCAATGGAGCGGTCAAAGTCCCACACCGGGCCGGCAAAGAGTTTGCCGTTCCTTGGTTTATACATCTTCGCGCTCAGACGCAGCCCGTCCACGTTCATGGCGGCCACGTTCAGGACGTGGTGATCGATCCACGACGGGACATCAATGTAGTCACGATAGTGTTTCCCAGTGGTGGGGTGGGTGAAGGTCGGCGCGCCGCCCGGGTTGGCATTGATCGCGTCCTCGACCTCGTTGAAGAACGTGTTCAGATACGTCCGCTGCGGAAGCGTGGTGTCCACTTCGTCCGGGAATTCCACAATCACGTCCGCCCCTGTGGCAGGAACGTAAGTGCCGGCGCCCACGCGCAAGTCGGTCGGCGGCGTGGCGTAGAGCTTGTTGATTTGGAGGATGTATCCGCCGGAAACATCCGGCTCGGCATTGTCGTATGGCGTGATGTCGTCCACATCGATCCGCTGTTTGCCGCGATCGGGTTTTTCCATGAAGATGTAGAGGCCCTGGTAGGCGGCGTTGGTGAGGGAACCTCCGGAAGTGTTCAGGTAGAGTTCAACCAGGCGGCAGTTCGGCGCCCACTGGCCCATCTGGCGGCTCAGCTCGTACATCAGCACGTTGCGCAGGCCGGATTTGTCAAAGCTGTCCGGCGCATAGAGCACCCAGCTGTCGGCGGAGGGCAGGCCAAAGAGCGGGCGCTTCTTGGTGTCGTCGTTTTCCTCGCCCCAGAACTTGATTCCGTAGGGCTTCTTGGCCTCGCCGGAGGATGTCTTGCCGCGCACTCCGATGATGCCGCGCGAGAAAGTCGAGGGCGGGGTGGAAGCCAGGCTGACGCCGCCGACGGGCACATTCTCGTAGAAGACAAATGATGCCTGAGTCGGGAACTCGTGCGTATTGGCGTCCCCCGCCTGAATGGCGCGGCCTGAGGTGTCCGCGACAACGATGGGGATCGTGTAGGTCGAGGTCGCATCCGGCTGGGCGGTCGCCGACGGGAACAGGTAGATCTCTGACGAGATGGGGCCCTCCAGTCCAGGCTGGGCAACGCGGCAGCGCATCTGAGCCGTGGCGGAAACAGTGAACGGGTTCACATAGGTGAAGCCGTTTCCAATGCTCGGGATCGAGCCGTCCAGGGTGTAGCGGATGAGCTGGCCGGGAGCCTGCCCGGAGAGCGTGACGGTGACGGGCGCGGTGAAAACACCAGAATTCTGGGAAACCGTGATCACCGCAGGAACCGCCGCGAAGGACGAATTGTTCACGCCGCCGGGGGAGGGCTGCATAAAGCCGTAGGCGCCATCCTTCAGGCCGTAAGTGTAACCGGACTGCTGGGCGGGGAAACCGGGCGCAATCTCGGTCAGGACGAAATCCGAGGGATCGAGCAGCGCGAGGTATTCACCGGTGGCGGCAAGCTTGAAGTTTGTGTGCAGCACGCTGGTGGCAGTGTAGGACGGACGCTTCACCGCGTCCTTGCTGCTGGCCATGACCACCAGGTGCTGGCCAGGCTGGAGGGTGATGGCGGGACTCAGCGTCGGGAAAACCCATGTGGCCACAGAGTCCTTCAGCTTGTATCCGCTCAGATCAACAGAGGCAATGCCACCGTTGTAGAGTTCGATCCAGTCCTCGTCGTTGCCGTCGTCATCCTGCACGCCACCGGTGGCGCCGATTTCATTGATGACCAGCGCCGAGCTGACCGTGGGAAGAACGGCAGTCCAGGAGGTGCCGATGCGGACTTCGTCGTACTCTACATTGTGGTCCGTGTCCGCCGTGCTGCCACGCATGGCGAGCCGGTTGAAGCTCAGGTCGCCGGCGGTCACTTTGACCGAGGTGGGCACGCTGGCCAGCTGGGAGGCCTCGGCGGCAAGGGGATTCGGATCGAGCCAGACCTTCACGTCGTCGGCCGCGCCGTTTTTGTAGTCAACCCGGGCCACCACGAGGTGGACCGCATTGTCCGTGGCGTAGGCCGGGGTGGCGGGCAGATCGCCGGGCACGGCGAAGATGCCGAAATTGCCCGAAGCGGTGGACTCGCCCATGCCCATGATTTCCGTGGCATCGCGATACATCTGGAATCCGAAGAACGCCTTGCCCACTCCGTTGAGGTTGCCGCTTGCGTCCCGGGCCAGCCGGTTGCAGCGGTAGAGAAAGCTCATGTAGACCGTGCCCGCCGTGGTGCTGCCGCCGATGTATCCGCCGTTGACCAGGCCGGCTCCGGTAAAGGTGCTGGCGCCGCCCACATCGAGCGTGGTGTAAAGCTCAGCCGTGGTGGTGAGGCCGAGATTCGTCTGGCGCACCCGTCCACCGCCGACCGCGAGCGGGCCGTAGGTCAGGCTGTTTTCCACCACGGTGGTGGGGCCGATGAGTGCCGTCGCCGTCCTTGGGCTGTAGAGCGAGGCCAGAGGCTGCGCGGCGAGGGAGCCGGCTCCGTAGAGCTTGTTGCTGTAGCCTTCGTAGAAAAGGAGCCCGGCGGAAGGGAGGGAGCCGGCCACCTTTGGATCACTGCCCAGGGCCACCTCGCGACCGTCCAGCACGCCATCGCCGTCCGTGTCGGTCACCGCGCCATTGGTGGTGAGGTATTTTTCCTGAAGGTCGGTCAGGCCGTCGCTGTCGGTGTCCGCCAGCAGCGGATTGGTAAGGAGGACATTGATTTCCTCCCCGTCGGGCACGCCGTCGTTGTCAGTGTCGACCAGGGTTGGATTTGTGCCGGCGGTGTACTCCTGGAGGTTGGTCAGGCCGTCCCCGTCAAAATCGCCCGCAGCTGCCTGGGCGAGCACGCCAAAATAAATGGTCTCCCAGTTGTCCGAAAGGCCGTCAGCATCCGTGTCCACCGTGGTGGTGGTGTCCACGATCTGGATGGCCGTGACCGAGGCGCGACTGGCCGGGGTGGCCTGGCGCTGGCCGATCAGCCGGACATTCGTGCCGGTCAGGTTGTTAAAAATGAGCGCATTTGAGGCGGTGGCAGCGGCACCAGTGGAAGAGCCGTTTTCCTGCGCCGTGATGGTGCTGTCCAGCCCTGCGGTGGGCAGGATAAAGCTGGGACCTTTCAGATTCACACCCACCGCCGCAGGATCGACCACCCGGTAGGAGCCGCTGATGGTCCCCGTGTCCGTCTCCGCGTAAATCACCATCGCATAGCGGGCATAGGGGATGTTGTTGAAGGTGATGACCGGATTGTCGCTGCCCGCGGTGCCGTTGTCATCCAGGTAGCCAACGAGGAGCTTGCGTGTCGACGTGGCAAAAGTGGAGGGGTTCTGTGACGTGGCCGCGCGGAAGGTGCCACCCGTGGCCCAAGTTACCGTCGTCGTGCCGACTGCGGCCCCCGAGCTGTTTGTGCACGCGACATTCGTGCCGCTCGCACCGAGAACGTTCATCCAGTTTGCCTGGCGGTAATTGCCCGCTCCTGCCACCTCGCCCGGAGCGAGGGCGTCTCCCACGGTCTCGGTGAAGTTCACCCCGATCGAGTTCACAAAAGCGGGAACCGACGCGATATCGTTCGGGTTGGTTCCAGCGGCACGCTCGGCGCCGTCCTTCACGCCGTCGCCATCCGTGTCGGCCACCAGCGGGTTCGTCAGGGGCGCGGTGTTGAGTTCGGTGAAATCAGAATCGCCGTCACCGTCGGTGTCGGTGAGCAGGGGGTTTGTGCCGGCCGTGAATTCCGCACCGTCATTGAGCCCGTCACCGTCAGAGTCCGCCATGATGAACGAAGTGCCCGCCGCCAGCTCATCGGCATTCGTGCGTCCGTCACCGTCACCGTCGGTCGTGCCGCTTTGCGCTGTGAGGTCGCCGAAGTTCGTGATTTCACGGCTGTCCACGAGCCCGTCGCCGTCCGAATCCGTCGCTGGGTCCGTACCCACGATCTGTACCGCCGTCACGCTCGCTCTGGTGTAGGCCGTCAGCGCACGGGCGACGATCTTGATGCTCGACTGGGTCAGGTTTCTGAAGACGATGGTATTGCCCGCCATTGGAGTGGCCTGATTGCCGCCCGGCAGATCAATGACAGAGAAGGCGCTGTCCAAGTTGTTGCCAAGGGTGCTGTTGAGAGCGCGGAAATAAGAATTCTGCGCGTACACGTTGGCCGCGTTGGCCGGGTCCACCACTTTATAGCCGCCCATGATGGCGTTGGCCGTCTCGGACTCGGTGTAAATGACCACGTCGTAGTTGGCGTAGGGAATGCCGGTGAGCGTGAGGGTCGGATTGTCCACCGTGGTGGAGTCGCTGAACCAGCCGTTCATCAATCGGTTGAAGACGCCGTTGTTGTCACCGACGCGCCCGCGATTCACGGCTCCGACCGTCGACGTAATGCCAAGTCCCGCCACGACCGTTCCCGTGCTGTCCTTCACCGATCCGGCCGCCAGCGGCTGGTTGAAGCCCATCAGGTGGTTCCAGTTGGCCTGACGGTAGCCGCGGGCTCCCACCACTTCCCAGGGCTGGATCAGGTCGAGGTTGTTTTCCGCAAAGTTGATGCCGATGGAGGGCAGGAAAACCGGGGTGCTGATGTTGCTGTTCGGGTCCGTTCCGGCGGAGCGCTCGATGCCGTCCTTGATGCCGTCACCGTCTGTGTCTGCCAGCAGCGGGTTGGTGAGCGAGGTGTTCACTTCGAGGCCATCGTTCAGCCCGTCTCCGTCCGTGTCGGCCACCAGAGGGTTCGTCCCGGCGGTGGCCTCGGCCCCGTCGTTCAATCCATCATTGTCGCTGTCGGCAACGAGGGCCTTCGTGCCTGCGGTAAATTCCTCCAGATTCGTCCGGCCATCGCCGTCCGCGTCCGCCGCGGGAGCCAGCGCCGTGGTGCTGCGGGGGCTGGTGTTGGTAAACTCGTAGCCGTCCGGCATCCCGTCCCCGTCGGTGTCGCCGCTGGTCACGGTGGCCAGGTTTCCGTATTCCTGGAATTCCCGCGCGTCTGCCGCGCCATCCGCGTCGCTGTCCGTCGTGGCCGAATAGTTCAGAATGGCAAACTCTGAGAGCTGGGTGCTCGGGTCGCCCCAGTTTTTAGTGATGTTCAGCCGGTAGCGGTTGTAGGCCGTGCTGTTGGCAATGTTGAACTCGCGCAGCTGGTAACGAGCCTGCCAGACCACGTCCGTCTGGGTGTCGAGCACCGTCCAGGTCGTGCCGTCGTTCGATCCTTCCAGATTGAAATTCCGCGGATCGCGCGTGGCCACATCATTGGCAGTCGCCACTGTGTAGGCGCGGATCACTTCCGCCGAGGTCAGCTGGGCCGTCACGATGGCCGTGGCCGCATTGCTGGCGAGGTACTTCGTGTCGGTGCGGCGGTCAAAGAGGTTCGCGGCGATTTCGACAGCCGTCGTAGTCTGGTTGCCGGCGGGGGAACCCGTAATGGTCGGGTTCGTGTTGGTGAGTGCCGTGTTGAAGCTCCATTCCGCCAGCTGGGTGTTGGTGGCGTCCCCGTTGTTGGCCGTGATGTTCAGCCGGTAAAAGCGGTTCGTCGCCACTGCGGCGAGAGCGTAGGTCTTCGTCAAAAGTCGCGACGCAAAGGCTTCGTTCGTCCTCGCATCCAGCGTCGTCCACGTCGTGCCGTCGTTCGATCCCTGGAAGTTCCAATTCTTCGGATCGCGACCGGCCACGTCATTGGCCGAGGTGATGTTGTAGCTAAGAATCGACGGCAGCCGGTCCGTCGGGAAGCCCACCACGACGTTGATGTTCGTGGCGCCGGTGGCGGCCACCAGCATCTTTGTCGCCGGGGCGTTGTCGAAAAGCCGGTCCACCGTTTCCACGCCGGCGCCATTGATCGAGGTGGAGTAGGTTCCGCCATACTGGGCAAAAACCCCGGCAGCTTTGTTGATGTAGACGCCTTTGTTGGCTGACGCGGCATCAATGCTGTACTTCTTCTTCAAGTAGGTCTCGACCTGCACCCGCTCCGCCGGAGTCAGGTGGCGGTTGTAGTAAATGATTTCTGCAAAATCGACATGGGCCAGATTCCCGCCCGAATTTTGCCCGCCGAACCCCCACCGCCCGATGTTCGTGCCCAGCAGATTCAGCCCTGCGACCGTCTGAATTTTGGTTTCCTGGGTGCCGTTGACGTAGACATACTGCGTTTCAGCCGTCAGCCCGGAGGGAGGGCTGGTGCCGGTGCGCTCCGCCGTGTACACCACGAACTGCCCGCCAAGGAAAGTGGGTGCTGTGTTCGTGGTCACCACCGGCACGTACTGGCCGGAAGCCGCCGTTCCGTTCACCCAGTCCCAGCGC
Organism: bacterium; assembly: GCA_031411255.1. Classification (GTDB taxonomy): domain Bacteria; phylum Verrucomicrobiota; class Verrucomicrobiia; order Verrucomicrobiales; family V1-33; genus JANOAS01. The sequence continues at coordinate 39,978 of JANOAS010000006.1, forward strand.
GCCGTTCCTTCAAACCCGACCCGCTGGGTTGCCTCCCACTGGGCCTCCACGGTGAAGGCGTGCTTGCGCTTCACCATGAACATTGTCATCTGATTTCCCGAAGCCCCGCCCAGCTGCGTGCCGCTCAGGAGCGGCCCCACCATGTAGTCGATGCTCCCCGCCCCGTTGCTGCCGATCTGGTTGCCGAAGTGCAGCGCCGGCATCCCGTTCATCGAGTTCGGCAGGTAGAAAATGTTGTCTGCGTAGCTGTTGGTGGCGCCGGTGACAGCCGAGGCCCGCTGCAGATTCCGGCCCGCGCCGGACTTGTCATTCCACTGGCTGATCCGCGTTCCATTGGGCACCGCTTCCGGCAGGCCGTCCGCATTCAGGTCTGCGGCGTCGTAGTGGAAGAGCAGGGACGAGTCCTGAATAATCTGGCCAAACGCGGGCAAGGCGGTCAGGGCCATCACTACCGAGAGGGATCGGAGGGAACGCATCATATTTTGGGGAAGGGTGGGGGATTTTTTGTTTTTTGTGTCGAAATCGTCAATAACGGAAACCCAGTGCGGCGACAAGAACGTTTTTCAAAAAAACTGGAACACCGTTGCACAAAAATCTCCAAACCGGGTGGCGTCCCGGCAGCAGCGCTGCCTGGCCTCAGCCGATTTCTTCACAGATCAGATCGATGGAGAGCCTGACGTAGTCCAGATTTCCGACGTAGTAGTCGAGCGCCTCCATCGCGTGAGCCTTCAGCTGGACAGGGGTGAAATATCCCCCCCTGGCGAGGGAGACAATGTCCTCGCGGTCCTGCTCGGCGAAGCGGCTGATTTTCGAAACGGCCAGGTCAAGCGGACTGAGGACGAAGAGCTGAACCAGCCGGAGTTCATTTCCCAGCCCGACCCATTCAACCGCGTTCTCCCGATAGTCCGGGTGCATGAGGGCGAAGGTGTCGTTGTAGTTCGCATCAAAATAGAGGGAGGAGGGGGCGCCATCCTCCCGGAGATAGTCGACGGTCAGTTCCCGGGCGGGCACGAGAAGACGGACAGAGAAAGAAGCGTCCACATCTTCAGTATAGCGGGTGCCGCAGTAGTAGTGGAGAGCCATGCCGCCAGCCAGAAACATGCGGACGGGGTCGCCTGCGTATCCTCCAGTGCGGAGGTGGGCGTCAAGTTTGTCCAGCATGGCCGCCATGGCCCGCGTGAGTTCAGGATGCAACTGGTGCATGCGCGAGCTGCCTCCTCAGCATGTTGGAGAAGCGGGAACAATCGAAACCCGTCCGGCTGACGAGCGCGGAGAGCCGGCCCGTGCAGCCGGGGCGGAGGGCTTCGGCGGCTTCCAGCAACCCAGCGTGGTGGGGATACCAGTCCACGCCGGCCAGAAAGAGGGCGGCGGCAGCCAGTTCATCAGGGTCGGGGTGGGAAAAGGAGCACCACTCGGCGGCATCGAACGCCGTGCTCTGCCGGACGCAGAACTGGAGAAGGCGGGCTTCGGAGTCTCGGGTCATGGGCGAAATGATAAGCGCGGCAGGAGCCAGGGCAAGCCTGCGTGTTCCTCCCCCGGGCAGCCGCCTCACACGATCAACATGCAGTCCCCGTAGCTGAAAAAGCGGTACTTTTCCGCCACCGCCTGCCGGTAGGCCTCGCGGGTGAGGTCGCTCCCGGCAAAGGCGCTCACCAGCATGAGCAGCGTGCTTTTCGGCAGGTGAAAATTTGTCAGCAGCGCGCCCACCGCACCAAATTTTACCCCCGGGTGAAGGAAAATGTCAGTTTCACCGGAGTGCGGTACCACCGCGCCGTGCACGCGCATGCTGTGCTCCAGCACCCGGGTGACCGTCGTCCCCACCGCCACCACCCGCCGCGCGGCGCGGATCTTTTCCGCCGTCTCCACGCCAATCTCATACCGCTCACTGTGCATGGTGTGATCCCGGATGAAGTCCGCCTTCACCGGGCGGAACGTGCCCACCCCCACATGCAGGGTGAGGAAGGCGTGCGGCAGCGTGGCCAGCAGCTCCGGCGTGAAGTGCAGCCCGGCCGTCGGCGCGGCGATGGCGCCAGACTTTTCCGGGTTCGCGAAGACGGTCTGGTAGCGCTCGATGTCCTCCGCCTCGTCCTCCCGGTTCATGTAGTGCGGCAGCGCCAGGTGACCGTGGGCGGACTCGTCCGGCTCCCGGTCCCACCGGATTTCCCGCGACCCGTCGTCCTCATACACGGAAACCACCGTCCCCACCGCCCCGCCCACCACCACCGTGTCCCCGGGGCGCATCTTTTTTCCAGGCTTCACCAGACTGCGCCAGACCCCGGGGGCCACGTAGTCGAGCCGCAGCAGTTCGATCCGCCCGTCATCAGAAAAAAACCGCGCCTTCACCACGCGTGTGTCATTCAGCACCACCAGGTCTCCCTCCCGCAGCTGGCCGGGGAAATCTGAAAACCGGGCGTGCTGAATGCTGCCCCGCGCCCGGTCCACGATCATCAGTCGCGATCCGTCCCGCCGGTCCAGCGGGCGGGCGGCGATCAGTTCTTCCGGCAGTTCATAGTCAAAATCCGCCGTGCGCAGGTCAGTGTCGGGCATGGTTAAAAAAGTCTTGGGCAATCCCGCCAACTCTGGTATGCTGCACCCCGGCTGGCAAATCCCCATGTTTCGTTTCCGACCCATTTTCACCGCGTTCCTGCTCGGTGCGACCCCGCTCGCACTCTGGGCAGGCCTGCTCGTGAACACCCGGGCCGCCGACGGCCCGCTGGAAAAGAGGCTCGGTGACGCCCTCCAGTCCGCTGATGCAGACGCCGACAAGGCCCTGCGCCTCCTGGACGCCCTCGTCGTCGAGGCCACCCAGCGCGGTGATGCCTCCATCCAGGTGCGGGCCGAACTCTGGCACGCCCGCATCACCCTGGATCAGCACAAAACTGCCGGCGTGCTCGATGAACTCGACAACGCCCTCACCACCGCCCGCCAGGCCGGCCTCACCTCTGCCGAGCCCGACCTCTACGCCACACGGGCGGACTACTTTGAGTTTCTCGGAAAGCCCGAGCAGGCCCGCCCGCTGCTGGACCGCGCCATCCAGCTCGCCCTCGCCACCAGCCAGATCCCGCTCGCGCGGGAGATGCTGGACCGCTTGGCAGCCCTCCAGGAAAAAGCGCGCCAGACCCACCTGCGCACCCAGACGCTGGCCCGCGCCTCCCTGCTCGTGCCGGATGCCAGCCAGCCTGCGGCGGAACTCCAGCCACTCGAGGCCCGCGTGAGTGTGGAAAACGGTGAACTCGGCCGCACCCGCCTCGTCCTGGCCAATCCTTCCTCGGACACCGTCACCGGCACCCTCAGCCTGGACGCCCCCGGCACCACCCTCGGCCGCCCCTGGGAGCCCGTGCCGGACCAGCGCCTTTGGGCCACAGATCCCGACTCCCACCACATCCTCCTCACCCCCTCCGCCAAGGGCACCGGCTCCTTCGGGAAAAAGATCACCCTCCGTCCGGGCGAGCAGGTCTTCCTTTATCTGGAGGTCAATCCTCCCTCCGGCAAAATCAAAAACGCCGTCCAGCCGGTAACCGCCACCTGGCGTGATGACGACGCCACCACCCCGCCCGCCCAGTCACGGCTGAATTTCGAGTTTTCCTCCACCCTGCCCGACGTCAGCGTCGCCAGTTCCTCCCACATCCGCCTCAGCCCCTACTACAGCGTGCCCCTCTACGCCGAGGTCTACCACCGCGGCTCCGCCTCCCAGCGCGTCGAGGACGTCGTGGCTAAAACCAGCGTCCCCTGCCTTGTCGAGGTTTACGATGAGGACACGCGCGAGCTTCTCGCCGTCGACAACGAAGGCGACGGCGACTTCTTCGGCCCCGCCGACAGGCTCCTCTCGGACTTCAACCACGACCACCTGCCCGACGTCGTCTTCAGCGCTGCGGACCAGAAATCAGTTTCCTCGCTTGAGTTCCGCCTTTTCCCGGCGCCGTTCGAGGACCCCGCAGACCCCGCCGCTTCAACCCCGCTGGACATCACCCTCTGGCTCCATGACCGCCGCGACTGGCAGCCCGCCGCCACCAGCCAGGCCGACCCCGCTGCGGCGAAAAACTGAGATCGGCGGTGTGGACCCGCGAATGGACTTCGCAGCTCGACTTTCCAAAATCGAGCTGCAACGGCAGCGTTCCCGCCACGGTTTTCCCGCCCCCCCGTCACCTCTGACATTCGCGTCGATTCACGCTCATTCGCGGTTCCCCTCCTTCACGGCCTCCGGCCCCCGGCTGAAACCCAGGAGGATTCCCGCCGCCAGCGCCCCGGCCGCCACGCAGGCCGCCCAAAGCGCTGCCGGTTGCACCTGGTAGAGAGCCAGGCCGCCCATGCCTCCCAGGGCAGTGCCCACACACCAGGACAGCCCCGTCATCCCGGCAAACCTCCCGCGCATGTCCGGCGGGGACAGGCTGGCGAGATAGGCGCTGGTGCGCGAGAGGCAGATCATTTCCCCCACGGTCAGCACCGTCATCGTCGTCACCAGCACCGCCACAGACCCGCCGAGGAAAAACAGCCCAAAACTGCCCCCCATGAGCGCAAACCCGGCGGCGATGGACCTCAGCACCGGCCAGTGGCGCGTGCGCACATTCAGCGGCAGCTCAAAAAGGACGATCAACGAGCCGTTGATGGCAAACATGAGCCCGATCAACCCCGTCCCGCAGCCGTTGTCGGCAGCGAAGAGGCTGAAGCCCGCCGTCATCTGCCGCAGCACCGCCCCCACCAGCACCACAGAGGCGCAGTAGGCCAGAAAATTCCGGTTCACCCGCACATGCGGCCACACCGCCGCCCACGACGCCTGCGCCCCGCTCACCGTGTGCCCGCGCGGGAGAAAGAGCAGCGCCATCACCCCCGCCACTGCGGAGGTGCCAGCGTCCGCAGCGAAGAGGCGGAAAAACGACCCCTCCGCCAGAAACCCGCCCACCGCCGGCCCCAGGGCAAACCCGGCATTCACCGCCACCCGCATTGCCGCGTAGGCCAGGGTGCGCTGCTCCAGAGGGATCAGGTCCGCCACCATCGCATGCGTCGCCGGATTCGTCGCCTCCCCCACAAACCCCGCCAGAAAAAGCAGCCCTACCAGCCCGGGAAACGTCGTCACCTGGGAGAGCGCCAGCATCGATGCCCCGCCGGCGAAGAGGGAAAACGCCAGCGTCTTGTTTCTCCCGAAACGGTCCGCCAGCCACCCGCCCAGCAGCCCGGCAAAGAGCGAGCCGAGCGACCACGCCCCGATCGCCTGCCCCGACTGCCACGGTTCGAAGCCGCGCTCCTTCATGAAGACCGTCAGGAACGGCAGCACGAAGGTGCCCGCCCTGTTGATGAACGTCCCGAAGAACAGCACCCAGAAGGCACGCGGCAGCGCCCGGAGGGAACTCCAGAGCCCGCTCCCGGCTGGTCCGCCGGCGCCACTCATCCCCAGCTGCGCCGCGGACGGAAGGCCAGCCACGCCCAGCCGGCCAGAAACGCCAGACCGCCGAGCGGCGTGATCCAGGCAAAGAATTTCACCTTCGTCAGCGCATAAAGATACAGGCTGCCGCTGAAGAGGATGACCCCCGCGCCAAAGCAGTACCACGAGCGGTGAAACATGTACGGCCGCGCCACCAGTATCCAGAGCATGAGCGAGTGAATCAGGTGGTAAAGCACCGCCGTGTGCCACGCCTCCGTCGTTCCCAGCCCGGCCAGCAGGTCCTTGAAAGCATGAGCGCCAAAGGCCCCGAAGGCCACGGCAAGGAAGCCGCAGATCGCCGCGGCACGCTGGAAGGGAGAATTATTCATGGCTGGGTGGACTGGTTGTAGGGGGAGACTTGACCCGCAGGCGGGCTTGACGGAAAGCGGCCCGCAGCGTTCGCTGCACCGCACCGCCCACTAAACATGAATTTTCCCCTGCTCTCCAGCCTTTTCCTCATCATCGCGTCGATCTCCGCCTGCGCCGACGGCCCCGCCGCCCCCGCGCCGGCCGCCCCGCTCAAGCTCACCTTCGACGACGGTAAACCTGGCGAGGAACCCGCAGACCCCGCCCAGGTCGTCCAGGGCGCCTTCATCATTGCCGATGACGCGGGGAACAAAGTCCTCCAGCAGCAGGCCGAGCCCCTCGACGATGGAGCCGTGCTTTTTGGGAAATCCATGAAGGCCGGCGGGACCATCTCCGCCCGCATCAAAGCCGGAAAATCCCGCCGCAGCTTCCCCCGCTTTGGCGTCAGCCTGCACGGCATCTCCGGGGCCAAGGTGCGCGTCGTCCCGGCGCGGAAAGCCATCGAACTCGTCCTCGGCGAGGAGACCATTCTCGCCACCGTCGATTTCCCCGACTGGAAAGAGGACGCCTGGAGCACCGTCGAGATCACCGTTTCCGAAAAAGACGCCGCCTGGTCCGCCGAGGCCCGCGTCTGGGCCGACGGTCAGCCCCGCCCGGAGTCCCCCACCCTCTCCGCCAAGCTCCCGGCCGCCCCCACCGGCGGCAAGGCCGGCATCCTCGGCACCCCCTACGCGGGGAAGACCATCCTCTTCGACGACGTCACCATCACCGCGAAAGACTGAGCCCGCCTTCACCCGCCCCACTCCATGAAACCTGAAAAATCCCTCCTCACCGCCGGCCTCCTGCTGTGCGCCCTCGTCCGCACCGCCCTCGCCGGGCAGCCCCTCCCGCGCAGCACTCCAGAGGCACAGGGCGTCTCCTCCGTCGGCCTGCGCACCTTCATCGAGGCGGCGAATGCCCAGGTCGACTGCATGCACAGCTTCATCCTCGTGAGGCACGGTGCCGTCGTCGCCGAGGGCTGGTGGAAACCCGAAGCCGCCGACAAGCCGCACGTCCTCCACTCCCTCAGCAAAAGCTTCACCTCCACCGCCGTCGGCCTCGCCGTCGCCGATGGCAAACTGACCATCGATGACCCGGTGCTCGGCTTTTTCCCGGAGGATGCGCCCGCCGAGCCGTCGAAAAACCTGAAAGCCATGCGCGTGCGGGACCTCCTCACCATGTCCTGCGGCCACCAGGCGGAGGTGAAGTTCACCAGCGAAGCCCCGTGGGTGCGCAGCTTTCTCGCCCATCCGGTGGATCACAAACCCGGCACCCATTTTCAATACAACAGCCCCGGCACCCACATGCTCTCCGCCATCGTGCAGAAGGTGACCGGGCAAACCGTGCTCGACTACCTGCGCCCGCGCCTCTTCGAGCCCCTCGGCATCGAGAGCCCCGACTGGGCCGCCAGCCCGCAGGGCATCTCCGCCGGCGGCTGGGGGCTGAAGCTGTGCACCGAGGACATCGCGAAATTCGGTCAGCTTTATTTGCAGAAAGGCCGGTGGAATGGAAAGCAGCTCGTGCCCGCCAGCTGGGTCGAGCAGGCCACCGCCCGGCAGGTGTCCAACGGCAGCGACCCGTCACGGGACTGGGACCAGGGCTACGGATTCCAGTTCTGGCGGTGCCGCCACGGTGCCTTCCGCGGTGATGGAGCCTTCGGCCAGTACTGCCTCGTCCTCCCCGAGCAGGACGCCGTCGTCGCCATCACCGCCGACACAAAGGACATGCAGGGCGAACTCAACGTCGTTTGGGACAAACTCCTGCCCGCCCTCCAGTCCGCCCCCCTCGCCGACAACCCGGACGAACAGGCAAAACTCAGGCAAACCCTGGCCAGCCTCGCCGTCCCGCCCGCCCACACTGAAAACGTGATCAAGCCCCCGGGGTCGTAGGGACCGGGACGGTCAGGCCGCACGATGCACGATGGCTCCATCGCGCAGATCTGCGCAGGCTCCGCATTTCACCCCTGCTCCCGGAAAACACAAGACTCCAGCCGCGCCACGCGGTCGTTGACGCGGATGACGGCCAGGGCCATGCCGAGGCCGGAGGCGATGACGAAGCCGAAGCCGAACCAGGCTTCGTTGGCGCGGAGGGTGAGGATGCTCAGGGTGGCATTCGCGATGGCGAAGGCGGCGGTGCAGAGCAGGGCGCCCTTCCGGTCATCCACGTAGAAGAGCACGGTCTGCAGGCTGAGGAAGCAGATGAGGAGGAAGGAGCCGAAGAGCGTCTCCCGGAAGATGCCCACTTTGACAGACCCGATGCCCAGCCTTTCCCCGAGGGGCTCGGCGAAAATGACGAGGAGCAGGGTGACGAGGCCCTGCACCTTGAAGAGCTGGATGAAGCCCGCCCGCAGGGTGCGCACGATGCCCTCCTTGGCCGCCAGGATGCTGGACAGCGGACGGCGCTCGTCGATGGCGCGGAAGAATTCCTCGTAGTAGGCGGCGAACTCGGTCTCCAGCTTCAGGAAAAAGACGGCCATGCCCGGGACGATGGAGAGGAGGCTGAGGCAGATGGCGACGTCATACTCCGGAGAGGCGTAGAGCCAGCCGGAGATCTGGACGTGCTGGCCGGAGAACCACCAGAACATGAGCTTGTCGATCCAGATGCCCAGGTTGTAGAAGAGGCCGATGAAGACGAGGCTGGGGAAGCGGAAGAAGTAGCGGAAGACATCCCACGAGGGCGAGATGGTCGTGCCGAACTCCCGGTGGAGGGCGCGCAGGAGGAGGAGAAACAGCACGGCGTGGCCAAAGGCGAATCCGGCCAGAGCGGAGGCGGGATCGCCCGTCACCTTCACCGCGCCCCAGGAGGCCGCGAAGCTGACGAGACAGCCGATGGCAAAGGTGGCTACCACGGTCTTGTGGTCGCGCAGGGCGGTGAGGTAGTTCGACGTGATGAACATGCACGACACGTAGACCGAGAGGGCCGCTGCGGAGACGCGGTGGAGGATGGGCCCCTCCACGTGCAGGAGGAAAAACCAGCCTCCCAGCAGACCGGAGAGCACGGCGGTGAGGGCGAGCGCGCTCAGGCAGCCGGGGAAGATGCCCGAGCGGTCGCGGGCGGAGAACTTGTCCGCCGCATAGCGCGTGAGCACCAGCTGGAGCGGGCCGACCAGGATGAGGGAAAAGGTGTAGATGTGGGTGATGGAGGCGGAGAAGAAGTTCAGCTCGTCATGGCTGAGGAGCGGGGCCAGAAAATAGTTCAGCAGCACCATCGTGAAGATGGAGAGCAGCCACGGCCCGCTGGAGATGATGCCGGCGTAGGAGTAGGCGCGGCCGAGCCCGGAGAGCGTGTCGCCGGGATTCAGTTTGCGGAGTTCAAAGCCAATGCCTGCCATGGGGGATCAGTGAAGTGAGAGGTAGAGTTCCTTGAATTTCCTGACCACGTCCTGCTGGGCGTAGAGGGCGGTGGTGCGGGAGCGGCCGGCCTCACCCATGCGGGCGGCCAGGGCGGGGTCATTGACGAGGACGAGGATGGCATCCGCGAGGCGCTCGGCATCGCCGATGGGCGTGACGAAGCCGCCGGTGCCGTGCGCGGGGGATTCGCCGGGGCGGCCCTCCAGCAGCTCGCGGCAGGCGCCCACGTCCGTGGTGACGAGCGGCAGCCCGGCGGCGAAGCCCTCCAGCACCACGAAGGGCAGCCCCTCGGACACGCTGGACAGCACGACGAGGTCCACGGCGGGGAGAAACTCCTGCAGGGTCATGGATCCGCTGAACTTCACCACCTGCCCCAGACCCGCCCGCTCGACGATGGCCTCGCACTCGCGGAAATAGGCGGGGTCTTCATCCGTGGGGCCGGCCAGGAGGAACTGCACATCAGGCCGCGTGGCGTGGATGAGCCCGGCCGCCTTGAGCAGCGTCTTCACGTCCTTGATCGAGACGATGCGCCCGAGAAACCCGACGACGGAGCGCCCCGGATCCTCCGCACGGAGGCGGGCGTGCTCGTGACGCAGGGCGTCAAATTTGCTCATCTCCACCCCATTCGGGATGATGTCGATCCGGTCCGCCGCCGCGCCGAACTCCACCTGGAGCGTGGCATTCTTCTGGAAGAGCGAGGTGATGCGTGACGAGGAGTCGTAGCTGTACCGGCCGAGGAGGCGGAAGAACTCGATCCACAGCGCGCGGAGGGCGCTGGGCTTTTGGAAGAGGCCGGGGCGCAGGGCGGAGGCCTCGTAGATCCAGCGGGATTTCTGAATGTCGGCGATGCGCTCCTTCACGTAGATGCCATGCTCGCTGAGGAGGAACGGCACACTGCGCGAGCGGGCGGCGAAGGCTCCGGCCAGACCGGCGTAGCCCGTGCAGAGGCTGTGGTAGACCTTCGCCGGAGGCAGGCGGTGGAGGTCGGAAACCAGGCGCCAGCACGGCTCCAGGAGGAAGCGCACCGTCCAGAAGAAATCCAGGAAGCTCTCCGCAGGTACGAACCGGTGGTAGGCGGAGGCCACGAGTTCAAACGTGGCGGGGTCTTTCCAGAAGCTGTCAAACGTGGTGGTGCGGCCCAGCTTCGCCGCCGCCTCCAGCAGCCGGGTGAAGACGGCCGCCTCATCCGGGCTCTCGAAAGCCCCCGTGAGCAGGGCGCGCAGCCCGTCCAGCACCGGGGCCACCGCTGCGGGGGAAAGGCTCTGCGGCTTCTGCTTCCGGGCCGCCGCCTTCGGGTCAAAGAGGTAGGTCTCCGTCACGGAGGTCACGTTCGGCGGCAGCGTGTACTTGTATTTCGCCTCCGGGTTGTGCTCGGACCCGATGAAGAGGATGGAGAACTTCAGCTCCGGCAGGGCGGAAATGATCTGGTGCACCCACGTGGACACGCCCCCGGAGACGTAGGGGTACGTGCCCTCCAGGATAAGGCAGACATCAGCGGTGACGGTGGGAGCGGATTTCAATCGGGAAAAGCGGATGGTGGGTTACGCCCAGAAGCGGGCGGACTCTGCGAGGAGTGGGTCTGTGGGACGCTGGCGGAGGAAGGCGGAGAGGTCGGCCCAGCGGCCTTCGGCAAAGAGGAGTTCCGCCTCCAGACGGGGCTCGACGAGCGTGCCGCGGGACAGCTCCGCCGTGCGGCCCCAGGCCAGGCGGGCGGCGGGGGCGTCACCCACCAGCAGGTGCGCGCGCGTCTGGAGCGCCGCACCCTCGGGGCACGGCGGCGCAGCGGAAAGGTGGTCCAGCGCCGTCTGCGCCAGCAGGCGCACACTCGGGTCGGCCGGCGGCAGCATCGCAGCCAGGCCGAGCGCGGCGGAGGCGGCCTCCAGCCGGGCTCCGGCGGCCTCGGAGTTTTTCAGCCTCTCCTCCAGGTCCTCCTGCGCGGTGCCGAGCACACCCTGCGCATTGAACTGAAGCTGCGCGTCATCATCCTGGCCAAAGCGGCGCAGAAACGGCAGCTGGCGCTGGTCTGCGGTGAGGAATTTCAGCCCCAGGATCATGCCGCCCAGGGCGGGCTTGTCCAGCGTGCGCATGCAGTGCACCAGCGGCTGGAGCACGGTCTCCGGCGCACCCGCAGGCGCGGCGTCCACCGGCAGGCCGATGTGGTAGCGGTCCTCCGCCCCGCCGATCTTCGACGGGCGCGAGCGCAGCAGCCACGCCAGCGCGACCAGCGCCGCCGGCCCCACGATGGGCAGGCTCAGCCCGAGCGCGTAGAAAAGCAGAAGCAGCGTGAGCCGGGCGATGATCCCCGTGGACGGCGAGAGAAACGCGGCCAGCAGCGCGCAGAGCGCCGTGCCGAGCAGGTGTACCGTCAGCGCCGCCTGAAAGGGGCCGCTGCCCGCCGGCACCCAGGGCTGCATCTCCACCGGCACCGTGGCGGACTGCGCCAGCCACGCCGTGGCGCCCAGCGTGACCAGGGCGGTCACGGCCAGCGGCACCAGGGGGAAAAGGGAAAGTCGGGAGGCGGCAGGCATGTCGTGTTTCAGGCTGGGGCCGTCTCCGCACCGATGATCTCGACCGTGCTCGTCACGCGCCCGGCCAGACCGGCCTCCCGCGCCACCACCTGGCCGGCACTGCGGATGAGCGCCTCCGCTTCACGCCGCCCCTCCAGGGGCAGCAGCACCCGCAGGTGCGGTCCGCCGGCACCCTGCGCCAGGGCCGCCACCGCCGTCGGGTGCAGCAGCGGCGCCAGAACCCGCAGAAAAGTTTCACCGGAAACAGCAGCGTCCGCGCAGGCAAAGTCCACCACCGCACTGGGCAGCTGGTGCTCCCGCGCCGCCTCCTGCGCCAGCGCCACATGGCTGCCCAGCTCCACAGGGGAAACGAGAGGCCCGTCGCTGGGGCCCCGCGTCTGCTCAAAGCGGGCCGCCCACCGGCAGATGAGATCAATGCGGGAGAACGTCCGCCAGTTCACCGCCGTGAAGACCATGCGGCTGATCACGAGCACCGCCACCGGCTGCCCGGCCGCATTCAGCCACGGCACCGCCGCCAGTGGCGCCGTGCCGGCTTTCTCCGGAGCGCCCGCCTTCCAGAGGCTGCGGCACGTCGTGATTGTCCGCTGCTGCACCGCCACAGAGGCGATCTCCAGATCCGCCAGCCGCATCTGCGCCGGGAAGTGGTCCGGAGCACCCAGCGTCTGCACCCGCGCCAGCGTGCCCCCGGCCCCGACGGTGAAGAAAGCCGCCTCAGTCAGCCCCGCCGCATCCCGCAGCACACGCAGCAGACCGGCGAAAAGCGGGGGAGCCCCCGGGACAAAGAGACCGCGCAGTTGCTGGTCCAGGGAGCACGCCTCCGCCCCCACCAGCGCCAGCCTCTGCTGCAGGAGCTGGCGGGATTCATCCACCAGGCTGGCCCGGTCCGCCAGGTCATGGTGCGCCGTCTCCAGCTCCGCCAGGCGCGCCGCCGCCGCATCGTGCCGGCGGTTCAGCAGGCCGGAGATTTCCCCCGCCAGCACCCCGGCCACCGGCCCGGAGACCAGGAAAAACGCGTGATGCGCCAGAATCTCGTCCGGGCGCACCCCTTCCAGCCACTTCGCCACCAGCGCGATCACCGTCGGGATCAGTCCCCCGGCCAGCCCCCATTTGAACCCCCAGCGCGAGCCGAGAGTCAGCGGAAGGATCAACCACGGGGTCGGATTCAGTTTCAGCCAGCCGGCATCCCCGCGAGCCCACAGGTAGTTGGCCCCGGCGAGCAGCGCGAAGAGAACGATCAGGTCGGTGAATGGATGGCGTTTCAAAAGAGGATGGATGCGAGAACGTCGGACAGAGCGGGCAAACCGGGCGACGGCACGAGAAAATCACGCCATCCAGTAAGCCTGCGCGCCGTTCAGAGGCGGAAAGCCCCCGAACGGCGCGCGGCAAATATAACCAGGATTTGCTGAATTTCTAGAATCTAATGGAAATTCCAGCAGTCCCCGTGGTCACCCCGGTGCCGGAGTTCCCGGCGCGGCCGCTGGACTCGTACTCCAGGCCGAGGTTGAAGCTGGCATTCCGGCTGATGCGGTAGGCCAGGCCGCCGCCGATGCGGTAGACGGCGGATTTCTCGATGAAGTCGTAGCCGAGGCCGGCCACGCCGTAGATGGAGAGGCGGTCGTTGAGCTGCTTGGAGAAGGTGAGCTGGATGCTGTGGCGGTTGAACTCCGGCTGGATGAGGGCGTGGAGGAAGTCGACGGTGCGCAGGCCGGCCTCGCGCCCGAAACCGGAAGCCAGCTCCTGCGGGATGCCGGTGCGGCCATTGAAGCGCTCGTACTGGCCGAAGTAGCCGATGGCCAGCTCGGGGCGGGTGCGGGTTTCCTCGATGACGATGCGGTTGAGCAGGACGCTGGCTCCATAGCCGTCGCCGAGTTTCGTGCCGTCGATCTCGACCTCCCGCCAGAAGAGGGTGGCGTCCAGCTGCCACTTGGGCCCGATCTCGCCGGAAACAGTGAGGCTGAGTTTGTTTTCCCGGCCATCAAGGGCGCGGAGGCTCAGGCTGTCGGTGGCGCGGGCGTGCCAGTCGTAGCGAAGGTCCCAGCCGAGGTGGTTGTCCCGGGCGTACTCACCGATGCCGAAGTGGAACAGGGCGTCCCCCTGGCTGACCCCGGCGCCGCCCTCCACGTAGAACCCGCCATTCACGAGCTGGCGCAGGGTGACCTCCGACTGGAAGAGATCCTCATCCCCGCCGGTGGCGGCGGACTCACCGCTGAGGGCGACGTGGTCCCAGGTGCCCTTCAGGAAAAACTGGCTGCCATTCGCGAAGAGGGGCGTCTGCACGGAGACCTCGGTGGTCCAGATTTGCCCCTCGGACTCGTCCGTCATCATGGTGGCGACGTCGAAGCCGGGGCGGATGCGGTCGTGGAGCATCTCGGCCTCATTGAGCGCATCCCGGTGGTCCTGCCAGGTAAAGGCGGGATCCGCGACGACCTCTCGGTAGGCGGACTCGGCCTTCGCATACTGGCCCGCGCCCTCGTAGGCGGCGGCGAGTTCGGGCTGGGGCTCGAAATGGGCGATGCCCTTGTCGTTGCTGCGGGCCTTCAAGTCCTCCAAGAGCTGCACGGCCTCGGGCAGGCGGCCATTCAGACTGAGAACGTCGGCGCGAAAGGCGAGCACGTCAGGGTCGCGCGGGGAGATGGCCAGGAGTTCCTCGGAAATCTGGAGCGCTTTGGCCCGGTTGCTGAAGCGCAGGGTCTGGGCGCCGAAAAGGAGCAGGCGGTCCGTCTCCATTTCGTTCAACTCCCGGCGGGCGCTGAGGCGGGCGTTGATGTCGGCGCCGGTGTTTCCAGCGACGCTGGCCAGCTCGCGCTCCGCCTCGGTCACTCGGCCGAGTTTCATGAGGGCGTCGGCACGGAGGAGGCGCACCTCGGGATCTCCCGGTGCCTGCTTCAGCAGGTAGTCCGCAGTGGCCAAGGCCTGGCGGTAGTCACCACGGCGGAGCGCGGCATGGCCGGTTTTTTCGATGCGGTCGAGCGCGATCTCGGCGAGGTGGACCTTCGCGTTGCGCTTTTCCTCCGCCGTGGCGGAAGGGCTGGCGATGACATTATTGTAGGCGGCCTCCGCCTCCGCTGTCCGGCCGGAGTCCTCCAGCACTCCAGCGAGGTCATCCTCGTAGGGAAAGGGCTGCCCTTTGTACTTGCCGCGCTTGAGCTTTTCCAGAATCGCCGCCGCCTTCGCAGGCTGGCCCGCTCTCGCGAGGCGCTCGGCCTCGTCCGCCTCGGGGTCGTCGCTCACGTCGGCCTCCACGGGGTCCGGTTTTGCCTCGGCCAGGAGGCGGGGAAGGTCGGGGTTCTTGGGATCGCGCTTCAGGATGAGACCCACGAGGGCGTCGCTCATGACGGCGTTCTTTTTCCGCAGGTAGACCTGGAGCAGCTCGACGAGCTGGCCCGTGGTCATGGTGTCGGTCTTGGCGAGCACCGCCTTGTCCTCACCGCCCATGGGCGTGCTTCCCGGAAGCGTGTCCGCCTTGCGCACCTCCGTGGCCTTCGCGGCGGGGGCCGCTTTGCGGGTTTCGTTCTTGTCAGATTGCTGCGCTGCGGCGCGCGGCACGAGTCCGGCGAGGAGCAGCAGGGAGCAGAGCTTCAGTAGTTTCATAGTGTGGAAATGGTCGGGAGGCGGTTGAATCATTGGGGCTTGGTGGAGCGGGCGGGCCGGAACTGGAGGGCGGAGACCTTCGTGGCTCCGTCCCTGCCGGCCGAGGGCTGGATCTTGTCCTTCATGAGAGAGAGTGCCTTGTCATACGCGGACTGGGCCTCGCGCTCGCGGCCGCTGGTGCGGTAGATGTCCCCGAGAAACATCCAGCCATCGGGGTCCGGGAGCGGGGTGTGGGCGAGGTGCTTTTTCTGGAAGGCCTCGGCTCCGTCGAGATCACCCCGCTTGAAGCGCGCCTGAGCCAGGAGCGGCCAGGTGACCGGGCTCTCGCTCACGGAGTCAAAGAGCGCCTCCGCCCGGGCCACCTGCCCGGTGTGGAAATAAATCTGCCCGAGGTCGAGGCGGACATCCGGCGAGAGGGCGAACTTCTGCTCCAGCCCGCCGCCGAGAAAGGCGAAGGCACGGTCGTAGGCCTCCTCCAGCACGCAGCACTCGATGTACAAACTGGCGGCCTGGAGGTCACTCTTCAGCCAGGGTTTTTCCAGAAGGGCGATGGCCTCGACGCCCCGGTCCGCCTCCCGCAGGGAAGAGGCCAGCTCCATGTGGATGATGCGGCTGGCGGGCAGCGCCTTCAGCCCGCGCTGGAGGGCCTGAATTTCCCCGTCCTCGTCATCCACCAGATTAAATGACCGGCCCCAGTCCACGTAGTCCATCGCCTTGGGCGCGGCGAGCCGCTCCATGCGCATGGTCAGGGCACGGTTCAGGTGCGTGTAGTCGGCGAGGGACTCGGCCAGGAGCGCGTAGTTCTCCAGGGTGAAGCTGTCATGCTCGGCAGGCGTGAATTTCTTGTACAGCTCCAGCGCAGCCTCGTGCTTCTCCAGATCAATGCAGACGGTGGCCGTCTTTTTTCGGATGTCGAGGTCCGCCGGCAGCAGCTCCAGAGCACGCTGGTAGGCGGCGAGGGCGGCTTCCAGTTCCGCCTGCTCCTCGCGCATGCCGCCGAGTTCGGCAAAGGTGCGCCCGTCATCCGGGTGGGCGGTCAGCCAGGTGTGGAACCACTTTTCCGCCTCCTCGTAGCGGGCGGCACCGGCCAGGTTCTGCGCCAGCTGCAGCGTGTAGGTCTCCGCACCGGCCACGGGAACGACGGCCAGGAGGAGATTCAGGTATTCCTCCTCGCGGAAGAGGCCCGGGTAGAGAGCCTCGCAGCGCTCGATGGCTCCGGGCTCGCCCAGGACGGCCAGCTTCAGGTAAAGATCATAAGCG
>JANOAS010000007.1:0-15079 GCA_031411255.1 bacterium
AGTCCTCTGTGCGGTGCGAGCCCCGAGTGCGTGCCCCGTTCTGCGCCGGCTTGGGGCACGAACCGCACAGAGGACTGTGCGGACCACTTTCCTGGGCCGCGCTGGCTTGGGGCGCGTTGGCTTGGAACGCTGGCTTGGTGCGATGCGGCTCGGCGGGAGCCTCGCCCCACCGCGCGTGGCGGGCGCGGCGGGTGGTGGGGCGAAGCTCCTGCTGAGCCGCGGCGTGGGGGGTGGTGTCCGGTCGCCGGAGCGCCTGCACTGCGGAGCGGGGCGCTGGCTGGGGGCGCGAACCGCACAGAGGACTGTGCGGACCACTTTCTTGGTGCACGCCGACTTGGGCCGCGCTGGCTTGGGGCGCTGGCTTGGTGCACGCCGACTTGGGCCGCGCTGGCTTGGGGCGCCGACTTGGCACGCCGACTTCGGGCGCGCTGGCTTGGGGCGCCGACTTGGGGCACTGGCCCGGGGCACAGGCCTGGCACGGCGATGCGGCGTGGGGGAAACCCTGAGGCATTGCGCGGCACTTAAAATGCTGGTAGAAATCCCGCCCGGTCCCGACGTTCGGGCCTCGAGCCCTTTCAGAAAATGAAGCCCCGCCATTTTATCACGACGCTCCTGCTCATCGCGGCGGGGGCGGCCTGCGCCCAGCGTTTTGGGCGCCGCGGGGGCTATGGGTATGGCGGGGACGGCGGGGATGACCTGCGCACGGCGCGGGAACTGCCTTCGGACAGCACGGGCACGCCGATGTGGGAAAACCCGGCGGCCTTTCAGGAGGACGTCTTCACGTTTACCCGGATCAAATACGACCGCGGCGGGCGCGGCGGGCGCGGGGGCTGGATGACGGATGCGCCGGACAGTGACCTGAACCTCTCCTGGCGGCTGCAGCAGATGACCTCCATGAAGGTGGACCCGAACGGGCGCTTCCTCCGGCCCACGGACCCGGAGCTGGCGAACTTCCCCTTTGTCTACATCGTGGAACCGGGCGGGCTGTATTTCTCCGAGGAGGAGGTGCTGGCCATGAGGAAGTATCTGGAGAACGGCGGGTTCCTGCTGCTGGATGACTTCTGGGGGGAGAATGAGTGGGAGAACTGCGAGGAGCAGATCAAGCGGGTGCTGCCGAACAAGACCTTCGCCGAAATACCGCTCACGCACCCGCTGTACCGGAGCATTTTTCAGATCAAGGAAAAGGCCCAGGTGCCCAATGTGCAGACGGGGGCGGAAAGCGAGTACAACGGCATCACCTGGGAGCGGGAGGACGCGAAGGAGGTGCACCACCGCGCCATCTACGATGAAAAGGGCCGCCCGATGGTCATCGCCCTGCACAACACGGACAACGGGGACGGCTGGGAGCGCGAGGGGGAGAGCGCCTACTACTTCAAGCAGTTTTCCGAACGCACGGCCTACCCGCTGGCGATCAACATCATTTTTTACGTCATGACCCACTGAATGAACCAGGACCCATCCCCCACCACTGACCAGCCGTCGCCAGAGACGGACCACGCCCTCGTCGACCGCCTGCTCTCCGGCCGGGCCCGGATCGAGGAGGAGCTGGGCAAGGTGATCGTCGGCCAGCGCGAGGTGATCGAGCAGATCATGCTCGCCCTCCTGGCGGGCGGGCACTGCCTGATCACCGGAGCGCCGGGCCTGGCGAAGACGCTCCTGGTGAAATCGATCTCGGAGATCTTCCACCTGCATTTCCAGCGCATCCAGTTCACGCCGGACCTGATGCCGGCGGACATCACCGGGACGGAGATCCTGATGGACTCCGGCGCGGGGCGGAAGATGACCTTTGTGCCGGGGCCCATCTTTGCGAACATGGTGCTGGCGGACGAGATCAACCGCACGCCGCCGAAAACCCAGGCCGCGCTGCTGGAGGCGATGCAGGAGCACCAGGTGACGGCCATGGGCGTGCGCCACCCGCTGGCGGAGCCGTTCTTTGTGCTGGCCACGCAGAACCCCATCGAAATGGAGGGCACCTACCCGCTGCCGGAGGCGCAGCTGGACCGTTTCATGTTTAACGTGGTCATGAACTACCTGCCCGAGTCCGAGGAGGTGGAGGTGGTCCGCCGCACCACGGCGGGTCGCCCGGCAAAAATCGAGCCGCTCTTCACCGGTGCGGACGTGCAGCGTTTCCACGGCCTGGTGCGGCAGGTGCCGGTTACGGAAGAGCTGGTGACCTACGCCGTGCGCCTGGCCGCCGCCTCCCGCCCGCGCCAGCCCGGGACGCCGGACTTCGTGAACGACTGGGTGAGCTGGGGCGCCGGCACACGCGCCGGGCAAAGCCTGATCCTCGGCGCCAAGGCCCGCGCACTTTTCCACGGGCGCGTCCACGTGAAGCTGGAGGACATCCAGGCCCTGGCCGCCCCCGTCCTGCGTCACCGCGTCCTCCTGAACTACCGCGCCGAGGCCGACGGCGTCCGCATCGACGACGTTGTCCAGCGGCTGATGGATGCGGTGAAAGCGTGACCGCCACCACCGGGATGAACACTTCTGGTTTCATGAAAGCGAAGCAGAGCCCGGCTAGCCGGGGCCGCGGAAACCCCGCCGCGGAGCGGCGGGGCGTTGGCGGGGCTGAAGCCGCTATGCATTCGTCCGCCCGTTCTTTCGCGGGGACGCGGTTTTCTGAAGGCCCGGAGGGCCGTCGGAAATTAGCCGGTGGTGCCAACCACCGGTTGTCCGTGCGGGAATCCGCAAGCCCCGGCAGGGGCGTCGGAATCGCGCGACGCCGGCGTCCTGTGCCGGCCGCATTTGCCCCGCCCCATCCGGGGCTCCGGTCGTCTCTGTCCACAGACCGGTGGTTGGCACCACCGGCTAATTTCCGACGGCCCTCCGGGCCTGACAGAGTCCAGCATGAGGCCACTCCGAGCCTTTTCGGGAGGCTGAATTTCCCACTAACACTGATCTGGCCTGGCCGGTTGGTGAAGCTGAAGGGGCAACCCCTCCGGGGTTTGTCGTCCCGCTGTTGGGTTCCGGGGGTTGAAACCCCCGGCTATTCGTGGGCGAACCACTCCGTGGTTCCTGGAGTCTCGCCCCGAGCAAACCAATCGGTGATTCCTGAAGTCATGCCCCACGAGAACCAAGCGGCGGTTCCCGAAGTCTGGCCCAACGAGAATCACACGGTGATTCCTGAAGTCCGGCCCAGCGAGAACCAATCGGTGGTTCCTGAAGTCTCGCCCCGCGAGAACCACACGGTGGTTCCTCACAATCTCGCCGTGCAACGCTTGGTCTCCGCTGCCTGCCACCTCTTCGTGTTTTCTCACTAAACCCACCCCTGCCGTGCCCTCCCCCGCCCCATCCCAGCCTGCTGCCGCGCCGCCTGCGTCGAGGATCGACACGGAGGCGCTGATGAGCATCCGCAGCCTGGAACTGCGGGCGCGGGCCGTGGTGGAGGGTTTCTGGTCCGGCCTGCACCGCAGCCCGTATCACGGGTTTTCCGTCGAGTTCACCGAGTACCGCCAGTACACGACGGGCGATGACCTGCGCCACCTGGACTGGCGCGTCTTTGCCCGCAGTGACCGGTATTACATCAGGAAATTCGAAGACGAAACGAACCTGCGCTGCCACCTCGTCGTCGACCAGAGCCAGTCCATGGCCTACGGCACGCCTGGCTGGACGAAGGCGGACTACGCGGCCACCCTGGCCGCCACGCTGGCCCGGTTCCTCCACCTCCAGGGGGATGCAGTGGGGCTGCTGAGCTTTGATGAAGGGCTGCGCGACTACCTGCCGGCGAAGCAGCGCGCCGGGCACCTGCGCCAGATCATCATCGCGCTCGACAAGCCCGCCGGTGGCGGCTCCACGGACCTCATCAAGCCGCTCCAGCGCATCACCGAGATCGTGCGCAAGCGCGCCCTCATGGTGCTCATCTCGGACTTTCTCACGCCGCTGGACGACCTGGAGAGGCACCTGCTTTCCCTGACCGCCTCGGGGCATGAGACGGTCCTCTTCCAAGTGCTGGACCCGTCGGAGCAGACGTTCGGTTTTTCCGCGCCCTCGGTGTTCGAGGATGTGGAGTCCGGGCAGACCCTGTTCGTCGATCCCGCAGCGGCTCGCGCCGGCTACCTCGAGCGGTTCGCCGCGCACCAGGCCGCCCTCGGGGAAATCTGCCGGAAGCTCGGCAGCGCTTTTCACATCCTCTCCACCACGCAGCCGCTGGAGGGCGCGCTGACGGAGTTTTTCCATGACCGGCTGAAGCGGGGCCGTCTCGTCAGAAGGGGGCAGCGATGATGTTTCTGGCGCCATTGTTTCTCCTCGGCAGCCTGGCCATCGCGGGCCCGGTGCTCTTCCACCTTGTGCGGCGAGCCACGAAGGAAAAGACGCCGTTCAGCTCACTCCTCTTTCTGCGCCCGGACCCGCCGCGCCTCACGCAGCGCAGCCGCATCGAGCACTGGCTGCTCCTGCTCCTGCGGGCGCTGGCGCTCGGCCTGCTGGCCCTGGCCTTTGCGCGGCCGTTCCTCCGCACGGCCGCACCGGCGGAAGATGATCCCGCCGGCAGCCGCCGCATCGTCCTGCTGGTGGACTCGAGCGCGAGCATGAACCGCACCGGCCTGCGCACCGCCGCGCGGGAAAAGGCGGACGCCATCCTGCGCTCCGCCCGGCCTGTCGACCAAGTCGCCGTGTGGAGCTTTGACTCGGCCACGCACCGCCTCATGGATTTCACCCAGTGGAGCGCCCTGCCAGCGGACACCCGCGCCTCCGTGGCCGGGGGGCTGCTGGACGAAATAAAACCAGGCTGGGCTGCGACGAACCTCTCCTCCGCGCTCACGGGAGCCGCCGAGCTGCTGGCCGAGGGCGCGCACAAGGGCGGCGGGTCCATCATCCTCATCAGCGATCTCCAAGAGGGCAGTCGTGTGGAGGGCCTGCAGGGCTGGGAGTGGCCGCAGGGAGTGCAGGTGACCGCAGTCTCAGTGACACCGGCAAACAAGGGCAACGCCGGACTCCACCTGGCCCCGGACCTCTCGGGCATGGCTGCAGCAGCGGACCCGGTGGCCCGCGTCCGAGTCTCAAACTCCGCAGACTCCACCAGCGAGCAATTTCAGACCGGCTGGGCCACGGCGGACGGCACCGGATTTTCCGGCCAGGCGGTGGATGTCTACGTGCCGCCGGGCCAGTCACGCATCGCCAGCCTGCCATGGCCCAAGGGCGCGAACACACCCGGCCGCCTGCTCCTGCGCGGCGACGGGGAAATCTTCGACAACACGGTCTTCGCCGCCCCGCCCGTGACGGCGGAAGTCAGAGCCTGCTACTTCGGCCCGGAAGCCGCCACGGATGCGAAGGAATCCCTCTTTTTCCTCACCCAGGCACTGCCCCAGACGCAGCAGGTGCGCGTGGACCTCACCCTGGTGAAACCCGCCGACGCCCTGCCCGTCATCCTGCCCGGCCAGCCGGTCATCTTTTTTGCCAGCGGCGCGGTGCCGGACGCGCAGGCGGACTTCCTGCACACCCAGCTGGTGGCTGGACGCACCGCCCTGCTGGCGCTGACAAAGCCGGACGCGGCCCCCGCCCTGGCCCGCATCTCCGGCGTGGCCGCGCCCGCGCTGGAGGACGTGAAACCGGCCAACTACGGCATGCTGTCCCAGCTCGATTTCCAGCACCCGCTCCTCGCGCCGTTTGCGGATCCCCGGTTCAGCGACTTCACGAAAATCCGCTTCTGGAAATACCGCCGCTTCACCGCCGCCTCCCTGCCGGGCAGCCGCGTGATCGCGAAGTTTGATTCCGGAGATCCCGCCCTGGTCGAGGTGCCCGTGGGTGCGGGCCGCCTGCTCGTTCTCGCCTCGGGCTGGCAGCCGGAGGACAGCCAGCTCGCCCTCTCTTCGAAATTCGTTCCCCTGCTTTCCTCCCTCCTCGAATGGAGCGGCGCGGTCGTCACCCCGCCCGCGCAATTCCTCGCCGGGCAGCCGGTTCCCTTGTCCCAGCTGGGCTTCGTAAATGCCGGCGCCGTCACCCTGAAAAGCCCGGACGGCACGACGACGGTGGTCGAGCCGGCGTCCGGTGTCTTCAATGGCGCAACCCAGCCCGGTCTCTACACGGCCACGGCGGGTGTGCTGACGCGCTCCTTTGCCGTGAATCTCGACCCGGCGGAGTCCCGCACCGCGCCGCTCCCGCCGGACGATCTGGAGCGCCTCGGCGTGCCGGTGAAACCAGGCACCGGAAAGCTCGACAATCCCGCCGCCGTGCCGGAAAATGCCCCTGCCATCGAAGCCGAAAGCCGTCAAAAACTCTGGCGCTGGATCATTGCCGGCGCGCTCGCCGTCCTGCTCATAGAAACCCTGCTCGCCGGGCTCACCGCCCGGCGCGCCACTGCCACTGGAGGAACCGTCCCATGATGAATCCATTTCTCGAAGCCCGGCTCATGCCTGTGTGGAAACGCTGGCAGGACTGGCGTCTCTCCCTTCGCGCCGCCCTCTGGCTCGCCTTCGCCGCTGCGGCAGGATGGGCGTGGTTCCACCTTGCCGGTGACGCGCGGCCCGACTGGGCGGTCAAGGCCTGGCTCGGAGCCACGGTGCTCGGGCTCGTCGTGCTCCAGCTGGTGCGTCGTTTTTCCAGGCCGGATTTCCGCAGCCTGGCCCGCAGGATCGAGCAGCGGCATCCGTCGCTGGACGGACGGCTGCTCACCGCAGTGGAGGTGGAGGACAGCGCCGAGCCGGCCTTCATCAAGGAACGGCTCCTCGTTCAAACCATGCAGCACGGACTGGACAAGGACTGGTCGCAGGTCGTGTCGCCGCGCGCGCTCAACCTGGCCGGCTTCGCGTATGCCCTGGCGCTTGCCGCCTGTCTGGCCGTTTTCCTGACGCGCCCGCAGCCCGGCAGCGGCCAGACTGTGGCCGCCCAGCCGGCCGCACCGCCTGTCGAAACGGTGGACGTCACGCCCGGCGACACCGCGCTGGAAAAAGGAACCAGCCTGCTCGTGATGGCCCGCTTCTCCGGCCCGGTCCCGGCCAATGTGGAGCTGGTGCTGGGCAACACGCGCGAGACGGAGCGCCGCGTGCCGCTGGTGCGCAGCCTGAACGACCCCGTCTTCGGCGGGAGCGTGCCGGATGTGGTGGAGGGCTTCCGCTACCGCATCGACCACGATGGAAAAAGGACGCGGGACTTTTCCGTGACCGTCTTCGAGTTTCCCCGCCTGGAACGGCCCGACGTGACGCTCACTTACCCGGCCTGGACAAAGCTGCCCGAAAAACGCATCGAGGACACCCACCGTGCCAGCGCCGTGGAAGGGACGAAGCTGGGGCTGGACCTCCAGCTGAACAAGCCGGTGGCCTCCGCCGTGCTCAAGTCACGCGCCAAGGATGGGAAGGACATTCCTTTGACCGTCGATCCGCAAAAGGCCGTGGCCACACTGCGGGACTTCGCCCTGGCCGCGAGCCAGGTGTACGACCTGGTCCTGACCGACGCCGAGGCCCGCGTGAACAAGGTCCCTGCCAGCTTCACCTTTGACGTGCTGCCGAACAAGACCCCCGACCTGAAGCTTGCCTCGCCGCGTGGAGACCAGCGCCCGTCGGCCCTGGAGGAGCTGTCATTTGAGGGAACGGCCTGGGATGATTTCGGCCTGCTGGCCTGGGGACTGGCCATCGCGAAAGGGGGAGCCGAGCCGCACATCGTGGAACTGGGCAGGGAGGCGCCCGGCGGTGAGAAGCGTGCCTTTCAATACCTGCTGCGGCTGGAGGACTCTGGTGCCAAACCGGACGACCTGCTGTCCTGGTATGTGTGGGCGGATGACATCGGCCCGGATGGCAAGCCGCGCCGGACGCAGAGCGATCTGCATTTCGGCGAGGTCCGGCCCTTTGATGAAATCTACCGCCAGGGTGACGACGCGGCCGGTGGAGAGCCTCCGCCGCCCGGTGGTGAACCACCGGCCGGCAATGCCGCCGCGAAGCTGGCCGAGCTGCAGAAGCAGGTGATCAATGCCACGTGGAAACTCCAGCGCACCGGGGCTCCGCCGAAAGCCGATGTCGTGGTCGTGAAGGACTCGCAGGCCACTGCGCTGGACCAGGCGAAGGAGGCGGCGGAAAAGGCGGAGGACCCGCGCCTGGCAGCTGCCTGGGAAACGGCGAAGACCGCGATGACCAAAGCAGGCGACGCCCTCCAGTCCGTGGTGGACCAGCCCGCGCCGCTCACAGACGCCTTGGCCGCCGAGCAGACGGCCTACCAGGCCCTGCTGGCCGTGCAGGCCAGGGAGCACAAGATCTCCAAGAGCAAGGGCAAGGGCCAGCCCAAGTCCGAAGGGGAAAAACGCATGGAGGAGGAGCTGGAGCAGATGGATCTGGCCAAGGAGGAGAACCGGTACGAACTGAAGACCGAGGCCGCCGCGCCGGAGCAGGCCGCGCAAAAGGAGCAGCGCCAGGTGCTGAACCGCCTCCAAGAACTGGCGAAGCGCCAGGAGGAGGTGAACAAGAAGCTGCAGGAACTGCAAACCGCCCTCCAGGCTGCAAAGACTGAACAGGAGCGCGACGAGGTGAAGCGGGAACTCAAGCGCCTGGAGGAGGAGCAGCGGCAGATGCTGGCCGACGTGGACGAACTGAACCAGCGCATGGAAAAGCCGGAGAACCAGGAGAAGCTGGCGGCGGAAAAGAAGGCGCTCGACGAGGCGCGGAAGAACGTCCAGGACTCCGCGAAGGCCACCGCCGAGGGCAATGTGCCGAAGGCGCTGGCCTCCGGCACGCGGGCGGAGCGGCAGCTGGAGGAAATGAAGGAGGACCTGCGCAAGAAGAGCAGCTCCGCCCTGTCCCAGGACCTGCGTGACATGCGCAGCGAGGCGCGCGACCTGGCCAGCCGCCAGGAGAAGGTGAAGCAGCAGCTCGATCAAATCGAAAACCCGAAACAAAAAACCCTGAGCGACACCCCGCAGCGCGAAGCCGCCCTCAAGCAGCTGGCCGACCAGCAGCAGCGCGCGGACAGGCTGACAAAAAAGGCGTCCACCCTTTCCGAGGAGTCCGAGAGTGCCGAACCGCTCGTCTCGAAGCAGCTCTACGACACGATGCGGAAGTTCGCCCAGGACGATGCCGCCACCGTGAAGGAGACGCAGGAAAAAATCCTCCAGGAGGGACGCATGACGCGGAAATTCATGGAGGAACTGACCGATCTTCAGCAAAAGACCGGGGGGGCGAAGGCGCTGGAAATGACCTCCGGCCTGCTGGAGCAGGACTTGCTGGACGACGCCAAGGCTGGTGCGAAGCAGGCCGGGACCGGCATTGAGAATTTCAAATCCGGCATCGAACGGGCTGCAGAAAGCGTGCTCGGCAACGACACGGAGGCACTCAAGCGTGCCGACAAGGAGCTGGATGCCCTGGCGAAGGATCTAGAAAAGGAAATGGCCCAGGCCGAAGGCGGCAAGGAAGCCGGCAAACCAGGCGAGGGCAAAACACCTGGCGACAAACCGCAGGAGGGCCAGCCAGGTCAGCCAGGCGCAGGTGAAGGACAAGCCAAAGAGGTGGCGAAAAATGAAGCCGGTCCCGGCAAAGACGGCCAGCCAGGCAAGGACGGGCAGCCGGGCGAACCAGGAAAAGAAGGCAAGCCCGGCGAAGGCAAGGGTGAGGGCAAGGGTGAGGGCAAAGGCGAAGGAAAGGGTGAAGCGCAAACCGCGTCGACCAAGCCCGGAGAAGGCAAAGGCGAGGGGCAGGCACCCGGCAAGGGTGAAGGCCAGGGCCAGGCTCCCGGTGAGGGCAAGGGCGGCGAGGGCAAAGCCCCCGGCGACACCAAAGCCACTGCCAGCGGACGCGGCCAGGGGAAGGGTCAGCCTGGCAAACCCGGGCAACCAGGCCAGCCAGGTGACCAGCCCGGAGAAGGCCAGCCGCAGCAGGGCGGGGAGGGCGGCGTGGCAGGCGGACGCGGGGGATTCGAGGCGCCGCTCACCGGCGACGGCTACGCGCCATGGTCTGACCGGCTGCGCGACGTGGAGGAGATGGTCGATTTCCCGGACCTGCGGAACACGGTCGCGACAGCCCGCGAGCGGTCACGCCAGCTGCGCATCGAGGCCAGGCGCGACCTGAAAAAGCCGGACTGGGCCGTGGTGAAGGCGGAAATTCTGGCCCCGCTCGCGGAAGTGAGGCAGCGGGTGCGGGAGGAGCTGGCACGCCGCGCCAGCGACGAGGCTCTGGTCCCCATCGACCGCGACCCGGTGCCGGGCCGCTACTCGGAATCCGTCCGCCGCTACTACGAGAAACTCGGGAAGGACCAATAGATGACGGGGCTCGCGGTGATCACATTTTCCGGGGAATCCTGGCGCTGGCCGGTGGCGGCTGTGCTGCTCATGGCGGGCGCACTCGTGCTGTGGAGCTACCGCAGCGCCGCGACCCGGCGGCGCTGGCTGTGCGCGGGATTGAAATTTCTCGGCCTCGCTCTGCTGGCGCTCTGCGTGCTGGAGCCGCAGTGGACCCAGCCGCGCGCCAGCCCCGGTGCCAACCTCATGGTCGTCCTCGCAGACAACAGCAGCAGCTTGAAGGTCACCGACGATGGTGCGGCGCAGCCAAGGACGGAGCAGCTGAAAACCATCCTGGATCCCCAGCGCTCACAATGGCAAGGCAGGCTCGCCGACACCTTCGACGTGCGCCGCTACACCTTTGACCAGCGGCTGCAAAACGTGGAGTCCTTTTCCACGCTGGCTTTTGACGGCCGCGCCTCCGCGCTTGGCGCCTCGCTCCAGATGCTGACGGAGCGCTTCCGGGGCCGGCCGCTGGCGGGCATCATCCTGCTGACTGATGGCAATGCCACCGACCTCTCCTCGCTCCCTCCGGACCTGACCGGGCTGCCGCCGGTGTATCCCGTGGTCATCGGGGGAAAGGGCCCGGCTCACGATTTGTCCGTGCGGAAAGTCTCCGTCACGCAGACCGCCTTCGAGGACGCCCCGGTGACGGTGGATGCGGAGGTGGGCACGACCGGCTTCAGCGGGGCAACGGTGGTCGCGAGGCTCGTGGACGTGGCGGGAAAAACCGTGGAGGAGCAAAAGCTGGTGGTGCCGGAGGGCGGGACAGCGAGCGCCTTCAGATTTCAGATCAAATCCGCACCGACCGGCGTCTCTTTTTACCAGCTGACAGTGCGCGACGCCGCCGAGACCGGCGAGACCACACGCGAGGCCACGCTGGCCAACAACCAGCGCGTCGTCGTCGTGGACCGCGACCAGGGACCCTACCGCATCCTCTACGTTTCCGGCCGGCCAAATTGGGAGTACAAGTTTCTCAACCGCGCTCTGGATGGCGACGCCCAGGTGCAGCTGTCCGGCCTCATCCGCGTGGCGCGGAGGGAACCGAAGTTCTCGTTCCTGGGTCGCGCCGGGGAAACCAGCAATCCTCTCTTCCGCGGTACGGAGGACCAGGCAAAGGGCGAGGTGGCCAGCTACGACCAGCCGGTGCTCGTGCGGCTCAACACCCGCGATGATGTGGAACTGCGCTCCGGATTTCCCAAGCTGCCGGAGGACCTCTTCGGCTATCACGCCGTGATCATCGACGACCTCGAGAGCGCCTTTTTCACGCTGGAGCAGTCGACACTGCTCCAGCGCTTCGTCTCGGAGCGCGGCGGCGGCTTCCTCATGCTTGGCGGCATGGAATCCTTTTCCGAAGGGGCCTACGCCCGCACGCCCATCGGCGACATGCTGCCGGTCAGTCTGGACCGCCCGGTGGATGGCCCCGCAACCGGGCCGTTCAAGTACGACCTCGACCGCGGCGGCTGGCTCCAGCCGTGGGCGCGGCTGCGGGTGAATGAAGCAGACGAGCGCACCCGCCTGACAGGCATGACCCCGCTCCATGTGCTGAACCGGGTGCGCGGGGTGAAGCCCGGTGCCGAGGTCATCTCGACTGCCACTGACAAAGCCGGGGCGAAGGCGCCGGCGCTCATCGTGCAGCGCTTCGGACGCGGCCGCACCGCCGCACTGACGGCGGGCGACTTCTGGCGCTCCGGCATGGCCAGTCCGGAGGCGCGGACTGATCTGGAGAAATCCTGGCGACAGCTGGTGCGCTGGCTGGTGGCTGATGTGCCGGGCCGCGTCGCCCTGACCGCCGAGCCCCGGGCCGCCGATGCCAGCGGCGCGGTGGAACTCCAGGTGCGCGTCCGCGACGCCAAGTTTCTCCCGGTGGAAAACGCCTCCGTGTCCATCGAGGTCCAGCCGGTGAAATTCGGAGCCGCCGCCGCCCCGCCCCTCACCGTCCAGGCCGAACCCTCCCCCACAGAGCCCGGCCTCTACCTGGCCTCATGGATTCCCCGCGAAACCGGCGGGTGCAAGGCCACCGCCCGCGCCGTGAACTCCGCCGGCGCCGAGGAGGGCCGCGCCACCGCGGGCTGGGCCACGGACCTCGCCGCCCAGGAACTCCGCTCGCTCGCCCCCGACACTGCCCTGCTGGAGGAGCTGGCGCGCAAGACCGGCGGCGCCGTCACACCGGCGGCTGACCTGGACGCCCTCGCCGCCCGCCTCCCCCAGGACAAGCTCCCCGTCATGGAGCCCCACCAGCAGCCGCTCTGGCACACGCCGTGGCTGTTTCTCACCGCCATCGGCTGCCTCATCGCCGAATGGGGACTCCGCCGCACCCAGGGACTGCCATGAAAAAACTGCTCCTCCTCATTTCCCTCCTCGCCACCACCGTCCACGCTCTGGCGGACACGCCACCAGCGCGCAACACGCTCATCCTGGTCAAGGGCGCGGCGGGGGAACCCGAGTACGGCGCGAAGTTCGACGGCCAGCTCGACGCCTGGAAAAAGGCCGCCACCACAGCCGGAGCGGACATCCTTTTCCCCGCCACGCGGGAGCAGCTGGAAAAAACCATTACAGAAACACAAAAAGACGGCCCGGCGGAACTCTGGCTCGTGCTCATCGGCCACGGCACCTGGGATGGAAAAGAGGCGCGGTTTAATCTGGAGGGCCCCGACCTCTCCACCGCAGATCTGGCCGCCTGGCTCAAGCCGGTGAAACGGCCCCTCGTCGTCATCGACACCAGCTCCAGCAGTGCACCCTTCATGGCTCCGCTGGCGGGCGCGGGCCGCGTCATCATCACCGCCACCCGCAGCGGCAGCGAGCGGAACTACGCCCGCTTCGGCGACAACTTTGCCGCCGCCCTCGCCGATCCCGCCGCCGACTACGACCAGGACGGCCAGGTGTCCCTCCTGGAGACCTTCCTCCGCGCCGCCAGCCGCACGACGGAGTTCTATCAATCCGACGGCCGCCTCGTCACGGAGCACGCCCTCATCGACGACAACGGCGACGGCAAAGGCACACCCGCCTCCTGGTTTCGCGGGCTGCGGGCCACCACGAAGTCCAGGGACAACACCCCGCTCGACGGCGCCCGCGCGCACCGGCACACCCTCACTCCGGACCCCGCCACAGCACAGCTGTCTCCAGAGCAGCTCGCCAGGCGCGACGAGATCGAAGCCGCCATCACAGCTCTGCGCGAACGCAAAGCCACCCTGAAGGAGGACGAATACTACCGCCAGCTGGAGGCGCTGCTGCGGCAGCTGGCATCGGTGTTCGAGAAACCTTAAGGGACTCCCCCGCCCTACTGCTGCGGCAGCGCCAGGCTCACTTTTTCGCCACCGCGCTTCACTATGGCGGGCAGTTTCTCGCCGGGCAGGTGCTTCAGCAGCAGCTGGCCGATGAGGGCGCTCTCGGACATTCGTTGCTTCATCCATCCGGCCTCCAGGAGGATGTCGTCTTTAAGAAAACCCTCCTTCTTCGCCGCAGCGTGCTCACCGTACTGCCCCACGTGGTCGATGCGCAGCGCCATCTGGTCCAGCGTCAGGCCGAGGCTGGTGCGTGTGGCGTCATCGAGGTCGGTCATTTTCATACCGCCGAAGGCCATCGCCCGCATCGGCCAGGTGCCGGCGCGTTTGGAAATGTCGGAGGCTGCCCGCCAGCCCGGCGGCAGGGCAATGGTGAGGCGCGCCTCCGCACCGCCGGTCTGGACAACAGCAGGCAGCTCCCCCTGCTCCGGCGCGCGGTGCAGCACCCAGCTGAGGTCGGCAGCGGAAATCAGAGGCTGGCCGTTGAGGGAGGCGATCCGCCCACCGGCGCTCAGGCCGGACTTCGCCGCAGCCGAACCGGGCGTGACCGAGTCGATTTTCAGCGGATCGTCCGTTGCCAGCGTCACGCCCAGGGTTTCGATGGACGGCTGCGGGTAGATCCACTCCGCAGGCACGGGGAGCTTTTGACTCCGGAAGTGGGCGCGGAAGGCGTCGCCGATCATGTGGCAGTGGACGCAGCTCTGCACGACCTTGCCGTCCCAGTCGAGCCGGCTCTGGTATTTTCCCGAAAGCGTGGGGAACTGTACCGGCGTGCGAAACGGCGCAGGGCCGCCCTGCTTCCCCGCGAGGCTGGCTTTGTTCGCCGGATAGCCCTTGTGCAGCGCCAGCGCGGCCTCGAGCGTTTTGCGGAAGCCGGCGGTTGTCTTGTCCAGCGGGTCGCGCTGGTGCGCCCAGGAGCCGTAGCGGCCGTAGGTGGTGCCGTCGCCGTTAAAAACGAGCGCGGAAAATGACAAGTCGTAGTCAAACTGAAAGCGCTGCAGGTCGAGTGCATTGGCATTGATGACGCGGACGCAGACGAACTGGTCCAGCAGCGGCTGGAGTTCCTTTTCCTCCAGCACCCCGGCGTCGATGCCGGCGCAGGCCAGGCAGGGCACGCAGCGCAGCACGACGAGCAGCGGCTTCCCGGTGGACTTGGCCAGGGCAAAACCGGTTTCGATTTCGTTGTAGTTCCAGCGCTGGTCGTGCTCCAGCTTCGCCTTGTCCCCGCGCACGGCACCCTCACGATCCTTCACCGTCTCCGCCGCAGCGGAAACAAGGAATGCGGCACCCAGCAGCGGCAGCAGAAGAGCGGATTTCATGCGTGCATCCTGTCCTGGGGATGCCTCCCACAGCAAGACAAACCTCACCCGCTTTTGAATTTCCCCGCCTGGCCTCAATACCACGTCCGCTTCCGCACCTCGATCCCGGGCTCCGGCGCGACCTGCTGTTTGAAGGCTTCCAGATCGGCGAGAGAGTTGTCCTGGTTTCTGAAATGATATGGATAGACGACCTTTGGCTTGAAGGCCCGCACGGCGGTGACGGCATCCGCGATGCTCATGGTGAAGGGAATGTTCATGCAGACGAAGGCGGCGTCGATGTTCGT
>JANOAS010000008.1:0-5716 GCA_031411255.1 bacterium
CCGCTCAGCCACGTGTCCTTCTGCGGGCCCCGGCTGGTCATCGTCACGGCGGGTGAGGACGGCTTCATGCGGGTCTCCCAGGCCGGGAGCGGGGATGAGGTTTTCCTGGAAATGGCAGGCCTCACCGGGCAGGCGTCCAGCCGGGATGGGCGGGTGCTCGGGGCGGTGGATGCAGCCGGGCGGCTGCTCCTCTGGGACAAGCTGGACGCGGTCGGCGTCGAGGCGATGGGGGGAATCGTCGGCGCCAAGTTTGAGTCGTGGGACATCGACTTTGCTCCGGAATCGGGCACACTGCTCATGGCCTCGGCGGAGAATCTGCTGCTGAAGGACGGACGGGACACGATCATGGGCCTCTACCGTGCGCCGCAGCTCAAGGGCGGCGCGGCCTTCATGCCCGGGGCTGGGCTGGTGGTGGCGGTGGACAATGCAGCGGTGTGGGCCCTGAATGCGTCAGCCCTCGGCACAGCCCCCGCGCTCAGCCAGGCCCTGGTCGTGGAGGGCGATCCCGCGTGGCTGCCGCGCCGCTTTTGTTTCGGCGCGGACGGCACCATCGCCGTCGAGTCCGCAGACAACCGCTACGGCATCGCCCACTGGCCGCTCCTGAGTGACGTCCGTGAATTCAAGGGCCGCCGCGCCTCCGCGCTGCCGGGGCCGGGTGGCGGTCCCGGTGGCAGTGGCATGCTGGCGGTCAGCCCGGACGGGGCGCGGGTCTCCGGCGGCTTCCCCGATGCCGGCCCCGCCGTGATCTGGAGCGCGACGGAGGGCACCGTGGTGAAGGAGCTGCCCGAGCCCGGTGTCGTGCACTTCAGCCCTGACGGGCGCTGGTTTCTCCTGGGCAGTGACACCCGCTGGCGCCTGTTCGACGCAAAATCCTGGCGCGAGGTCTGGACGCTGCCCCGGCTCGGCTCCGAGCGGCAGCTGGGCACCGCCGCCTTTGCCGCAGACGGAGCCACCGTCCTCCTCGACACCGCCCCTCTGCGGCTCTCCCTGCTGGAAACCGGGACGTCACGCGTGATGGCGAACTTCACCCTCCCGCAGTCCGCCGCCTGCACCTCCGTCCGCTATGACAGCGCCGCCGGCCGCCTCTACGCCGGCACCCGCAGCAACAGCGTCTGGCGCTGGGACCTCAAGGAACTGCGCCAGGCTCTCAAGGCCGAGGGGATTGAGCCGGGGTTTTGATTCCGGCCAACGCGCAACGCCGGACCAGACCTCGCACTCCACCGCCTGCTTCCAACTTCCCGCTTGCCCCCGCCTCTCGCTGCGTCTTGCTTCCTCCACATGAGCCCCCAGGCCCCTGCGCGCCCCGTGCGTGTCTTCATTTCCCGCACGAGTGCCGGCTTCGCAGCCACGGCGGCCGAGCGCGACGCCGGACTCCAGCGTACGGCGGAAAAAGTCGCTGCCGTCCTGGAGTCCCTCGGCTGCAAGGTCGATGCCCAGCCCACCTTCACCCCGCACTGGGCTGGCGTGAAACACATGCTCGTGGACAAGCTCCACGACTGCGATGCCGTCATCGCCCTCCTTGGCCCCGCCCATGGCTCACTCATGGAGGAGCCCCTGCCGGCAGACCCGCGTCTCGGCCTGAAGGATCCCCGCACCCACGGCGGCACCTGGTCCTACGCCCAGCTGGAGTACCTCGTCGCCCGGGATCTTCCGCGCCCCATCTTCCCCTTCCTCTGCGAAGGCCCGGAACTCATTGCCCCCTTCACCCAGGATCCCGACCTCGCCCGGCGCCAGCAGCACTTCATCGACACCTTCGTCAAGGACCACACCGCCACCTGGCAGTCCTACACCACCTGGGCCGGACTCGAGGCAGCCCTGCGTGCCCTCAAGATTCCCCACGTCTCCCTTCCGCCCAACAACCTCCCCTTCCTCACCCTCGGCTCCCTTTTTGTCGGCCGGGACGAGTTCCTGGAAAAAATCCGCACCCAGCTTGTCCCCGGCACCGCCACCGTCATCACCCAGCCTGCCGCCATTCATGGCATGGGCGGTGTGGGGAAGACGCGCACCGCCGTCGAGTTCGCCCTGGCCCACCGCTCCGCTTACACCGCCCTCCTCTTCATTACTGCCGACAGCGCGGACACCCTGCACCGCGACATCGCCGCCCTCTGCGGTCCCCTTGTCCTGAACCTCCCCGAGCAGGATGCCCAGGAGACCGAAGTCCAATACCAAGCCGCCCTCCGCTGGCTCCAGCGCCACCCCGGCTGGTTCCTCCTCGTCGACAACGTCGACTCCGAGCCCGCCCAAAAAGCCGTCGCCGAACTCACTCGCCTCATCCCCGCCGGGCACATCCTCATCACCACCCGCCTCGCCGCCTGGCCCACCGGCTTCCTCCCGCTCGACCTCGACGTCCTCACCCCTGCCGACAGCGTCCGCCTCCTCCTCACCCACACGGATGGCCGCCGCACCACCCGGCCCGACGACACCGCCACTGCGGAAAAAATCGCCACCCACCTCGACGGCCTCGCCCTCGCCCTTGAGCAAGCCGCCGCCTGGGTCCGCCATCGCGGCAGCCGCACCCTGGCCGACTACCTGGCCGCCTGGGAAAAAGAAAACGCCCGCCTGCTCTCCAACTACCAGGACAAAGGCGCTGGCGACTACCACAAAGACTACCCCCACCTCCCGCGCCCCCTCCTCGTCACCTACCAGACCAGCAACGCCCAGCTCACCCCGCAGGCCCACCAGCTCTTCCGCCTCCTCTCCTGGCTCGCACCAGATCCCATCCCCGCCGAAGCCCTCGCCCACCTCACCGACCCGCCCGACGTCCCCGGCCTCCTGGCCGACCTCGCCGACCTCCACATCCTCACCCGCACCGCCGATGGCACCACCGTCCGCGTCCACCGCCTCCTCCAGCAGATCACCCAGATCGAGCAGGAAACAGAAAGCCCGCCCCCCGCCCTCCTCGCCGCCCTCGCCTGGGTCGATGGCGAATACCTCGGCGACCCCGCCGACGTCCGCGCCTGGCCCGTTCTCCTGCCCCTCACCCCCCACGCCATCGCCGCCGCCCAGGCCGGCGCCGCCCGCCACCTCCCCGAGCCCGCCGCCCGCCTGCTCAACGATGCCGCCGGCCTCCTCAAAACCCGCGCCGACCACCACCACGCCGAGCCCCTCTACCGCCAGTCCCTCGCCCTCGCCGAGCAGCACCACGGGCCGGAGCACCCGGTCGTCGCCAGCTGCCTGAACAACCTTGCTGAGTTGTTGCGGGCCACGAACCGGCAGTCGGAGTCCGAGCCGCTGATGCGGCGGGCTCTCGGCATCGATGAGGCCTCCTTTGGCCCGGATCATCCCAAGGTCGCCACCCGCCTAAACAACCTCGCGCAGTTGTTGAAGGCCACGAACCGGCTGGCAGATGCCGAGCCGCTGATGCGGCGGGCGCTCGGCATTGATGAGGCCGCCTTTGGCCCGGATCATCCCGACGTCGCCCGCGATCTGAACAACCTTGCGCTTTTGTTGAAGGCCACGAACCGGCTGCCGGAGGCCGAGCCGCTGATGCGGCGGGCGCTCGGCATCGATGAGGCCGCCTTTGGCCCGGACCATCCCGAGGTGGCCCGCGACTTGAACAACCTCGCGCAGGTGTTGAAGGCCACGAACCGGCTGCCGGAGGCCGAGCCGCTGATGCGGCGGGCCCTCGGCATCTGGGAAGCCTCCCTCGGCGCGGACCATCCCCGGGTGGCTGCCGGCTTGAACAACCTTGCTGCGTTGTTGCAGGACACGAACCGGCAGTCGGAGGCCGAGCCGCTGATGCGGCGGGCGCTCGGCATTGATGAGGCCTCCTTTGGCCCGGACCATCCCGAGGTGGCCATCCGCCTGAACAACCTCGCGCGGTTGTTGCAGAACACGAACCGGCTGGCGGAGGCCGAACCGCTGATGCGGCGAATGGTCGGGATCTTCGTCCAGTTCACCCGGGCCACCGGGCACCCGCACCCGCACCTCCAGACGGCGGTGGGAAACTACTGGCGCCTGCTGGAGGCGATGGGGGACGGGGAGGCGGTGGTTCGGGAGAAGCTTGACGCGGTGCTGGCGCCGGTGGGCGGGGTGGACAAGTTTCCTCTTCCCAGTCCGCAGGCCAAGTTCCCGGTGGCTGGATGCGCTGTCGGGCTCGCGGTCGTGGGCGGGCTGTGTTGGTGGCTGGGGTTTCTGAGGGAGACCGCGTGGGTGGCGGGAGTGTGGGCGGTCCTGGCCTTTGTCGGCTGGGTCCGGCGGAAACGGGCCGGCAAGTAGGCGCTTCTGGCTCCCATCGACGCGCGGGTGTGAGGCCTGCCGGAACGCTCGTGGGGTGGGGTGGCGGGATGGCTGGGGGTGGCTGTGCGGGAGGGGGCTCCTGGAGGGAACCCGGGCTGGGGGCTCGTGGCTGGGGGAGTGGCGGCGCTTGGAGGACCAAGCGGCCCTACCTTGTTTCTGTCGCGGGCGTCATGCGGCGGGTAGGGCAGGCTGGTCCTCCAGCCGCCGCATCGCTCCGAGCTGTGTGCTCCCCCGGGCTTGGTGCCCCGAGCGCGGCGTTTCTGGCCGGGCGCTTCGTTCCGCAGAGCTGGGGTGGGGGCGTTCGGGGGGCCGTGTCCCACGTCGCGGCTCAGCAGGAGCTTCGCCCCACCCACACCCTGCCGCGTTCGTGACGCGAGGTGGGGCGAGGCTCCCGCCGAGCCGCATCGCCCCGAGCTGCATGCTCCGGGCTTGATGCCCCGAGCGCGGCGTTCCTGGCCGGGCGCTTTGTTCCGCGGAGCTGGCGTGGGGGCGTTCGGGAGCGGTGGAGCACGTCGCGGCTCAGCAGGAGCTTCGCCCCACCCTGACGCTGCCGCGTTCGTCACGCGAGGTGAGGCGAGGCTCCTGCCGAGCCGCATCGCCCCGAGCCGCGTGCACCCCCGGCTTGGGGCGCGGCGGCCGCAGCGAGCTGCGAGCCGGACGGCGGCAGCGAGCTTCCGCAGTCCACGGCGCTCCGCGCTGCCGGAGGAGCCCTGGCGGGCGTTCGGGTGGGCGGCGACCGTGCGGCGGGCGGGCTCGGTTCGGGCGCCCTGGGTTCAGGCGGGCACGGTGCAGCAGCCGAAATTAAACCGGAGGCCGGTCTCGGTGGTCTCCACGGGGACGGCGGGGGAGAGGGCGTAGACATTCCCGCGCCGGCCGGGGACGGCGGGCAGCATCTGGACCCAGCCGGCCTGCCGCATGATGATGAGATGTTTCAGCACCGCGTCCGTTTTCCGGTGGCAGGACGGGGCGATCTGACTGGAGGTGCGCCCGATGCCGTCCGCCAGCACGAGAAGGATCCGGCGCCGCACCGGGTCGGCCAAGGTGGCAAAGACAACGTCCGGGTTCCAGCCGGAGGGGCTGAGGGCGGGGGCGGGAGCGGCTTTGCTGCGGCGGGGCATGGGCGGCGGGCGGTGAGGATCGGCGTGCCGGGACAGGAGACACCTTCACCTTTCAAACCGAAAAATCAACCCCGAGCCCACCTTGCCACCGCCGCCGAGGACATTCCCGCTGCGGGAGCCGAGACTCCGAAGCCGCCGAATCGCTCCGCTCCAGGCCCTGCCGAGACTCCCCAGCAGCCGAATCGCTCCGCTCCAGGCCCTACCGAGACTCCCAAGCAGCCGAATCGCTCCGCTCCAGGCCCTGCCGAGTCTCCCTGGCAGCCGAATCGCTCCGCTCCAGCCCCTGCCGAGTCTCCCCAGCAGCCGAATCGCTCCGCTCCAGCCCCTGCCGAGTCTCCCTACCAGCCGATTCGCTCCGC
>JANOAS010000009.1:0-4285 GCA_031411255.1 bacterium
AGCCTGCCCAAGTGGTGGGGTCGTAGACGACTGGCTGGATCATGGCAGCCTACGATGGGGTTGAGGAGGGCTTTTGTCCAGTTTTTTCCTCAGCACCACTCATCCTCAGCTGGCTGCCTGGGAATCTGCGGAAACCCTGACATTTTCTCCTGAGCGCCGGGTTCACGGTTGAAAAAAGATCGTTCACTGGCAGGATGACTGCCCCCCGGTGCCAGGCACCGGAGGGCCACCCCATCTGTCACTCCATGAGCCAATCCATCCAATCCCTGCCCGGTTTCCGGGAGTTCTTTCCTGCGGACTGCGCCGTGCGGAACTACATCTTTGACTCCTGGCGGCAGGTCGCGCTGAGGTATGGCTTTAATGAATGGGAAGGGCCGGTGCTGGAGCCCACCGAGCTTTACCGGAAAAAAAGCGGTGCGGAAATCACCCAGCAGCTCTTCTGTTTCACCGACAAGGGCGACCGCGAAGTGACCCTGCGCCCGGAGCTGACCCCGTCCGCCGCCCGCATGGCAGCGGCCCGGCAGCGGGATTTCAAAAAGCCCATGAAGTGGTTCGAGATCGGCGCGTGCTTCCGCTACGAGGCGCCGCAAAAGGGGCGCTTGCGTGAATTCTACCAGTGGAACTGCGATGTCTTTGGCGAAGCCTCAGTCGAGGCGGATGCGGAGCTGATCGCCCTCGGCATCGACTCCCTGCGCGCCTTCGGGTTCACCGCTGCCGATGTGGCCGTGCGCGTGAGCGACCGGAACATTTGGAACCTTTTCCTTCAGCAGCAGGGCCTGCCGGCCGACCAGCTCACGCCCGTGCTGGCCGTCATCGACAAGTGGGAGCGCGACAAGCCCGAGGTCCTCGAAACCAAGCTCGCCGCCCTCGGCACCTCCCGCGCTGCCGTGGCCGCCTTCATCGAGCAGGTGAAAGCCGATCCAGCCCCCTTTGCCCCCCTCCTCGCCAGCCTGGAGGCGCGCGGCCTTCGCGACTTTGTGCGGATCGATCCCGGCATCGTCCGCGGCCTGGCCTACTACACCGGCATCGTTTTCGAAGTCTTTGCCCTCCAGCAGGGCATGCGTGCCGTCTTTGGCGGAGGCCGGTATGATTCGCTCTGCGCCCTCATCAGCGACGGCTCAACGGACCTGCCCGCCGCCGGGTTCGCCATGGGGGATGTCGTCATCGGTGATCTCATCAAGTCCACCCCGGCCGCTGCGGCGAAAATGGAGGCCGCCCTCGCCCGCTCTGCCGCCCTGGACGCCTACGTGGCCGTGGCCGATGAAGCCCGCCGCCCGGACGCCCTCGCCCTGCTCCAGGCCCTGCGCGACTCCGGCCTGCGCACGGATGCGGCCCTCACTCCGGCCAAGCTCGGCAAGCAATTCCAGTCCGCCGAGGCCCTCAAGGCCCGCGCCGTCGTCATCGTCGGCTCTGAATTTCCCGAAGTGAAAATCAAAGTCCTCGCCACCCGCGAAGAGACCGCCTCCCCCGTCGCCGGTGTGCCGGACGCCATCCGGGCTCTGGCGCAGCCCTGACAGGTCGCATTTTATACTTGCCGCAGGCCACTGGATTGAGGACCATGCCTGCGTGAATCGTCCATCCTTTTCCGAAACCCTGCGCAAGCTCGTCTGCGCCGTCGTCCTGCTCGCCCCCGCAGTGAGTCCGGC
Organism: bacterium; assembly: GCA_031411255.1. Lineage (GTDB taxonomy): Bacteria > Verrucomicrobiota > Verrucomicrobiia > Verrucomicrobiales > V1-33 > JANOAS01. The sequence goes on from JANOAS010000009.1 coordinate 1,647, forward strand.
CGCCGAAGGGCAGTCACTCACCCAGATGACCGAGCAGTCCGCCGCCGAATGGCTGGTGGGGAGCGAGTGGCAGGGCACGGTGGCAGGGCAGGCGACGGAAATCTGGATCCCCTCCCCCGGCATCCTCGTTTGGCGCGGCGAGGTCATGCCCGGCATCTGGGACTGCCGGGCCGCCGCCCTCACCCGCCAGGGCAAGGGCGAGGCCGGCTGGCGCTGGAACAGGGATCTGCCCTCCGCCGGCTCATTCCAGCTGGAGGAGTCCCTGCACGAAATGACGTTCAAGGACCAGGCCATCGGGGGCTCGGGAAAACTCACCGCCAAGGCGCGCAGCCCGCTCCCGGACACCACGAGCGAGGCAGTTAAAAAAGGAATGCGGGGGCTGGAAAACTGGCTTGCCGGAAAATCCCTGCTCTGGCGTGACAAAACTTACAATTTCGAAGGAGGCGGCACTGCCTCATGCGAAGGGGCTCAAGGGCGCTGGCGCGTAACGGGCCACGGCATGGTCGAGACCGTTCTCGAATCGGGAAGCCTCCAAACCGCCCTGCTCGTGCAAGTCTCCTCCAGCCTCCAGTCGGCGCGCATCTGGACCGACTGGGGCACGGGTACAGCGAGGATCAAGGGCCCCGGAATTTCAGGAATGGCAGATCTCGATCCGGCCCTGCAGCCGGTCTTCAATGCGCCCGCCCCCAAGGCAACAACGTTACCTTCCATGCAGCTGGGCGATTTTGAACGATGGCTGGTCGGCACCGAGTGGGAGACGGACGTGGACGGCAGTCCCGCCGATGATTTCAAGTATTGGGACTGGTTTCAGTCCGACTACACCATGACCACTCAGAACGTAACCGGCGCATGGGGTTTTGGCTACAACCACAAGGGTTCCGGCCAGCTGCTCTGGGGCACGACGCGGAATCTCGACAACAAGAACAAGGGGACGATTGACGCCAACCTGCTCTCCGGCCGCCACGAGTGGAGGGAGGGCGGCGGCCACATGAACCTGATTGGCCGCCGCATGCCCTGGTCCATGGGCGTGCCTCCCGCTGCGGACATGCTCGACTGGCTGAAGGGAGTTACTTTCGTTGTCGGCGATACAAATGCGATCTGCACAGAGCCAGGGGTGCTGCTCTGGACCAAGCCCGGCGGAACTGACCAACGATTCCCTCTCAAAGTCCTCGGACCGGGAATCATCGGTGCCACCTGGTCTGGAAATGACACGATGGTCTTCGTCATCCGGACTCCGGAAAAAGCGGAAATGTACTGGCGCTGGGGCATCAGCCTGGTTTCATACCAAAAGGGGGACCCTGCGGCAGCAGGAATGGCGGGCAGCACCACGCCGCTGCCGAAGCTGAAGGAACTCGCAGGCACGCCCGCGGTACCTCTTAAAGCCAGCCAGGCCTCGGTGAGTGCCCTGCTGGTTTCCGAGCTGGGAGGCGGGCAGATGGCCGGTCAGGCGTCGCGGCTTTCGCTCACGGCCCTGCCGCAGGGGGACGACGAGCCGGCGAGTTTGAGTTTTAACCAGGAGGTCGGCCCCCAGATGCAGAAGGCCCTGCGCGAGGTTCAGCGGTTCCAGGCCGTGCGGCAAAAAGGCTGGCCGCGCGGGCAGAACCTGGAGCTTTCCTTTGCCGACAAGTTCTCCGGCAAGGACGGCCCGAGTGCTGCGGTGGCCTGCGCCCTCGTGCTGGAGGGGGTGCTGGCCGGGCGAAAATTGGATCCCGCCTTTGCCGTGACGGGCGACATGAATGCCGACGGCAGCGTCCAGCCCATCGGCGGGGTGGCGGCCAAGCTGCGCGGAGCCACGAAGGCCCGCTGCACCTGCATCGGTATTCCCCAGGGCAATGCCATCGGGGCCCTGGATCTCGCCATCATCGATGGCGCGGCTCCGTTTCTTTCCATGCAGGTATTTTCCATGGAAACCTTCGAGGACGCGCTCGCCCTCGGCGCCATGGACGGCGCGGCACGCCCGGTGCTTTTGGAGTTCACCACCGCCACCGGCCCGTTAAAACAAAATCCAGCCTCCCTGCGCCAGCCGGCGGTGCTGGCAGCCCTGCGGGACATCGTCAAGCGCCAGCCCAACCACCTCTCGGCCACGATCCTGCTGATGATCGCCGAGGGCCGCCTGCCCCAGCGGCTCAGCCCGGCGGGATCCCTGAACGCGGTGGATGTGGCCGTGCAGGACATCGTCAAAAGCACCATGCACGACCTCACGACGGCCAGCGTCCTGGACAAGAACTCGATCAGCAAGGCCCGCGTCGCCCTGCGCCAGATCAAGGACAAGCTCGACCCGCGCACCGTGCCCGTGGCCTCCGCCTGGATCGCCTGGAGCGAGGCCGCAGACCGCCTCTCCGGGCTGACCGTCAAACAGGAATCCGCCGTGCGCAAAGCGCTCGAGGACATCAACGCCACCGCCCGGGCCGCCCGCGATGCAGGGACCAAACTCATGCAAAACGCAGAGTTCAACGAGGACCTGAAACGCTGAGTTGTCCTCAGCACTCCAAATCACCGGCACCGGGCCCCATACTGGTCCAGCAGCACCTCCCAGACTTCGCGGGACTCACCCTTGTCAGGTTCCCCGTCCCCGGCCAGCGTCACCCAGTCCGCCAGCCCCGCCGCCTGCAGCCGGTCCCTCAGCGGTCCGGCGGGCC
>JANOAS010000010.1:0-2173 GCA_031411255.1 bacterium
CCGCACACACAATGAAACTCCCCACCCTGCTCCTCACCCTCGGTGCATTCGTCAGTGCCGCATTCGCGCAGAAGCCCGGCGCGCTCGCGCCCATCGAAGACCAGCCCGACTTGCCGCGCGTGCTGCTCATCGGCGACTCCATTTCGATCGGATACACGCTGCCCGTGCGCGAACTGCTCAAGGGCAAGGCCAGCGTGCATCGCATCCCGACGAACGGCGGCCCGACGAAGAATGGCACGGCCAACATCGAGAAGTGGCTCGGTGACGGAAAATGGGATGTGATCCACTTCAACTGGGGCATCCACGATTTGAAATTCATGCCCGACGGCAAGCGGCAGGTGGAGCCGGAGGACTACGAGAAAAACCTCCGAGCGCTCGTGGCGAGGATGAAGGCCACCGGCGCGAAGCTGATCTGGGCTAGCACCACGCCGATCCCCGACGGCGAACTCGTGCCGTCGCGGAAGTTTGGCCAGGTGCCGGAATACAACGCCATCGCGAAAAAGGTGATGACGGAACATGCCGTGGCCATCGACGACCTCAACGCCGCCATCACTCCCCGCATCGCGGAACTCCAGAACCCCAAGGACGTGCACTACAAGCCTGAGGGCTACGCGTTTCTCGCGAAGCACGTGGCTGCGAGCATCGAAGCCGCGCTTCCGGCGAAGAAGTGACGCTCCCTTTTTTGCGCTGCGGACTTACAGCTCGAGCGATCGGAGCAGGTCTTTGTCCACCCTGCCGGTGATCTCCAGTCCGTTCTCCTCCTGGTAGGCGCGGATGGCAGTCCGGGTACCCGGTCCGATTTCGCCGTCCACCGTGCTGGTGTAATATCCAAGCTTCTTCAGCTTGCGCTGCACCAGGCCGACGATCGAATCGGAAGTCGTTTCCCTCGTCGAATACACGACCCGCGGAGCAGGCGGTTCCGGCGGATGCGGGGGCACGATGAGCGTCAGCGGGTTACGCCGGGGACGCGGCGAGGAAATCGGCGGCCGCGGCTCAGGACCCGGGCCGGGATCGAATTGGGGCCCGGGGCGAATGGTGATTCCAAGCCCACCGGGGCCCTGGATGATTGTCGACGGTCCGCCGGGGCCTGACGGTTTGCCCGACCCACCCGGTCCCGACGGCCTTCCCTGCTGCTGTCCCGAGCCACCGGGCCCCGACGGTTTTCCCGATCCACCAGGTCCCTGCGGTGCGGTCGGCTGCTGTCCTCCCTGGCCAGGCGCCTGGCCTCGGCCTCGCGGTGCGGTCGGCTCCTGTCCTCCTTGCGCAGGCGCCTGACCTCGGCCTCGCGGTGGCTCCCCCGGGTTTCCTGGGCCGTCCGGGCCTCCTGGAGGCGGTTGGGCAAACGAGAGGTTTGCGAGCGACACGGCTGCCAGGCAGGAAGCCACACGGGTGAGAGCTAAATTGCGTTTCATGGTTTGACCATAACAGCGCCGGACTGAACGGCAAACTTTCGATGCCGCTCTTTTTGCCAGAGAAAGCGTGCGTTCCGGACGCCAGCCTCATGCGCGGCTATTTTTTCGCCAGCGCGTCCTCGATCGCCTTCACGAGTTTCGGGTCTTCGGGCTTCACGCCCGGCTCGAAGCGGGCGATGACGTTGCCATCGGCGCCGATGAGGAATTTTCCGAAGTTCCACTTCACATCGCCGGGGAAGGCCGCACCGGGGCCGGTGAGTTCCTTGTAGAGCGGATGCTGCTCGGGACCCTTCACGTGGAGCTTGTCCATCATCGGGAAAGTCACCGCATACTTCGACGAGCAGAACTCCTTAATCTCCGCGTTCGAGCCGGGCTCCTGCGAGCCGAAGTCGTTGCTAGGAAAGCCCACGATGACGAGGCCCTTGTCCTTCAGCTTGTCCTGGAGCGACTGGAGGCCGGTGTACTGCTTGGTGTTTCCGCAGCGGCTCGCGACATTGACTGCGAGCACGACTTTGCCGGCAAACGCCTTGAGCGAAGTGTCCTTGCCGTCGATGTCCTTAAGTGGAATCGCCTGGAGAGTTGATTCCCCCGCGAGCAGCGATGCGCTGAGGGTGATGGTGGCGGTGAGCGTGAGGAGGGATGCGAGTTTCATGGTTGGTTGTTTGGAAGACGCGGACGGCCAAATTATTAGATGCAGCACATTCCCGCAACGCTGCATCGCGTCTGAACATGCTTGAGTCACGCTCCGGCGCGGGCACAAC
>JANOAS010000011.1:0-175782 GCA_031411255.1 bacterium
CTGAGGCTGGTGAAGTCCGGCCGCACCTCCGCCGCAGGCGTGGAAATCCTCTCCGGTCTGGAGCCGGGCGAGCAGGTGGCCCTGCCCGTCACCGCCCAGCCTGCGGACGGCCAGCCCGTCACCATCCAGCCATGAGCGCACCGGAGCCAGCATCACAGCCGCACGGCATCGCAGGTCGCATCGCGGCGGCGTTTATCGATTCAAAGCTCACCCCGCTCATCATCATCGCTGCGGTGCTGCTGGGGGCTGCGGCCATTGTCCTCCTGCCCCGGGAGGAGGAGCCGCAGATCAAGGTACCGATGATCGACGTCATGGTCTCCATGCCCGGCTCCACCGCCAAGGAGGTGGAGGAGCGCGCCACCCGGCCCATGGAGAAGCTGCTCTGGGAGCTGCCCGGCGTGGAGTACATCTACAGCACCTCGCGCGACAGCGAGAGCCTCGTCATCGTCAGGTTCAAAGTGGGTGAGGACCCCGAGCGCAGCCTGGTGAAGCTGACGGAAAAACTGCGCTCGAATTTTGACCGCATTCCGATGGGCGTCGGATTTCCGCTGATCAAGCCGAAGTCCATCGACGACGTGCCCATCCTGGCGCTCACCTTTCACAGCACCCGGTATGATCACCTCACCCTGCGCCGGCTCGCCGCCCAGGTGGACGAGTCTGTGAAGCAGGTGCCGCTGGTGGCGGAGACCACGCTCATCGGGGGAAACCGGCGTGCGGTGCGCGTGCTGCTGGACCCGGTGAAGCTGGCTTCGCGAAACCTGAGCGCCGTGGGCCTCATCCCCATGCTTCAGCAGGCCAACCGGCAGTTCCGCGCTGGCGGCCTGACCACGGGGAACGCTGAAGTGCTGGTGGAGACGGGCGGCTTTCTCCGCACAGCCCAGGAGGCAGGGAATGTGGTCGTCGGAGTTTTCAGCGGCCGCCCCGTGTACCTGCGGGAGGTCGCAGAGATCGTGGACGGGGCCGAAGAATCGACAAACTACGTGCTCTACGGCGGGGGCGCTGCGGGCGGCGGAGGCGGGCCCGAGGAGCCTGCAGTCACGCTCAGCATCGCCAAGCGGCCAGGTGCGAACGCCATCAGCGTGGCCTCAGAGGTGCTGCGCAAGGTGGAGCTGATGAAGGGCACCGTCATCCCGGCGGACGTGACCATCACCACCACCCGGCACTATGGCGAGACGGCTGCGGAGAAATCCGACGAGCTGCTTCTGCACATGGGCATCGCCATCGCGAGTGTGGCCCTGCTCATCTGGCTCACGCTGGGCTGGCGGGAGGCCGGCATCGTGGGCGTCGCCATCCCCGCCACGCTGGCCCTCACGCTGCTCGTCTTTTACCTGAATGGTTTCACCCTGAACCGGATCACCCTTTTTGCCCTCATTTTCAGCATTGGCATCCTCGTAGACGATGCCATCGTCGTAGTGGAAAACATCGTCCGGCATTTCCACCTGCCGGCAAACAGGGGCCGCAGCTGGTCTGCCATCGCGGTGGAGGCAGTGGGCGAGGTGGGGAATCCGACCATCCTGGCCACCTTTGCCGTCATCGCCGCCGTGCTGCCGATGGCTTTTGTCGGCGGACTCATGGGGCCCTACATGCGGCCGATTCCCGTCGGGGCCAGCGCGGCCATGTTCTGGTCTCTGCTCATCGCTTTTATCGTCACCCCGTGGGCCTCCGTGCGCATGCTGCGCTGGGGAAAACGCTACCGCTCACTCACCGAGGGCACCACTCCGGTGGAAGCCGGCCCCCACTCCGCCCACGACCACCCGGAGGACTGGTTCACCAGGCTCTACCGGAAAATGATGGGGCCGCTGCTTCATTCCACCAAGTGGCGCTGGATCTTTCTCGGCGGCATCACCGCGCTGCTCCTCGCGGCCATGGGACTGGTGGGGCTGGGCTGGGTGAAGGTGAAGATGCTGCCCTTCGACAACAAGAGCGAGTTTCAGATCATCCTGAATATGCCCGAGGGCAGCTCCCTGGAGCAGACAACCGCCGCAGCCCGGGAGATGGCGGCAGCGATCCGCACCGAGCCGGAGGTGGTGAACTACCAGGTCTACGCCGGGGCCTCATCGCCGCATAATTTCAACGGACTCGTCCGCCACTATTTCCTGCGCCGCGGTGCGAATGTGGCCGACATCCAGGTGAACCTGGTCCCCAAGCACGAGCGCAAGGCGCAGAGCCACGACATCGCAAAACGCGTGCGTCCGCGGCTGGCAGAGATCGCTAGGCGCTACGGAGCCCGGGTGGCCGTGGCCGAGGTGCCGCCAGGGCCACCCGTGCTCCAGACGCTGGTGGCCGAGATCTACGGACCGGACGAACCCGCGCGGCTCAGGCTGGCGGACAAGGTTCGTGCCATTTTCCAGTCCACCCCCGGCGTGGTGGATGTGGACTGGTACGTCGAGGCGGACCAGCAAAAGGCACGCTTCGTCATCGACAAGGAAAAGGCCGCCCTCCATGGCGTGAGCGCGGCCAGCATTTCCCAGACGCTGCGCATCGCCGTGGACGGCCAGACGGTGGACCTGCTGCACCAGCCGGCCGAAAAGGAGGACGTCGGCATCCGGTTGGAACTGCCGCGTTCGGCGAAAGCGTCACCCGAGGAGCTGCTCGCCCTGCGCGTGCGCTCAGGCGACGGCAATGCCCTGCCCGAGCCCGGTGCGAACGGCCTGCCGCCGCTCATCCCCCTGCGCGAGCTGGTGAAGCTGGAGACGACCACGGTCGAGAAGAGCCTCTACCACAAAAACCTCATGCCGGTCACCTACGTCATCGGCGATGTGGCCGGAGTCGTGGAGAGCCCGGTCTACGCCATTTTCCAGATGAACAAAGCGCTGGCCGCGCTGGATGCGCGCGAGTTCGGCGGCAGCACGGCGAAGCTGAAAATCCACAATGCGGACATGCCCTTCTCCGACACGGAGCCCTCCATGAAATGGGATGGCGAGTGGCACATCACCATCGAGGTGTTTCGCGATCTCGGCGCAGCCTTCGCGGCCTGTCTGGTGCTGATCTACGTGCTCATGGTCGGGTGGTTCCGCAGCTTCCTCACCCCGCTCATCGTCATGCTGGCCATTCCATTTTCCCTCGTGGGCATCCTGCCCGCGCACGGGCTCATGGGCGCCTTCTTCACCGCCACCAGCATGATCGGCTTCATGGCTGGCGGAGGCATCGTCGTGCGGAACAGCATCATCCTGGTCGACTTCATCGAACTCCGCCTGCGGGAAGGGATGCCCCTGGATGAAGCCGTCATCGACGCCGGCGCCGTCCGTTTCCGCCCCATGCTGCTCACGGCCCTGGCCGTCATCGTTGGCGCAGCCGTCATCCTGGCCGATCCCATTTTCCAGGGTCTCGCCATCGCCCTCATGGCCGGCGAAGTCGCCTCCCTGCTCATTTCGCGCATGGCCGTGCCGGTGCTTTACTTCATGGCCGCCAGGCGCACGTCAGAGAAACCACAAACCACACCTGAATCATGAATTCCCGCTACATCGTCGAAACCGGCAAGTCTCCCGCGCAGGCCGTGGCAGATCTCGAAACCTCCGTGAAGCAGCATGGCTACGGCGTGCTGCACACTTACGACCTCGGAGCCACCCTCGCCAGCAAGGGCTTTCCCCTGCCGAATGCCTGTCACATTCTCGAAGTGTGCAATCCAAAACAGGCCGCAGCAGTGCTCACCGCCGACATGGGCATGAACGTTGCCCTTCCGTGCCGCATTTCCGTCTACGAGGACGCGGGCAAAACGTGGATCGGGATGGTCCGGCCGGGCATGATGCTCGCCGCCTTGTCGGATTCGCCAGAGTTGAAGTCCATCGCCGCGCAGGTGGAGCACGACACCATCGCCATCATCGAGGCTGCGAAATAACCGGCACCATCATGATCTGGGCACTTGGCATTGTCGTTCTCATCGTCATCGGATGGTACACCTTCGAGGGCTGGTGGGACCGGCGGCTTTTCCGCTCCGGGCAGGACAGGATCTGCGCGAATATCCATCCCGCCAAGGCCCGGGCCTTTCTGGACTCACATCCAGGAACGCAAGTCATCGACGTGCGCTCCAGATCCGAGTTCGCTGGCGGAGCGCTGCCTGGCGCGGTCAACGTACCACTGGGCGACATGGCATTCGACCACACGCTGGATGGTCTGGATCCAAAACTGCCGGTCCTGGTCTACTGCGCGGGCGGATTCCGCAGCCGGAAGGCGGTGCCAATTTTGATGGCGCGTGGTTTCACCAACATCCAGCACCTTCACCGCGGCTTCCATTCCTGGAAGCTCGCAGGCCTGCCCGTGACCACCCGGGACGGCGCATAGTCCGGCTCCGCAGGACCGGGTGGGAAAGACCCCATGTCCCCCGTGCTGCTTGCACTTCATCCTTCAACCTGCTCTACTGAATACATGCCAGCCACCTTCAAAGACTACTACGCCGTGCTCGGTGTGCCGCGCGACGCCAGCGAAGCCGACATCAAGAAGGCATTTCGCAACCTGGCGAGGAAGTACCATCCCGACGTGGCGAAGGACGAGCCCGGGGCGGAAGACAAATTCAAGGAGATCAACGAAGCCCAGGAAGTGCTGGGCGATCCGGAAAAGCGAAAAAAGTACGACCTGCTGGGCGCGGACTGGGAACACGGCAGCCAGCGGACCGAGGCGCAGCCTGGAATGGAGGAGGACGTCCATTTCGGCGGCACGGGGTTCAGCGACTTTTTCGAGCAGTACTTCAGCGGAGGAAGCCGGTATGGATTTCCCGGCGCAGCGGCTGGGAGCGCCGGCGGAGGCGGCCCGCAGAAGCGACGGGGCGGTGACGTCGAGGGCGACCTGCTGGTGAGCCTGGAGGAGGCAATGCAGGGAACGGTGCGGTCAATCACCATGCAGACAGTCAACCGGATGACCGGGCAGACGCAGACGAATTCCTTTCAGGTCAGGATCCCGCCAGGGGCGGCGGATGGACGGCGAATCCGCGTGCCTGGGCAGGGAGAGGCAGGCCACGGCGGGGCTGAGGCGGGCGATTTGTACCTGCGGGTCCGCCATGCCGCGCACCCCGACTTTGCCACCCGCGGACCGGACCTGCTCCACGACCTGGACATCGCCCCATGGGAGGCCGTTCTGGGGGCGGACGTCGTGGTCCCCACCCTGGACGGCACGGTCAAGCTGCGCATCCCGCCGCTGGCGGAAAACGGGCTCGTCATGCGTGTCCGGGGCCGCGGCCTGCCGAAAGGCAAATCCGGCGAGCGCGGCGACTTCCTGGTCACACTCCAAGTGCGCCTGCCCGAAACCGTCACCGCCGAGGAGCGAGTGCTCTGGGAACAGCTCAGGGACGGCTCCACTTTCAATCCCCGTGCTGCCAAATAATTTTCCTGCCCTGCCATGAACACTGAACCAGTGCATCACGACTCCGCCGCCGATCCGTCCGTCTTCGATCCGGAAATGCAGGTGGTCTATTCCATCGATGTCGTCGCCAGCCTCGCCGGGCTGGACTCAGTGACCGTGCTGCACTTTCAGGAAATGGGGATCATCACCCCGGCCGCCAGTGAGCCGGAACCGCGCTATGACGACGAGGCGCTGCGCAGACTCCGCCGCATCGTGCACCTGCGGGAGGCCTGCGGAGTCAATGACGCCGGGATCGGGATCATCCTTCCGCTGCTCGACGAGATCGAGGCGCTGAAGGAGGAGAGACGGCTGAGATTTCGGTGAACCCGCGCGGCCTGACACCTCCCATTTTCCATTCAACCACTCATGAAAACCATCCAAGTTTACGACCCAGCCATGTGCTGCTCCACCGGCATTTGCGGAACGACTGTTGACCCTGACCTGGTCAATTTTGCCGCCATGCTTTCCCAGCTGGCCAGTCGTGGCATTGCCGTTGAACGCTACAACCTCGGCCAGCAACCGATGGCCTTCGTTGAAAATCACGCAGTCAAAACCCTGCTGGAGAAGGAGGGAACAAAAGTGCTGCCGCTCATTTTCTGGGACGGAGAGGTGCGCCTGAAGGGCCGCTACCCGAACAAGGACGAGCGTCCCTCGTGGTTTCTCGCCGCTCACCAGGGCACGGGGGCAGCATCATGAAGCTCCCCCTGTACCAGCCGGACGCGGCCACAGCGACGCGCTTTCTTTTCTTCACCGGCAAGGGAGGCGTGGGCAAGACCTCGCTCTCGTGTGCGTGCGCGCTCAAGCTCGTCGAGGCTGGAAAGCGCGTGCTGCTCGTCAGCACGGACCCGGCGTCAAACCTGGATGAAGTGCTGGAAACGAGGCTCACCAACAAGCCCGCGCCCGTCGCCGGAGCGCCCGGGCTGGATGCTCTCAATATCAATCCTGTCGAGGCGGCTGTGGCGTACCGGGAACGGTTGATCGGCCCCATGCGCGGCCTCCTGCCCGAGGCGGCGCTCCGCAGCATGGAGGAGCAGCTTTCCGGCTCCTGCACGGTGGAGATCGCGGCCTTCGACGAGTTCTCCGGCTTGATCGGAAATCCTGAAGCTGCGAAGGACTACGATCACGTGATTTTCGACACGGCTCCGACCGGCCACACACTGCGGCTGATGAGTCTGGCCAAGGCGTGGGACCAGTTTCTGGACAGCAGCACCAGCGGGACGTCCTGCCTCGGGCCGCTGGCCGGGCTGGAAAAGCAGCGCGTCATCTACGAGGCCACCGTCAACACGCTGGCGGATGCTGCGGCGACCACGCTCGTCCTGGTGAGCCGTCCGCAGGGTGCCGCCCTGCGCGAAGCGGAACGTACCTCCAAAGAACTGCGCGCCATCGGTGTCGGAAACCAGTGTCTGGTCATCAACGGCACCTTCGAAACCGCCTGCCCGGAGGACGTGACGGCCCAGGCCATGCAGCAGCGGGGCTCATCCGCCCTGGAGGCGGCGGGTGATTTCATCCGCAGCATGCCCAGCTTCATCGTGCCGCTGCGGCCCATCAACATCCTCGGCATCGGCGGGCTCCGTGTGCTGCTGGGCGGAGAAGCCAGGCCGGCCACCGCCGGGCCGGAGATCGCGGCGTGGTCACCGCCGGAAATGGAAAGCCTGGAGGATCTCGTGGCCGGCATCGAGCAGCAGGGCCACGGCGTGATCATGACCATGGGCAAGGGAGGCGTGGGCAAAACGACCGTCGCGGCGGCCATCGCCGTCATGCTGGCACGCCGGGGGCATGCCGTCCATCTCAGCACCACAGACCCCGCCGCGCATGTGGCGCAAACATTGCACGGAAAGGTGGAGGGGCTCACGCTGAGCCGGATCGATCCCGCCGCCGAGACCGCCGCCTACCAGGGCGAGGTCATGCTGGCCCAGGGAGCCGCGATGGACGAATCCGCCCGCGCCCTGCTCGAAGAAGATCTTCGCTCGCCCTGCACGGAGGAGATCGCCGTCTTTCGCGCCTTTGCCCGCGAGGTGGGGCGGGGCACTAACCGCTTTGTTGTGCTCGACACCGCGCCCACCGGCCACACCCTGCTCCTGCTCGATGCGAGCGAGGCCTACCAGCGCGAACTCGAACGCCAGGCGCGCAGCACGCAACCGGAGGAAGTACTGAAGCTTCTCGCGCGCCTGCGCGATCCCGGCTTCACGCACATCCTGCTCGTCACCCTGCCGGAGGCCACACCCGTCCACGAGGCCGCCGCCCTGCAGGAGGATCTGCGCCGCGCCCGCATCGAGCCCTTCGCGTGGGTCATCAATCAAAGCCTGCTGCAAAGCGGTTCCTGCGATCCCCTGCTCCAGCGCCGGGAGGCGGCGGAGCACCGCTACCTGACCGAGGTCGTGGAAAAACACGCCCGCCGCACTGCCTGGCTGCCGTGGCAGGCGGAGGAACCCATCGGCCCGGACGCCCTCGCCCGGCTCGGAGCCGCGGGTTTTCACCCGGCCAAAGTTGGCTGACTCCGGCCCATTTGTCGGCATGATTGGTGTCATGTCGATCTTCCGCCGCATCCTCTGGCCCCTCCTCTTCTCCGTCCCGCTCGCCGCCTTTGGCGAGCCCCAAATTCTTTCGGTTGATTTCTCCACACCTGCCGGGGAAATCCGGGCGCTGAATGGAGTCAACAAAGGGCCGCTTAGCGCGAACGGCCTCATCGACGTGACCGAAGCCCAGAAGGCGCTCCGCATTCCCACCAACCGCCTGCATGACTGCCACCATCCGAACCCCGACGTGGTGGACGTCCACGCCATCTTTCCCAACCCGGAGGCCGATCCGGCCAAACCTGAGAGCTACGATTTTCGCGCCACGGACGAGTACCTTGCCGGCGTGCGGGCCACCGGTGCCGCCATCATCTACCGCCTCGGGGAAAGCATCGAGCACCAGACCGTGAAGCGACACGTCCACCCGCCCCGCGATCCGGCGAAGTGGGCAGAAGTCTGCGCCGGCATCGTGCGCCACTACAATGCCGGCTGGGCTGCAGGCCACCACCACGGCATCCAGTACTGGGAAATCTGGAACGAGCCAGAAAACCGTCCCGTCATGTGGACCGGTGATGACGCCCAGTTCCTGGAGCTTTACAAGTCCACCTCCCGCCGCCTCCGCGCGGAGTTTCCCGACCTGAAAATCGGAGGTCCCGGCTTTGGCTACTACGGCAAGTTCGACGGCACCACGCTCGTTCCCTCGGAGCTATTCACCGCCCTGCTCGACCTCTGCCGGCGCGACAGCCTGCCGCTCGATTTTCTCTCCTGGCACTGCTACACGGACAATCCCGCCGAGCTGGCCGCACGGGCCAAAGCCGTGCGCACCCTGCTCGACGCCCGCGGCTTCACGAAAACGGAGAGCCACCTCAACGAGTGGAACTACCTGCCCGGCAATTCCTGGGACGTGCTGTCGAAAACCGCCACCGCCGAAACCCGGCAGCGTGCTGTCGAACAAATGGCCGGCCCGCCCGGCGGCACTTTTCTCACCGCCGCCCTCGTCGAACTGCAGGACGCCCCACTCGACATGGCGAATTTTTACCACGCCGAAACCGGCATCTTCGGCCTCCTCACAGAAGTCGGTGCACCGACCCGCAACTACCACGCCATGCTCGCCTTCTCCCGCCTCCTGGAAACCCCGAAGCGCGTCAAGGCAACCGGCGGCCTGCCCGGCAAGCTCGCCGTCCTCGCCGGGACCGACGCGGGAAAAACCAGAGCCCGCGTGCTCATCGCGAACCTTACAGGTCCTGAGGAGCTGCGCGTGAAGCTGGACAACCTGCCCTTCGCCCGCCGCAACGTGGAAGTCCGAATCGTCGATGCCACCCGCGCTCTTGAGCCGGTCCCGGCTCCGGTTTTCCAGGACGCGGAATTCACCCTCAGGCTCGCACCGCCAGCCGTGGCGGTGGTGACGGTGGAACCGTGAGGTTGAATGACTTTACCCCGCCGCCACCAGCTCGGCGACTGCGGGCTCGGGGCTGGAGATTTTCTCGACGTCCACGGCGACGACCTTGTACTCGGGGCACATGGTGTCTTCGTCGCACTCGCTGCTGGTGACGATGTTCACGAGGACTTCGGGGAAGTGGAAGGTGCAGTAGAGGATGCCGGGTTTCACCTCGGTGGAAACGCGGGCTTTCATGGGGACCCCGCCGCGGGCGGAGAAGACGCGGACGCTGTCTCCCTCGGCGATGCCTTTTTTCGCGGCGTCGTCGGGGTGGATGGCGAGGGTGTCCTCAGTGACGATGTCCACATTGCCAGTGCGGCGGGTCATGGTGCCGCAGTTGTAATGCTCCAGGAGACGGCCGGTGGTGAGGATGAAGGGGAATTCGGCGGCGTGTTTTTCCAGCTCCTTGGACTCTTTGAAATTGAAGAAGTGGAATTTCCCCAGACCACGCTTGAAGGTGTCGAGGTGGAGGCGCTCGGTGCCGATGTTGCCCTCGGCGATGGGCCACTGCCTGCCCTGGTCGGTGAGCCCCTCCCAGGTGGCCCCTTTGAAGAAGGGAACGATCTGCGCAATCTCGGCGAGGACGCCTTCAGGGGAGTAGTCTTCCTGCTTGCAGCCCATGCGCTGCATGATGTCGGTCATGATGACGCCGTCGGGCTTGGTGCCCTGAATCGGGGCGATGACGGCGTTCACGCGCTGGACGCGGCGCTCGCCATTGGTGAAGGTGCCGCTCTTTTCCAGGAAACTGGAAGCGGGCAGGACGACGTGCGCCATCTCGGCGGTGGGCGTCATGAAAAGCTCCTGCACGACGAGGAAATCGAGCGCGCTGAGGGCGGCCTTCACGTGGTTGGTGTTCGGGTCGGTCTGGACGACGTCCTCACCCATGATCCACAGGGCCTTGAACTTGCCAGCCAGGGCGGCGTCGTACATCTGCGGGATTTTCCAGCCGATCTGGTCGGAGAGATGCACGCCGTAGAATTCCTCGTAGAGCTTGTGGTAACCGGGGTCATTGACCTGGAGGTAGCCGGCACCCTGGTGGGGCTGGCAGCCCATGTCGGCGGCGCCCTGGACGTTGTTCTGGCCGCGCAGCGGGTTCACCCCCACGCCGGGCCGGCCGATATTGCCGGTCATCATCGCGAGATCCGCGATGGTCATGACGGTCTTTGATCCGTGGCTGTGCTCGGTGACGCCGAGGCCGTGGAAGGCCATCGCGTTCTCCGCGCTGGCGTACTCCAGAGCGGCGGCCTTCACTTTCTCACGGGGGACGCCGTGGATGCCTTCGAGTTCGTCGAGATCGAGCGAACGCAGGCCGGCTTCGAACTCGTCCCAGTTCTCGCAGCGTTTGGTGATGAAATTTTTGTCTACCAGGCCCGCCTCCAGAATATAGAAGGCAAACATGTTAAGCAGGGCCACATTGGTTCCAGGGCGGAGCTGGAGGTGGTGGGTGGCGTAGGGCACGAGTTCGATCTCGCGCGGGTCCACGATGATGAGCGGGACGCCCTTCATGGCACGCTGCTTGATTTTTGACCCGGTGACGGGGTGCCCCTCGGTCGGATTTGCGCCGATGACGAGGATGCAGTTCGTGTACTGGAGGTCGATGACGCTGTTCGTAGCCGCCCCGGTGCCGAAGGCCTTCTGCATGCCCCAGGCGGTCGGGCTGTGGCAGACTCGGGCGCAGGCGTCGATGTTGTTTGTGCCAAACACCGTGCGAATGAATTTTTGCATGAGGTAGTTTTCCTCATTCGTGCAGCGGGCGGAGGAAATGCCGCCCACGGCATTGCCGCCATGCTCCTCTTTGATGCGGGTGAGATTCGCCACGATGTGGTCGTAGGCTTCGTTCCAGGTGGCCGGGACCAGTTTCCCCTCGCGCCGGATGAGCGGGGTGCGGAGGCGCTCCTTGTGGTTGACGAATTTGAAGGCGTAGCGGCCCTTCAGGCAGGTGTGGGCGTGGTTCACATCGCTGTCGAGCGGGGCCTGAATGCTGAGGACCTCGTTGCCCTTGGTGGCCACGTTGAGATTGCACCCCACGCCGCAGTAGGTGCAGATGGTGCGGGTTTTCTTCGTGGCCTCGATGCTCTTCGACGCAAAGACGTCGCTGATGGCCGAGGTGGGGCAGGCCTGGGAGCAGGCGCCGCAGGAGACGCAGGGGGAGTTTTCAAAGGTGGTGTCCAGCCCCTTGATGATCCGCGCCGCGAAACCCCGCCCGTGCATGGAAAGGACGTGCTGGCCCTGGATTTCATCGCACGCGCGCACGCAGCGGGAGCAGTTGATGCACTTGGACAGGTCGCTCGTCATGTAGGGGTGCGAGAGGTCCTTTTTCCGGTCCAGGTGGTTGGCTCCGGCGGGGTAGCGCACTCCGCGCACCCCCACTTTGGCGGCAACGGTCTGGAGTTCGCAGTTGCCATTCACTTCACAGGTTAGGCAGTCGAGCGGGTGGTCGGTCAGGACCAGCTCAACGATGTTCCGGCGGAGGCGGCGCACCTTCGGCGACTCGGTGAAAACGTGCATCCCGGGGCTAAGGGGCGTGTGGCAGGAGGCCACGACGCGCCGCGGTCCGTCGGCGGACAGGGCCACCTCGACCGAGCACACGCGGCACGCGCCGTAGGGCTCGAGCTGCGGGGCGTCACAGAGGGTGGGCACGTGGCCGCGGCCGTTGTAGCGGTCGATAAATTTGAGCATCGTGTCGCCCGGCTCAAAGCCGCGGGCAGTTCCATCGATGTAGGCGACAAGGTCGGTGCTGGGATTGGTGCTCATGGGTGCGGGTGGGGGTGGAAATTAAATTGGGTGGGTCTCCGGAGGGAGCAGCGAAAGAACGAACGCAAACAAGCGCTCAGTCGAGTCCAATGCGGTTTCAAATTGAGTCTGCGTCGGCTCCAGGGCGGACAAGTCGTCCGGGTATCTGAAGGAGGTGGCCATGGGAGCGAGGAAGGCGGCATCGGCGGTCCATTGCGCCATGGAAGAATCGAACGAAGAGCAGAGGGAAACCAGCAGTTTCAAATCATGGGTGCGTTCAACTGGGTGGTTGTTGGCCGCGAGAAAGGCTTTGAGAGCTTTTTCGGCGGCCTGCTGGCAATGGTAAACTGCGACATCAAGCAGGCCGGCTTGATTGTCTCCGAGCAACCTGGCGGCGGACAGATCATGGCCGGCTTTGGACAGCCATGCGGATACTGTTTCGGTGATCGCGCTATCCATGAAGCAGTCTCCCCTCCCTCACAATTTTATAAATCAAAGTGGGACGAACGTCTTTAAACCGTGTCACTTCCGCCGATGTTTTCACGACGATGTCCGTCGCCATCCGAAGCCCGTTCAGACACGAGTGCGCCTCCTGCATCATTTCGAGGGTGCTCTTTTCTCCGGGGCTCGCCACCACGACCATGAAATCCAAATCGCTGTCCGCGTCCGGCTCGCCCCAGGCGTACGAGCCGAAGAGCCACACTTGTTCCGGCTGGAACTCCGCCACGAGCCGGCGTGCCGCCTCGGCAATGACGGGCTGCGCCGCTCGCTTGAGGGCCTCGCTGTCGGGGGCTGTGAGGGTGGCGGGCATGGCCTAAGCTTTAAAATACGGCTGCAGCTCCTCTTTGAAATACTGGAGCGCGTTTTTGATGGGGAGCGGGACGCCGCCGCCGAGGGCGCAGAGGCTGGTTTGCTCCATGGTGTCGAGGAGGTCGTCCACGAGTTCGCGGTCGATCTTGTAGCTGCTGTCGCTGCGGGCTTTGGCAATCAGCTCTTTCCCGCGGGTGGAGCCCAGCCGGCAGGGGAAGCACTTGCCGCAGCTTTCGTCGGCGGTGAACTGGAAGAGGTGCTGAATGTACTCGATCATCGGCATCGAGTCCGGGATGCTGACCACACCGGCGTGGCCGAGGAGGAAGCCGGCGTTCTTGAAGGATTCGAAATCCACGGTCAGGGAATCGATCTTGTCCACTGGCAGCAGGCCGCCGAGCGGACCGCCGACCTGAATGGCCTTCACCTTGTTTTTAAAGCCGCCGGCCAGTTCCACCACGGTGCGCAGCGGAGTGCCCATGGCGACCTCGTAGATGCCGGGTTTGGCGAAATGGGAGTCGAGCGAGAGCAGCTTCGGGCCGCTGCTTTGCGGGGTGCCGACGGTGGCGTAGGCCTTGCCGCCGTTGGTGAGGATGGCGTGGATGTTGGAGAAAGTCTCCACGTTATTGACGATGGTCGGCTTCCGGAAGAGGCCCTCAATGGTCGGGAAGGGAGGGCGCACGCGAACCTCGGGGCGCTGACCCTCAAGCGACGAGAGCAGTGCCGTTTCCTCTCCGCAAATGTAGGCCCCGGCACCCTTGATCGACTTGAGGGAAAAGTTAAACCCGCTGCCGAGGATGTTTTTCCCCAGGAGCCCGGCGGCGTGGAGGTCGGCGATGGCGTCGGTGATGATGCGCACCGAATCCGGATACTCCGCGCGGATGTAGAGGACGCCGGTTTCCGCCCCGGCGAACCACCCGGCGACCATCATGCCGAGGAGCACGCTGTGCGGGCACTGCTCCATGAGGTATTTGTCGATGTAGGCGCCTGGATCTCCCTCGTCCGCATTGCAGACGATGTACTTCACCGCACCGGGGGCGGTGCGGCAGCTGGACCATTTGAAATGCAGGGGAAAGCCAGCCCCGCCGCGGCCGCGCAGTCCGGAGTCCTTGAGTTCGCCGGCCAGCCAGTCGCGGTCCTTCGTGAGCAGCTCACGGAAAGGAGCGTAGTAGGCATCGATGCCAGGGAAGGGGGCGGTGAGCTGCGGAGGCTGCAGGTGGGAAACGACGGCGTAGCGGTCCTCCGCATCGCCCTCGCCCGTGGTCACGAGTTTGGCGAGCGCCTCCGGGGACTGCCCGGAGTAGTTCCGGTCCTTGTATTGGAACGCTCCGCCCTCATGGCAGCGGCCCAGGCAGCAAATGTGCCCGATTTCCTCTTCAGGAAAATGCCCGCCCAGCGCGTGGTGCAGCTTTTCCTGGGTGCCGGCGCAGAGGCAGGCCGATCCGTTGCAGATGAAGACTTTCTTGTTCGCGTTTTCCGCTTTCAGGAAATCATACGACGAGACCGCGCCCAGCGTGATGGCATCGCCAAAGAGCGACTGCTTCCCCATTTCATGCACCACCTCCGGTGTCTCGGCAGTGCCGCGTGCATCTGCGGCGGCGACCATGCGCTCGAAAAGGTTCTTTTCGACGCCCTGACGGAAGGAGAGTGAACTGAGGTTTTTGGACATGAACAGGAAATGGGTGGTGTGTCCGGCGCACTCGCCGGGCGGTAATCTGGCACAGAAGACGAGTGGAGTAAAGCAGGGCCGCCTGGGGAAAATTACGCGCGAACAATCCCCGGGAGCCAAGCGAATTCAGGAAACAGGCCCGAAGCCGTTTCCCAAGCAGGTTGACATAAAATCAGTTTTCGTGCAGTTTTCGTGCATGGCAACGAGAACAATCACTTTGGAGCTGGATGCCTACGAAAAGCTCCGCAAAGCCAAACGAGGCGGAGAGTCTTTCACGGAAGTGGTAAGGCGGGCTGTTTTCAGCGAAGCCCTTGCGACCGGAGCGACTCTGCGGGACTATTACCGCAAGGGCGGCAGTGGTGTGAGCGAAAAGTACCTCGATGCAGTTGAGGACGCCACCCGGCACGACCCGATCCCGGAGGACCCATGGGCCTGATCCTGGACACCAATTTCGTCATCGCCGCCGAACGGGAAGCCCGGCGCGGTGTGAGGGAGCGAACCGAAGCTTTTCTGGCGGGTCTCCCGGAAGAGACGTTTTCCCTGACTTTCACCATCGCCGGGGAACTGGCCTGCGGAAGGTCGGCGGCTGCCCGCAGAGAGTGGACCCGCCTGTGCCGTCCTTATCCGGTCCTGCCGTGGACAATGGAGATCTCCTGGCAATACGGGGAACTCTACCGTCATCTCGCCGAAAAAGGACTTTTAATCGGAACCAACGACCTGTGGATCGCTGCGACGGCGCTGACCCACGGGATGGGACTGGTGACGAACAACAACGAGGAATTTGAAAGAGTGCCGGGATTGACTGTGTTGACCTTCTGACATTTCCCGTTGCCCGCCCCCGGAAACCGCCGAAGCGTGCAGTGGCCTTCACCCCGCCAGTTTCGGGAGGGATTGCCGTCGGGGGTACTTTTTGGAAATGAAAACGCAAAGCGTTATACCGTTGAGTGTTGGTGTTCTGGCTGCAATTCTGCTGTTGGAAGCATGGCTGCACCGATATCAGTTGGTTACGACATCGTCTTCAGGCGTGGTGCGCATGGATCGCTGGACCGGTCGCACGGAGCGCCAGCTCGTGCCGGAGCGCTCCGCACAGATTGGCCAAGCGCAGCCGGTGGAAGTTGCAGAGGATTGGCGGAAGTGCACAGCGGAGGAAATGCATGGTGTGCGGGTCGTTTCTACCCAATGGAGTTTTGAAAACGGCCAAACTCTCAGAGTGTTCGTTATCAATAATTTGAACGATCAAGTCTTGGCGGGACGGTGTGAAATCCGCTGGCCAACGGATGTGCGGCTGATGCGGTCTGACCATGTGATTAAAATTGAACCTCAACGTCATGGAGTGCTGGAGTTTACAGTGGCCGCGCCTGTTGAGAAGATGCCGGAAATCATTTTACATGATGTGATGGTGCGCAGATAATGGATTCATTTGCCCAGTTTTCTCATGATCTGCGGCATCGACCTTGGCACTACAAATTCACTGATTGGCGTTGTTGACGCCGGTTTTCCCATCCTGCTGGCCGATGAAAACGGGTCGCGGATGACGCCTTCCGCCGTCTTTTTTCCCGCAGCCGGGGAGCCGGTGGTGGGGGCGGCAGCGCTGAGGCAGAGGCTGCTGCATCCGGAGCAGACGGTAACGAGCATCAAGCGGCAGATGGGCCGCCAGGTGCGGGTGCAGGGGCGGACGCCGGAGGAAATTTCCGCGCTCATCCTTTCCCGGCTGCGGGCGGTGGCGGAGCGGGCGATGGGGAAAACCGTGGACCGGGCGGTGATCACCGTACCGGCTTATTTCAATGACGGCCAGCGCACGGCGACGAAGCGGGCCGGAGAGCTGGCGGGATTCACGGTGGAGCGCATCCTGAATGAACCAACCGCAGCGGCCCTCGCCTACGGGCTGGACCGGATGGACGAGCACTCAAAAGTGGCCGTCTACGACCTGGGGGGCGGAACGTTCGACATCTCGGTGCTTGAGCTGCGGGAGGGTGTTTTTCAGGTGATTGCGACCACCGGGGACACCCGGCTGGGCGGGGATGACATCGACCGGGCGGTCTTTGACCATCTCGCGGGGCGGCTGGGGTTTGACCCGGGGCCGGAGGGGCGGGCGAGGCTTTTCGAGGCGACCATCGCGGCCAAGCACGCGCTGTCCGAGGCGGAGAGCCACGTCATTTCCCTGCCCTTCCTGGACGGGGCTAAAAGTGCGGAGCTGACGCTGACGCGGGCTGAGCTGGAGGAAGTGGCGCGTCCGGTGGTCGAGCGCACACGGGCCCACTGCCTGCGGGCGATGGCGGATGCGAAGCTGGACTTTGCCGCGCTGGACCAGGTGATCCTCGTGGGTGGCAGCACGCGCATGCCGCTGGTGCGCAGGCTGGTGGCGGAGGTGTTTGGGCGGGAGCCGAACCTCACGCAGCACCCCGACGAGGCGGTGGCCCAGGGGGCCGTCATCCAAGCGGGGCTGCTGGAGGGAACGCTGGGCGGCATGCTGCTGCTGGATGTGACGCCACTGTCTCTTGGACTTGAGACATTTGGCGGGCTCATGAATGTCATCCTGCCGCGCAACACGACCATCCCGGCGCGGGCGGGGGAGCTTTTCACGAACGCCGTCTCCGGCCAGCCCTCGATGCTCCTGCGGGTGCTCCAGGGGGAGCGGGAAATGGCGCGGGACAACTGGGAGCTGGGCCGGTTCCAGATTGATTTCGAGCCGGGGCCAAAGGGCAGCGCTCGTGTGGGCGTGCAGTTTGAGATCGACGAAAACGGCATCCTGCGCGTGCTGGCCCGGGACACGAAAACGAACACGGACAAGGTGCTCGAAATTTCCAGCGCGGCGGTGGACGTGGACGATGAAAAAGTCGGCCGCATGGTGTCCGAGTCGGTCGAGTTTGCCTTCGACGACATGCGCGAGCGCATCTGGACCGAGGCGAAGCACAAGGCGGAGGAGCTGCTGCCGGCCGTGGATCAGGCGCTGGCGGTGGCCGCCGCCTGGCTGCCGGCGGAGGAGCAGGGAAAAATCCGCACCCTGGCTGACGAGGTTCGCGCGGCTCTGGCAGCGGAGGAGGTGAACCGGCTGAAGGAGGCGAATCGAGCCCTGGACCAAGCCACCGAGCACCTGGCGGCCCTTCTGGTCGAGCAGGCAATGGAGGATTCGCTGCGGAGGAAGGGGATCCTCTGATCTCAAAAAACGAGGGACAACCCGCCTGGCGCGTGGCATTTCTTTCTCCATGAACAAAGGCGTCGGCCTTCCTGGCGGGAAATGTGGCGGCGGCGGGCTTTTTGCTGCACGGGCTGGCCGCTTCCGGGTGGGTTCGCGGGGCTGGCATGGGGTCGGTTGCGATGTTTGCCCTGTCCACCATTGTGGCGGGGGGAGTCATTTTTCCACGGCTGCCGCGGGCCGGGAGCAGCATCCTGTTCTGGGGTGACATCGCCCGGCAGGGCGACGCGGCCGGCTACGTGCGGAATTTCAACCGGGTCCTGGACGCCGGCCTGCTTGACGAGCAATACTGTGTGCAAAGCTACTACACGGCACTCGTGATCCGGCGGAAATACCGCTGGCTGCGCTGGGCGGTGGTGTTGTTTTTCATCGCTTTGTTCACCGGCTCCGTCGTGCTTGTGGCTGCGTAGGAACTGCCCGCTTTTCTGCACTGAAAAGTCCACTGATTGAATTGACGAGACGGAGTGATTCTGGCAGTCTCGGCCCAAATAGCAAAACCTTCATGAAACGCCCTCTTCTGCCCATCCTCTCTTTTGCTCTCCTACTTGCCGCTTTTGCCACTCCGGCAGAGGCAGTGGTGGCGTCTTTTAACGCCCAGATCGACGCGACACTCTACGAAAGCGCTGCGGGCAGCCTGGCCAACGGTTCGGGCCAGGAATTTCTCGCGGGCCGCACGGGTCAGGGGTCGGGCTCCATCCGGCGCGGGTTGATCCGCTTTGATGTGTCCAGCCTCCCCGCTGGAGCCACGGTGACGGGGGCCTCCATGACTCTGACGCTCATTAAGTCCTCTGGCGCTGCGGGAAACCGGACGGTGACAGTGCACCGTTCGCTGACTCTCTGGGGTGAAGGAGCCTCAGATGACTCCGCCAGAGGCGCGGGCGACGGCACTGCAGCCCTAGCGGGCGATGCCACTTGGACAAAGCCGTTCTTTGGGCAGGCCGGACTGTGGACCACGGCCGGCGGAGACTTCACCAGCACGGCTAGCGCCAGCCTGACCGTGGGTACCGCGCTCAACACGGCCTTCATCTGGTCCTCTGCAGGGCTTGCCGCTGATGTCCAGTCCTGGGTCAGCAATCCCGCGCAAAATTTCGGCTGGGAAATCAAGGGGGACGAGTCCACCGGCTCCACGGCGAAAGTATTCGCCTCGTCCGAGGGGCTGACGGCCTCGCAACGTCCCAGCCTGAGCGTGACCTACACACTCCCGGTGCCCGAGCCCGGAACCGCCGCCCTGCTGCTCGCCTCTGGTTTGCTCATTCGCCGTCGCAGAGCACGCATGGCGTGAGTAGGAAAGAAAAAAGCTGCGACAGCTGAGGTGGGGGCCCCAACGGTCGCAGCCGGATCGGCCATTCGGCACGACCCAGTATCGGGGAGGGCTGTCCGGGGGGAACTGCGCCCGCCCCAAGGGATTACTTGGCGCTGAGTTCCTTCGCCTTTTCCAGATGCGCCTTCAGGGTGGGCAGCATTTTGTCCGCGTAGATCTTCACGTCCGCGTCCTTGGCACCCTTCGAGGCCTCTTCAAAATTGCTCACGCATTTTTTGTGGTCGCTCACGATCACGGCGAGGAATTCCTTGTCGAATTCCGTCCCGCTGGTTTTCTCCAGCTTCTGGTAGGTGGATGCGCTGTCCGGATCGATGACCTCGGAAACTTCCACGCCTTTTTTGGCGGCGAGCTTCAGCATTTCTTCGTTGGCTCCGGTGTGGTCGGTGGCCAGCATTTTCGCGAACGCCTTCACGTCGATGCGGCCCGCTTTTTTCACGCCGAGATCGGCGATGCGCACCTCGGCCTTGCCGGCGGCGGCTTCTGTTTTGACGAATTTCACGTCGGCGGCGTTCAAGGTGTCCTTGTCGGACGCCATGGCGTGCGGCGCGAGGAGGCCGGCGGCGAGGAGGGTGAGGGTGGTGGTGGACAGGCGGAATATGGATCTTGTGTTCATGTTGGTATTGGAGTCTTGGTTTGGGAATCAGGTGACCCGGCCTTGCAGCAGGGTGCTTGTTTGATGGTGCCATGCTCGCAGTCAGGCGCGGCTTTCTCGATGGGGTGTAACCCGACTCCTGGCGGCTTTTTCCCCCCCGCAGACGAGGGGCGGGGGAATCCCGGAGCCAGTCCCGCGCTGCCAATTGCAGTTTGCACTTTTCTCCGCCCCGCATGATGAAAGGCGCTCCCTCGTGACCGCCACTGCCGACAGCCCCAGAGTCACCGCCGCCGGGAAATACTTCCGGCTGGGCGGCGGGAAATTTTTGCTCAAGGGGGTCACCTACGGCCCCTTCGCAGGAGCGGACGGGCTGCCGGAACCGGGCCGCTGGGCGCGCGATCTTGAGCTTGTCCGCCTGCTCGGCGTGAACGTTCTGCGCCTCTACACCGCCCCGCCCGCTGCGTTTCTGGATGCCTGCCAGGCCGCCGGCCTGCGTGTACTGGCCGGTGTGGCGTGGACGCAGCATGTCGACTTCCTTCGCAGCCGGAAACAGCGGCGGGAAATCGAGGACATCGTCCGCCAGGCCGTGCGCACGACAGCCGGGCACCCCGCCCTGCTTGGCTGGCTGGTGGGAAATGAGATCGAGTCCACGCTCGTGCGCTGGCTGGGTGCGCGCAAGGTGCAGCGGTTCCTGGAGCGGCTGATCAACGCAGGGCGCGAGGAGGACCCCGGCGCCCTTTTTTCCTACGCCACCTACCCGACCACGGAGTGGCTGGTGCCGGACAATGCCGATTTCTGCGCGTGGAACGTCTACCTGGAAGATGAGCATGCCTGCACCGCCTACCTCGCCCGGCTGCAAAATCTGGCCGGAAACAAGCCGCTCCTCGTCTCCGAGTTTGGCTTGGACAGCCTGAAGCACGGCGAGGAGCGCCAGGCGGAGACCCTCTCGTGGGCCTGGGAGGCATGCCTGCGCGCCGGGGCGGCCGGACAGGTTTTCTTTGCCTTCACAGACGAGTGGTTCACCGCCGGGGCGGACCAGCGCGGCTGGGACTTCGGCCTCACCACCCGCGCCCGCCGGCCAAAGCAGGCCTACGTTTCCCTCTCCTCCTGGCTGCCCTCCCTCACCCGGCCTGGGCAGGGGGTGCGGCTGGCACGCACGCCGTCCATCTCGGTCATCGTCTGCACGCACAATGGCTCCCACACTCTCCAGGACGCACTCGCCTCGCTGGAGCTGCTGGTTTACCCGGACTTCGAGGTCATCCTCGTCGACGACGGCTCGACGGACCGCACGCCGGAGATCGCGGCGGATTTCCGCGACGTGAAGTACATCCGCATCGACCACGCCGGCCTCAGTGCGGCCCGGAACCGCGGGGCGGAGGAGGCGCGCGGGGAAATCCTCGCCTACACGGACGACGACTGCCAGGTGGACGAGGACTGGCTCACCTACCTCGCCCTCGCCTTTGAACGCGAGCGCACCGGCATGGCAGGCGGGCCAAACATCCCGCCGCCCGCCCGCACGCTCGCCCAGGCCTGCATCGCCCGCACCCCGGGCGGGCCGGCCCATGTGCTGGTGAGCGACACCGAGGCGGAACACGTCCCGGGGTGTAACATGGCCGTCCTCCGCGACGTCTGGAAAGAAGTGGGCGGGTTCCGCGAGGAGTACTGGGCCGCCGGGGATGACGTGGACTTCTGCTGGCGCGTCATGGACCACGGCTACCGCATCGCCTTTCACGCCGGCGCCATGGTGTGGCACTACCGGCGCTTCACCGTGAGGGCGTTTCTCAACCAGCAAAAGGGCTACGGAAAGGCCGAGGCGCTCCTCATCGAGCGGCACCGGCACCGCTTCGGCCGGCTCGGCGGAGCGCGCTGGCGCGGGTCCATCTACGAGCCGTCGCGCCGCAGCCTCACGCGGGCGGACGGCATCATCTACGGCGGCCAGTTCGGCACCGCGCCCTTCCAGGCCATGTACGCCCTGGCAGAGGGGGAGTTTCCCCACCTCATCACCAGCCTCCACTGGCTGGCTGCGGCCCTTGTGCTGCTCGTGGCCGGGTGGTGGGCTCATCCCCTCGCGTGGATGGGCGGCATCATGCTCGCCTTCACCGGCTGGGCTGCCGCGCGCAAGGCGCTGGAGGCGCGGCTGGAGGCCCGCTACGAGACGCCCGCCGGCCACCTCCTGCTCTGGTTCCTCGTGCTTGCCCAGCCCGTCCTGCGCGGGTGGTCACGCCTGCGCGGCTGCCTGCGCCACGGCGTCCACCCCACCGGGCCCTGGCTGTCCGGTCCCATCCTCCCGCGCCTGCGCCGCGGTCCGGGAAAAGCCGTCAGCGAACTCGCCTTCTGGAGCGCCCACAGCCGGGACCGGGACCAGCTCCTCTCCGCCGTCCTCGACGAATGCCGCCAGCACCACTGGCCCGTCATCGCCGGGGAGCAGTGGGACACCTGGGATTTCCAGATCCAGCGCAGCCCGTGGTGGATCCTCCGCGGCACCACCGTCACCGAGTATCACCCTGGAGACCAGCGCCTCACCCGCCTCCGCCTCACCAGCCACGCCACCCGGTTCAATCTCCTGCTCTCACTCACCTTTCTCTTCAGTTTCGCCACCCTCGGCTTCTTCGCCGGCAAATACGCCCTCTGGCTGCTCGGGCTCTCGTTTGTCTACTGGCTCGGCCTGGAGTTTCACCACGGCACCCTGGCCACGCAGGTCCTGCGCCTCGTCACCCGCACCGCCCGCGAACTCGGCCTCCGCCCCCTCGCCGCCGAGGCCCAGCCGCAGCATCACGAACCAGAGCCGCCACCCGAGATTTCAGCTTGAGCCCCGCCCCGCCCTCCGCCACTGTCCGCTCCTGCATGAGAACCGCCCTCCTCCTCCTCCTCCCCGTTTTCTTCCTCGTCAGCCAGACCAGCTGCGAGCACCTGACCGAACAGGAAAAAACTGCCAAGCTTTCCACCAAGATCCGCGAGCGCGAAATCAAAGAGGAAGAGCGCAACAAACGCCGCGTCATGCGCCGCGAGGCCGAAGATCGCTCCTACCACGACTGGTGGCGCAGCCTCATGGGCCAGTAGGCGGGTAAACCGGCCGGGCTACTTCTTCGGCTTGACCACAGGCTGCGCAAAGGCCAGCCCGCGCACCAGGGAAATCAGCGCCGGAAGCGAGACCGCCGCCATGAGTGTCGTCACCAAGGCACCGTAGAACTTGTGAGGTTCGGCCTCCACCTTGCCCCAGAGCTTTTTGCTCTGCATGGAGAAACCCGACAGCGCCAGGAACACCCAGACCACGCCCGCCCAGAGCGCCCACTTCACCCCCTTCTGCAGCAGGAAACCAAACAGCAGACTGGGCAGGGCGAAAACCAGCGCGGCGATCAGCCCGGTCTTCGCCGTCATGTAGAGCCCCAGCTTCCCGTCCACGGGATTCCAGAAAATGAGCGCGAGTCCGAGCAGGGTGATGATCACCCCGTAAATCTTCAGTGTGGTTCCTTTGCCAGTCATCATGGGGGAAACGTTACCGGAGCCCCGCCGGATGCCAACTGGTGATTTCGCGTCCCACTTTTTTCCGCAGGCGTATAGTCACGGCATGGCACCCACCCTCATCCTAGGCTGCGGCTACCTCGGCCGGCGCCTCGCGGAGCTGCTCCTGGAGCAGGGCACCCCCGTGCTCGCCGTCACCCACTCGCCCGAGTCCGCCGCCGCCCTGCGGCAGGCCGGCATGGATGCCCGCGCGCTCGACATTTCCGACCGCGCGGCCCTCGCCGCCCTCCCCCGGCCTGCCGCCATCGTCCACTGCGCCGCCTCGGGAAAAGGCGGCGGACCGGACGCCTACCGGCGCGTCTATTTAGACGCCTGCCAGGCCGTCACCTCCCTTTTTCCCGGCGTCCCCTTCCTCTACACCAGCAGCTCCAGCGTTTACCCGCAGATCGACGGCTCCATCATCGACGAGGCCAGCCCCGCCGAGCCCCCGCGGGAAAATGGCCGCATCCTCCGCGCCGCCGAGCAGACCGTCCTCGAAGCCGGAGGCGTCGTCTGCCGTCTCGCCGGCATCTACGGCCCCGGGCGCTCCGTCCTGCTGAGGCAGTTCCTCCTCGGCCAGTCCGTCATCGACATCCGCACCGATCCCCCGCCCACCCCCGACGGCCGCTGGATCAATCAAATCCACCGCGACGATGCCGCCCGCGCCATCGTCCACCTGCTCCGCGCCTTCACCCCTGGCGAGGTCTACAACGTCACCGACACCACCCCGCTCACCCAGCGCCAGGTCTACAGCGAACTCTCCCGCCGCTTCTCCCTCCCCCTCCCGCCCGAGGCCCCGCCAGCCCACGACCGCAAGCGCGGCTGGTCCCACAAGCGCGTCACCAGCTCCAGGCTCCTCGCCCACGGCTGGAGCCCCCGCTTCCCCTCCTGGTTCGACGCCCTTGATCACGACCCGGACCTCCTGCCCTCGGTGCTTCACCAGGTGGAGGAAACCCGGCAGACCTTGCTGCCCGCTTCCCTGCCTTGCGGCAATGCAGGTTCCTCAACCGGCTAATTGTCCAAAGCCCGCTTTGACAGCTGGTGCAGCGGGCACTGTTGCGCGTGCTCGCAAACAAGTTCCACCAGGGACAGGCCGGTGTATTTCACCAGGTCCACCAGGACACTCCCAGTCGGAAAGCGGAACCCCGTCTCCCAGTGCCCCCATGTGGAAGCCGCCACACCCAGCCCGGAGGCAGCCGCGCTGATTTTCAGCCCGCGACTCTCACGCCAGCGGTGCAGCGCCACCGGCAGGTGGGAGAACCCCGCATAAGGCGCCCGAAGATGGGCGGAGTCCATTGCCGCCACCAAGTCATTGCATCCGGTCTCCCGGAGTGGGGTGCAATGCAGGCACGAAGCACCGGGGAAAGGTATCAACCTTCCAACAGCCACTCCGCTCTCAGGTGTCGTCGTGAGCTGTTGCTCCGCCAACGGGGCTCCAGTTTTGCGCTTCATGCCGCATCCTGGACTCTGGACGAACAGGAGGCAAGAACCAAGTTGGCAGGATGAACGTGTTGCATCAAGGCGTATTGCAGTGCCGCCGGACCACTTGGTGGGGGGCTGCGATGGCGCTACCCTGAGCAGAACTTCCCGGCCCGGGCCAACTGGCTTCAATCACCGGGGGGACTGGCATCCTGCATGCAGTGGGGTGATTTTTCCGGAGCGATTCCTAGTTATCAGTACTACCACCAGGCGGCAGTGGCGTTCGGTTGGCAACGGAACCGCTCGCCTCCCTGGAGCGCGACCAGTGGAAGGGTTTCACCCCATCGCCTCAGTGGCGCATCTGCGGCAGGCCTGCCGGAAAAGACTACCCTGAGTAGAAATCGATTCGTTGTTTGCCCGCCCGTCGGGGACCACGCTCGGGAGTCGCAAAGACGATCCAAACACAATTATGAAAACCCAATTCCGGCATCGAAACGTCAGCGGGCGTGCACCAGGCAAAAAACAAATTCCTGGCAGAGGAGCGAGCACGTTGTGCGAAGCCTCCGGGTTGGCTCCGGCAGGAATGTTCAGCATCCCATTTATGCGATGCTCAATACTCCTCCTTGCCGCGCTCGCCATGGCACTGTCTCTGGCACCTGCCGGCGCGCAAAATCCTGCCATCACCGAGTCCCCTCTTCCGCTTTCCCTCAGCGGCGGCCAGGTGGCAGTCTTCAAAGTCGCGGCCACCGATGCGCTGTCCTACCGGTGGCGCAAGGACGATGCCGATCTGGCAGCCACTGACCGCATCAGCGGCGTGAGCGGTCCGGTCCTCTCCATCAGCCCGGCGCTGCCGGGTGACGCCGGAAGTTACTCGGTCGTCGTCTCCAATGCTGCAGGCAGCACACCCAGCGCCCCTGCGGCCCTCTCCATCAATCTGACTCTGCCCGGGTTCACGCTCGCGCCACTGTCGCAAACCATCGCCGCAGGGGCAGCGGTGGGATTTTCTGCCGCGGCCTCCGGCACCGGGCCCGTCACTTACCAATGGGTGCGCTACGGCATCCCGCTGGCCAATGACGGGCGCATCACCGGTGCGACTACGGATCACCTGAACATCGCCACCCTGACCAGTGCCGACAGCGGCTGGTACTGGCTGAAGGCCACCAACGCTGCTGGCACGGTCGCGTGCAATCCCGCACGCTTGACGGTGCTGACGCCAGGCGACCTCGGGGTGGCTGCCAACTTTCCCGAGGGTGCCTGGACGACCGGTGGAGCGGGGGTCTGGCAAGCCCAAACCGATATCACCCGCGATGGCAACGCCCTGCGCACTTCGCCGATTCCCTTCAGCAGCAGCATTTACCTGGAAACGACGGTGTATGGACCTGGCGAACTCTCCTATTTTTGGACTGTATCCTCGGAAGCCGGGTATGACCCGCTGGTCTGCCAAATGGACGGCGTGGAACAAGCCCGGATCAGCGGCGAGCAGGTAGGGTCTTGGGCGGAACAAAAAACGGCCGTGGCCTGGGGACCACACGTGATCCGATGGACCTTCAACGTGGACTACAGCATTCCCGGCACCTACAACGCCGGCTTCCTGGATCAGGTGGCATTCAACCCATCGCCCATAGTCAGTCTGGAAGAGGCCGCCGCCGCCATGCCGTTGCCTCTGCGCACTTTTGGCGATGCCGCATGGTTTGGCCAAACCGCAACCCAGCACGACGGCATCAGTGCCGCCCGCTCTGGTTATATCTCCCACAATCAGTCCTCGACACTGGAGACCTCGGTCAGCGG
The DNA here is from genome assembly GCA_031411255.1 of bacterium. Classification (GTDB taxonomy): domain Bacteria; phylum Verrucomicrobiota; class Verrucomicrobiia; order Verrucomicrobiales; family V1-33; genus JANOAS01. The sequence continues at coordinate 26,312 of JANOAS010000011.1, forward strand.
GCCAGGCACGGTGGCGTTCGCGTGGAAGGTGTCCTCGGAGGTTTTCGATCCGGTCATTTTCCTGATGGACGGGGTCCCTGTGGACCAGATCGCCGGTGAGGTGGACTGGACCAGCCGAAGTTTCCGCATTCCCTGGGGCCGCCACACTCTGGGCTGGCGCTATCAAAAGGATTACAGTATCAGCACCGGCAGCGATGCGGCCTGGCTGGATGAGGTGACTTATACACCGGTGACGATGTCCAGTTTGACGACAGCGGCGGGCGGTTTGTCCCCGTGGACGGCCGAGGGCACTCTGCCGTTTTTCGGTCAGGACGAATTCAGCTTCGACGGGGCTGCAGCGATGCAAAGCGGACCGATCACCCATAACCAATCCTCCAGCAGCCGCAGCGGGGTCACGGGACCGGGCACCCTCACCTTCCGATGGAAGGTATCGAGCGAAGTGTTCGACTCGCTGCGGTTCTCCATCGACGGCAGCGAACAGGCGCGCATTGCCGGAGAGGCGGATTGGACCCAAAAAATCTTCGTCATCCGCCCCGGAGCGCATGCCTTTGATTGGAGTTACGTCAAAGACTACAACGTCAGCCAGGGCTACGATGCCGGCTGGGTGGATGCAGTGAGCTTCGCGCCTGCCCCAACCCTGCCCGCGGCGCTGAATACGCCGACCTGGACGTGGACCACCACGGGCGCCAGTGCCTGGTTTCCCGAGATGGTGACGACCCACGACGGCGCGGCTTCCGCCCACAGTGGAGACATTGGCGACAATCAGTCCACCACCATGGAAACCACCATCACCGGCCCCGGCACCCTGACCTACTGGTGGAAGGTTTCCTCGGAGTACAGCGACCCGCTGATCTGCTTCATGGACGGCGTCGAGCAGGCCAGCATCAGCGGGGAAACCGATTGGGAAAAACGTGCAGTGGCGCTGGGCAATGGTCCGCACACGCTAAGCTGGCGCTACCAGAAGGACTACAGCATTGCGAGAGGCGCGGATGCGGCTTGGGTCGATCAAGTCAGCTTCAACCCTGGTCCGACCTATGCATCGTGGGCCGCCGCCCATTTCTCGACTGCCGAGCTGGAGGACCCAGCCATCAGCGGTCCGCCGGCAGATGCCGAGGACCACGACAGCGTGACGAATTTGCTGGAGTATGCCCTCGTCCTTGAGCCGAAAACGGCTGATGCCGGATTTCTGCCGACGGGCGGTCAGGAAGGCGGTTATTTGACCCTAACCTATCGCCAAAACAAGAACGCCACGGACGTGACGTTCACCCCGCAGGTCTCCCCCGCCAACGACAGCGGCCCGTGGTCATCCAGCGGCCTGACGGAAACTGCGCGGGTGGACCAGGGCAGCCACTGGCTGGTGACCGTCCGCCACGACATCCCCATCGCCATCTCCCCCCGCCGCTTCATGCGGCTGCTGGTCACCACCCCGTGAATGGTGGAAAAAAGAAGACCAGCATGAACACACCTCGCGAACCAATGAACACTCCCGACCACCCACCCCGGAAATCCGCCGCCGGCCGAGTGCTGCTGAAAGCCGCAGCCCCGCTGGTTCTGGCTGCTGCCACGCAGCACACCGCCGGAGCCGCCACAGTCAGCTACACCCACGAGACTCCTCCAGCCTCCGTGGTCAAGGCCCTCATGTTAAGTTTGCAGCATACATTTGTCTGCTTCACACAAATCAAGCACTCATAACACTAAATGTCATGAAATACACAAATCTACCGGTGATTATTGGAATGGCCGCTATTTGCCAGCCGGTGCAAGCACAGAATGACATAACTTGGACGAATGGGCACTCCTACCGGGTGGTCTTTGCCGTCAACCCCACTTGGTTTCAAGCACGAGATGCTGCATCGGCCATGACACTCAACGGCACGAACGGGTATCTGGCAACATTTGTTACACGGGCGGAGCAGGAATTCGTGATCAGCCATTTGGGGGGTGGAGCATACCTGAATCAACTCTGGCTTGGCGGTTATCAGGATTCGTCGGCTTCTGGTTATAGTGAACCTTATGGCGGCTGGAGATGGATCACGGACGAACCATGGCTGGGGGTGGCCCAGGATGATCCCGTCCTGCCTCGTGCGGATGCCGGATTCAACAATCTCTACTTCGATGAGAGTGCGGAGGGATACGCCATCACTTGGTGGCTAACGGGTGGAGTGAATGATTACAGTGCCTTCCCGAGTGCCTCGTATGGCTATCCGGCGCGTGGATTCATTGTGGAATTCAATGTGGCGGCAGAGCCTGCCAATGTTTTGACCATCGCTTTTTTGGTAGATGGTCGCTTGGAATTGCGATGGCCAGTTGATCCGGCGTGGGGCCTGTTTACCTCCAGTTCGCTGCTTGCCGGTTCATGGGACGCAGTAACCAATATCCCTACTGTGAGCGGAGGGGGCAACGTCCTGCTTTTGCCCAACACCTCGTCGAGAGCATTCTTCCGGCTTCAGCGAATCCCGTGAGTGATCAACTAAAAATGGACTATGCATCAAGATTGCAGCACGGCCCAGCCCAGTTGCTGGCGCCGGATGGTCCAGGCTCCTATACGGGAAGCGTGGGCACGGGTGACACCGCCACCAGCACCGTGCTCGCGGTCCTGTCCATGTTCGCGTTGGAGATTGTGGCCTGCAGCCTCAGCTCCATTGATGTAGCATTCGTCACCGATGGCTCCGCCATCAGCTGGCCAACCACCATCGGCGGACGCTTCCAAGTGGAAAGCTCCGCCGACCTTTCCACTTGGGCTGTAGAAAGCGGGTGAAGCCCAGGCACCGGAGCTCCCATGCAGCAGAATCACCCAAACAGCGCCATCAGCCGCTTCTTCCGTGTCAGAATGGAGGATTGGCCGGTGCCATCTCAACACAGAAATACAGAAAGCAATCCAGCATGAACACACCTCGCGAACCAATGAACACTCCCGACCACCCACTCCGGAAATCTGCCGCCGGCCGCGTGCTGCTAAACGCCGCAGCGCCGCTGATTCTGGCTGCTGCCATGCACCACACTGCCGGAGCTGCCACAGTCAGCTACACCCACGAGACGCCCGCAGCCTCCCTGGCCGGGGATCTCCTCCTGGGAGTTGTTCCCACGGCGAACAGTTCGTTTTTCAGCACATCGCCGGCGGGAAACGCAATCATCACGGATGGTGATTTCACCCACCACACCTTTTCCACCTCCAGCCCTTGGGATCTCATCTTCCTGCTCGGCGACACCAGCAGTCTGGGGTCGGTGGACATCTGGATAGAAGACGGCGATCCCTCAAGATGGTACCTCCCATCCGGCCAGGTCTCCGTCTCGCTGGATGGGACAAACTGGACCAATGCGGTGCCAGTCGACAACCAAGGGGTGGCAGGACAGGGCCCCAGCCCGGACGATGAAATCAACCGGATTCACATCAACTACGCCCCTGGAGAGGTGGCGGCATTTCGTTACCTGAGGGTTTCAGAACTGGCGGGCGGACTGGGGAACAGCGGGGGCACTCCACGGATCAAGGAGATTGCCGCCTTCGCCGTTCCCGAGCCGGCCGTCACCGTGGTCATTGGCTGCGGCCTTGTGCTTGCAGCCCTTTTCCGCCGCCGGCTGAGGGACGGGCGTACAGGCTGCGAGCGGCGGCTCTCATGATGGCGCCTTCCAGCGCGGGGCGAAATCCACCCGCCTGACACTACCCTGAGTAGAAACTGAGCCATTGAGGTCTCCCTGAAATGGAAGTGATTTGTTCAGGCGAGGGTACGGCGTCAGGAGAGGTGCTCCTGACAGCACCCGCGTCGAAAAAATTCCCATGAAAAACCACAAACCGAGAAAACCGGGGATGCTCTGGAATGCGGCTGCCCTGCTTGACCGCCGGATGGTGCTGCTGGCCTCACTGCTGCTGGCCGCCTGCGGCCCGGGAGGCGGGAGCCCGAAAGCGTCCACCAGGCCCGTCGACGAGGAAGCCGCCCTCGTCGCAGAGGTGGAGGCGGGCCCTTCCGCAGCGAAGAGCGCGGCACTGGCAGCCGTGCGCCACCAGCGTGCCGCCCGGGTGCTGGCGGATCCCGCAGCACTGGCGAGCCGGAGCGCGATGGAGGAGGCGACCGCCAGGGCAGTCTCCGCCACGGAGCTGGAACCGGACGCGGCGGCCCACTGGCACCTCAGGGGGGTCTTGTACAACCGGCTTTCTGAGTGGGATGAGAGGGCTGTGGTGATGGCCGAGGCGGCACTGAACCGGGCGGTGGAGCTGAACCCGGGCCTGGCCGAGGCGTGGGTGGATCTGGCAGGACTCCACGCGGTGAACCTCCGGGAGCAAAATGCGCTCCATTGTTTCGAACGCGCCATCGAGGAAAGCCCTGCACTGGCGTCGCCCGCCGTGGTCGGGGTGATGTGCACGCTCTACACGCTGGCCGGGGAAGAGGACCGGGGCAGGGATTTTTTCCAGGAGGCCGCAGCAAAAACGCCGGACGCACCGGCCCTCGGCGTGGGGCTGGCCATGCTTCTCAGGGCCACAGGTGACGAAGAGGGCGCGGTCAACGAAGCGGAGGCGGTCGCCACCCTCGTGGCGGTCGGCACCCCCGAGCATGAATACGCCACCCGGTTGCTGGCGGAATGGAGGGCGGGCAAGCCGTGAAAACTTTCCTTTCCCTCATGGTGGCGGGGTTGTCCCTGCTCGCCTGGTCTGCTCCGGCCCAAACGTCGGACGCCGGACTGGAGCAACTGCAGCAGCAGGCAGACTCTCTGCGGCAGCAGCTTCGCGACGAGTGGAGGTTGAACCGCGAAAAACTGCGCGAGATCAACACCCAGCCCGGAGCTGATGCCGCGCAGCAGGACCTCGCGAAAGGTGCCGAAAACAAGCGCTACCAGGCGAAGGCTGCCGAGCTTTCCACAAAACAGGAGGCGGCGGAGAAGTTGATCGCCGAAAACCTCAAGCAGCGCTGGCAGGAAGTGGACAGCGGCTGGAAGGCCGAGGTCAAGCGCTACGATGACGTCCGTGCAAAAATCGAGAGCGAGTACCCGCCCCCGGCCGAACGAAGCCCGGCGCAGCGTGAACAGTGCAATCGGCGCCTTGAGGCGGAAAGTGTCGCGCACCGCCAGCGCAGCACCGAGGCCTGCGCGAAAAGGGACGCCATCCACCAAGACTTCAAGGCCGAGGTGAACCGCCAGGTGGAGGGAGGCAACGCCAAAGGGGCCTCCAGGCCTCTGCAGGACACGGCGGGCAGCAAGGCCACCACCATGAATGGCGACCTTGATGGCGGGGCAGGAGCACGCACCGTGGCCAAGGCGGAGAAGTTGATGAACAAGATGGGGATTTCCACCAAGCGGCAGGGCGGAGTGCTCGAAGCGCAGGGAAATTTCAACCTCACGATCAATACTGAAGGAGGCATGGGGCCGGTGGGCAGCTCCGCGCACCAGACCCAGGTGAGGGTGGATGCCATGCACAAGGAAACGTACGTCTCCGAGACGGCGAAGATGGGGCCCGAACTGAAGGCGGAGCTGGCCACGCTGGACCACAGCAAAAAGGCCGCCAAAGGGCAGTCCGCAGCCCCGGCCGAACTGGTGGGGAAATCCGAGCTGGGCCAGTCCCTGGCAAAGGGCACCTTCAAGGCGGTTGTGGACTCAAAACTGCCCGCCAGTGACATACAAGCGATCATGGATTTGCACGGCATCGAGGGAACCCCGGAAACGTTCCAGGAAAAACTGGGCAACCTGAAAACCCGCAACTCCCAGATCACGTCCACTGCGGAAGCGGAGCAGCTGCAGGCGGCAGCGGCGGATCTGACGAAAGCCTCCCGCGAGCATGCGAAACGCAATGCCCAGAAGCAGCTGAAGGTGAATGAGGCCAGTGCAACACAGCTGGAGGCGCAGGCGGAGAACAGGGTGCGTGACGCCAAAAAGATGCGCGAAGCCGGCAAGCCGGAACTGGAGGCGAGGGCGGGGCGTCTTGAGGCGGAAGCCAAGGTAAACCTGCGCGAGGCAGACAGAATCCGGGCCCAAAGCAAGGACTACCTGGCCAAGCGAGAGGCCTCTGTGAAGGCCCTGTAGGAGCACCAGACGCTGGCCCCCGAAACAGCGACCCACAAGGCCGGGGTGACGGGTGAACCAGCTCCGGCAGTCAAGCCAGCCAAGGCCACTGGGGCGAAGGCGGCCACTGGCGCGAAGGCCACCGCGGTCCGGCCCGCAGAACCCGTCCCGCCTGCAGGCAGCAAGGTGATCGGCGTGGCGGGGGTGCTCCTCGCCCTGCATGGGTTGTATGAGGGGTATGGGCGTGCCTGTGAAGAAACGGAGGAGGCAAGAATACCCGAGCGCAAGGATGGAAAGGGAACCTCCGAGGCGTTCATGGCGGCGCTGGCCTTGTCACGCACCGGTGCCATCGCGATGAGGACAGTCTGGAACGGGCTCGGCTTCGCCGATGCGAAGGCCATGGGTGAACAGGCTGGTCGGGAGGTTTTTGAGCAGTATCAGAAGGACATCCAGGAAGGCAGGATCAACAAAGACGACGCTGCTGCCTGGTGCAAAATGAAGGCGAAGGCGGTTGGTCTGGGAGTTTTCAGGTTTGGCAAGGGGATGACGTATGACGCGGTGGTTCACGCGGGGTCCGAGTCGCTCACCGCCCACAAGGAACTCGCCGGAGTGGGGGTGGACCTCTACAAGCTGGCGAAAAACGCGGCCAATGAAGAGGTGAACAGCCAGTTTCGAGGTGAAATGATTTTCGAGGATCTCAAACGGCGGGGGGTGTCTGAAACCCTGGCGCGACTGGCGGCGGATGAGGCGGCGGCGGACGACTACTGGAGGGCGCGTCAGCTGAAAAAACTCATGGACGCCCGCGATGCCCGGCAGGCCCAGGCTGGCCGCCCCTCTCTGGCCACGACAGCTCCGCTTCCGCCGCCGCAGCCCTCCCGCCCCGGCGCCGCCGTTCCCGCCGTGAAGGCTCCCGCGCCGGTGGCCCCGGCCGGGACAGCCACTGCGCCTGCCGCACCGGCCCCTGCGCCACAGGTGAAACCGGAACCGCAGACGCCCGGGAAGGGAGCAGTCGCAAAAACGGAGACTGCTCCCGCGCCGGTGACCAGGCCTCCAGCGGCCCCTGCTGCGAAACCCAGCCCGCCGGACGTGATCGGCCCCCGGGCGCCCACGCTTCCGCCTTTGAAGCTTCCGGCGCAGGTCGTGTACGGCACGTTTCAGATGATCCAGAAAAACGACTGGAAGAGTGCTGAACGGGTGCCAACGGATCCCTCCACCTACCGGGACGTCACCCCCGTCCTTCCCACGGCGGAAGAACTGGCCGCCGTGCAGAACGCCGGGAAGTCGAGCGGCACCATCCCGGTGGGGTCCCGCCCGGCGAATGATGCCCGCGGGGTGCAGACCTCTTCCGCGACCAAACAGAGTGCCTCCCCCCTGCAGGAGGATCTGGGGCCGAAGGTTCCCGCGCCTGCCGTGCCGGTGCCGGAGCCCGACCGCAAGCCCGTACCCCGTGAGGACGTCCCCGGCAGCAGCTATGTTTTCAAGTCCTCTCCGGAATTGCAGTTCGATCCGGTCGAGTCTGCAGTGGCCGAAACGAAAGTGACCTTCACGCGCACGGGGCAGGTCTCGGTCTGGATGGAGGTGATCGGCCCGGATGGCAGGCTGGTGGCCGAGACCGCAGCTGCGGTGGTCACCGTCGTGCCGCCCGCGTTCAAGCTGACTCTGCACCTGGCTGCCGGTGCCAGGCCCGGGGAGGCGGTGGAGGCTCTGGTCGAAACATCCCCCGTCATCCCCGGGGACATGCTGGATTTGCGCTGGCTGGAACCAGCCACCATCAACCGTCTTGAAAACGCCATGAATGGCTCGCGCATTTCCTTTAAAGCCACCGGACAGCCCGTTAACCTGCATGCGCTTGCCCGGGTGCCGCACTTTGGCGATCTGCTCGGAGACATCCAGCAGACATACACCGGGCCCCAGTGGACGATCTCCGTCACCCCGGTGCGCCGCGGACCTCCTCCGAAGCAGCTGACCGCCACGCCAGGCGGCCTGGCGGATTCAAGCCGGAAATTTCTGACGGGTGAGCAGTTTACCATGAAAGCCGAGCTGCAGGGCTCCAGTCCTCCCCCCGTCGTGCGCTGGCAGTGGGTGGTGAATGCCGGCACCACACTGAGCAGTCCTTCCGTGGCGGCACCCACAGTGTCCCGTCACGAGGCCGGAACTGTCACGGCCACGGTGGATGCATTGGACGCCGGCGGCACCTTTCTTGCCCGGGGCTCCGGGGAGGTTGAGGTCAGCCAGGCTCAGAACATGGCCCCGCTGAAAGTCACCCTCACGCTCGACCGGAAGGTGGTGGACGTGGGACAAAGCGCCCGGGCCACGGCCGGCGCCACGGGAGGGAAAGGGCCATACGAATTCAAGTGGAGCACGGGAGACACGGGGAGCAGCCTTGCCATTTCCGGAACGGAGGAAGGCACGCGGACCATCACCGTTACGGTGCAGGACGCGCTCAAGCAGACGGCCACCGCGTCGGCAACACTCGAGGTAAAAGCTCCGCCGCTCACCCTCTCCGTCACAGCTGAACGGCCGAAAGCCTTTCCCGGGGAGTCCGTGGCCCTGCGCGCAACGGCTGCGGGCGGTCGTCCTCCCTACCGGTACAACTGGATTCAGCCGGCGGAGGGCATCGGCACAGAAGGCAGGATTTTCCGTTCCGAGGCAGGCCCCGTGGATGCCCGGCTGAGCGTTTCGGACTCCAAAGGGCGAACGGCCACCGCCTCGACGAGGGTTGAGTTCACCCCGCTGGCAATCGCCATCCAGGGCTTGAGGGAGGAGGAACTGGCAGGGGCGGTCCGCTCCATTTCAGTCACGCCCGGGGTTCCGGCGGGCATGACGGTCCGCTACATCGCAGCCCCTGCGTGCCCGGTGGAGAGCCGGGGAAATGAGGCAGAGATCCGCTTTGAGAAGCCAGGCACGTTCAGCGTGCATGCCGAACTCGTGGCAAAAATCAGCCGGGGGGAGAAGGTGGTGGCGAGTTCCAGCGCGGTCACGGTTCGTGTGGCGCTCAAGCAGTATCAGATTGTCCTGGATCCTGCCGAGGTTCCAGTCGGCATGACCTCCACGGCACGCGTTGTGGAGGCGGACGGGAAGTCCCCGGTCCTGGCACTGGTCGAGTGGAAAATTTCCACCGCAGATCAGGGCGAGCGTGCAGGGGATACCGCTCGCATTTTGCCGGACGCTCCCGGCGTGGTCGAGGTGAGCGTGCAAATCAAGGACCGCAAGACATCCGCCGTGCTTGGCGAGGCAAAGGGGTCGCTCAAAGTAATACCCCTGAAAGTCGCCGTGGTGCTGGATCCTGCCGGCGGGGATCTTTTCACCCTCCGCGCAACCCTGCCGGTGAAGGTGGTGAATGTGGTCCTCTCGTGGAAGGCGACCGGAGGGGAAATCGTGGGCGCATCCCGCGGAGGGGTGGTGCAGATGCGGGTCAAGAGCGGCATCAGCGCCGCAGGAGAAGTCGTGGCTGCCAACGGAAGGGGAATCGAAATCGGACGCGGACAGGTCAGCATTTCCGGGGCGCCCGCTTCAGCCAGCATGCCAAAATTGGAGGAGGATCAAGCAACACCGGGCAAGACGGCAGATGCCGCGAAGAAGGCGGCCCGCATCAATGAATTGAACGATGACTGGATACGCCTGAGCAAGGAGGGGCGAATCCAGGAGGCCATCCAGGCGCTTGACGAGCTGATGAAGCTAGAGAAAGCCCCGTACGTAAAGCTGACCCGGGACGGGATGCAGCAGTTGTGGGACACCAAATATTCCAAAATGACCCGTGAGCAGCGCGTGATATCGATCGCTGCCAGTGATGCGGCAACCGAAGGGGACATCCACGAACAGCAGGGTGATCACAAGGCCGCTCTTGAATCCTACGAGAAGTCCCGCAGCATTCTCGACACGCCGGAAGTTCGAACCAAAATAGCAGACACCCGCAAGGCGCTGAATCTCCGGCCCGTGACAAAAACCGAGTCCACCGGCTCCGACACCCCGCAGAAACCCGCACGGGATGAAAAGGTGGCTCCGACTAAACAGACGGAAGGGGAAAATCCGCTGATTGCCGGGAAAAAAGCCGAGCTTCTACGTCTGGCCAACCTGGCACTGGAGATTGGCAAATCCAACAGCGGTGGAGGCGGTGATGTGGACGCCATGATGAAGGACGTGCAGAGGTTGGAAAAGATTCAAAGCCAGATCGAGAAGCTCCAGTCTGAGATCGAAAAACTGGAGGCAGGCCAGTGAGCGGTTTCGTTCACTCCGGCCAGTGGCGCAAAATGCCTTGAGATCCACAAGCGCAGGCGCGTTGTGTCAGTAGGGCTGGGGCGATTGACGGAAGGTGAATTTACCTAGCCGCCAGCAGGCACATGACGGCCTTCTGCGCGTGGAGGCGGTTTTCGGCCTCCTGAAAAATGGTGGCCGCGTGGGCCTCGAGGACGTCCTCGGTGATTTCCTTGCCCCGGTAGGCGGGCAGGCAGTGCATGACTTTTACCCCGGGCGCTGCGTGGGTGAGAAGTGCGCGATTGATCTGGTAGCCCTTCAGCTCCTCCAGCCTCAGCGCGCCTTCCGCCTCCTGGCCCATGCTGACAAAGACGTCCGTGTAAACCATGTGCGCTCCGGCTGCGGCCTTCACCGGGTCCTCCTCGCAGCTGACGTGGCCGGACTTCAACCGGGCCAGGTAGTCTGGTGAGGGCTGGTATTTTTTTGGCGCGGCGATGACGAGCTGAAAGCCGAGGCGCTCGGCCGCCCACATCCACGAGCGGGACATGTTGTTGTCCCCGTCCCCCATGAAGACGACCTTCCGGTCCTTCCATCCACCGCAGAGTTCCTGCATGGTGAGCAGGTCGGCGAGGACCTGGCAGGGGTGCTCGTCGTCGGTGAGGGCGTTGATGGTCGGGATGCCGCTGAATTTGGCGAACTGCTCAACGTCGTCCTGGGCGTAGGTGCGGATGATGGCCCCGTGCACCATGCGGCCCATCACGCGGGCCGTGTCCTTGATCGGCTCCCCGCGGCCCAGCTGTGACTCCGCCGGGGAGAGGAAAAACACGCCGCCGCCCAGCTCGCGGACGCCCACCTCAAAGCTGACACGCGTGCGGGTGGAGGACTTCGTGAAAATCATCGCCCACGTCTGGCCGGCCAGCGGCCTCGGGGCATCAGGTTGACCGCGACCGGCTTTCAGTTCGGCGGCCAGGCGCACAATTTCCCCAATCTCTCCGGCGGAGAGTTGTTCGAGGGACAGGAGGTGTTTCATGACTTGAGGGAGAAAAAGGAAAGGAGCCGCCCTGTCAGAGGCGGCTCCCGGGGAAAAGAAGGGGTCAATCTAGCACACAATTTCGGTGCCGATGCCGTCTTTCGTAAAAATTTCCAGAAGGAGGGAGTGGCGTAGGCGCCCGTCGATCATGTGCACCTTGCCCGCCCCGGCATCGAGGGCGGCGAGGGCGGACTCGACCTTCGGAATCATGCCGCCCTTGATCGTGCCGTCGGCCAGGAGCGCATGCACCTGGGCGCGGTCGAGGTGGGAAAAGAGTGTCTTCGGATCCTTCGGGTCCTTCATGACGCCCAGCACATCGCTCAGGTAAATGAACTTCGCCGCCTTCAGCCGGCCGGCCAGCGCGGCGGCGGCCACGTCGGCATTGCAGTTCAGCGCATGGCCGGAGTGGGCCTCGGCGGCGATGGGGGAGACCACGGGAACGATCTCGCTGCGGATGGCGGCCAGAATTTCCTCCAGCTGAAAGTCGACCACCTCGCCCACCCAGCCGAGATCGGCAGGCTGGCCGGTTTCCTGGTCGGTGACGGGCGCTTTTTTCTTTCCGAGGAAAACGCGCTTGCCGTCCAGCCCTGAGGCAGTGCCGCCGAATTCGTTCATGGCCTTCACGAGGCGCGGGTTGATCTCGTGGCTGAGCACGCGCTCGACGATGTCGATGGTGGCGTCGTCCGTGACACGGAGGCCGTTGATGAAATTCGCGGACAGGCCTGCGTCCGCCATGCCCTTGGAGATGGCCTTGCCGCCACCATGCACGAGGACCGGATTGACGCCGATGCACTCGAGCCAGACCACGTCGCGCAGCAGCCCCTCAATGAGGGACCAGTCGTCCATGGCGCTGCCGCCCACCTTGATGACAAAGGTCTGACCGCGGAACTGCTGCATGTAGGGCAGCGCCTCGATGAGCACGCCAGCCTTGGCGATTTGTTCGTGAAACTGTGTCGTCATGAAAACCTACTTCGCCACTCGCACGGCGTATTCCTGGGAATTGAAGCTCACGTATTCCTGGGAGAGGTCGCTCGTCAGGACGTAGTGGTCGGCGTCTCCAATGTTGAGGTCGATGGTGACTGTGAACTCGCGCTTGGCGGTCACCTTTTTCAGCTCCTCGATGGGCGTGCCGGAGTAGACCCCGCCCTGCGCGGCCAGCAGCCCGTCAAAGTAGATGTCCACCATTTCCTCCCGGAAGCGGCGGGCGCGGGAGTAGCCTGCGGCATGCATGACGCGGCCCCAGTTCGGGTCGCTGCCATTCCAGGAGCACTTCACGAGCATCGAATTCGCCACGGACTCGGCCACGCGCCGTGCATCCAGGTAGTCGGCCGCGCCGCGCACGTGGATCTCGACAAACTTGGTCACGCGCTCGCCGTCGTTGACCAGCATCTTGGCGATCCGCAGCATGAGGCTGGTGAGAACGCAGCGGAATCTCTCCGCCTGCGGGGTGCCGGCCGTGATAAGTTCGTTGCCGGCCTGTCCGTTGGCCAGGACGATCACCGTGTCGTTTGTGCTCGTGTCGCCGTCGATGGAGATGCGGTTGAAGGACCGGTCCACGGCGAAGAGCGTGGCCTTCTTGAGTTCCTCGGGATCGATGGCCGCATCCGTCGTGATGAAGGCGAACATCGTGCCCATGCTGGGGCAGATCATGCCCGCCCCCTTGGCCGTGGCCCCGAAGCGGACGGGAATGCCGTCGATCATGACTTCGATGGCGAGGGACTTGTGGTGGGTGTCGCTCGTCATGATCGCCCGGGCGACGCACTCGCCGTCCTCGCTTTGCAGGCCGGCGACCAGCTCGGGGATGCGGGGCTCGATGCGCTCAATGGCCAGCGGCAGACCGATGATGCCGGTGGAGCAGACCACAACCTGCGTCTGCCGCAGCCCGAGGGCTTTGGCCGCCCCCTTGGTCATCTTCTTCGCGTCCTCGATGCCGCGCGGGCCTGTGCAGGCATTGGCATTGCCGCTGTTCGCGATGATGGCGCGCACCGCGCCGCGCCTCAGGTGGTCCATGCTCACACGCACGGGCGCTGCCTTGACTTTGTTCGACGTAAAGGTGCCGGCCGCGGCGCATTCGAAATCGGAAACAATGAGCGTGAGGTCCAGCCTCGGATTCGCCGGATCTTTAATGCCGCAGCCGAGGGCATGGCACCGGAAGCCCTTGGGGGCAACTACGCCCCCGGGAATGTCGGTGAAATCATCAGTTGTGCAGAACCTTTTTGGCATGGGCGGGCGGGGTGAAGGGCGCTACTTAGAGACGTTTTCGACAGGGTACGCAAGCCTCGTTTCAAAAATCCCCGCACCGCCACCCCAGCATGGGCAAGGCCTTGAGAATATCAGAGATTCCTGACAATCATTCAGCCTGCCAGGGTTTTTCCCACTGCCTCGTTTGGGGGGGCTGCGAGCGCAACCGGGTGGCGGGGAGCCGGGGCTTGCACGGGCGCAGTCCGGTGTCGTCTTTTGGCTCATGCAGGGGAACCCGTTTCCAGGAATGAACCCCTGCCTTGAGGAGCGCTGGCACAGCGTGCATGGCAGCCTCATCACCCATGCCCGGGATCAAATCCTACGCCGAGGGCCGGGCCAGGTATGTGGAGATCGACCTCCTGCGGGATGGGCAGCGCGTGAGCGTACCGCGCGAGGCAGTTTCTCCCTGGGAATTCGCGCTCTACTTCGCCGTGGTGGTGTGCGGTGGCGTCATTGACGCGCGGGAGGACTACTCGTTTCCCCTGGATCAACTACGAGGAGGACCCGCTCCCTTCTTTCACGGCGGAACAGCGGGTGTGGATGGATGTGCTCCTGAAGAAGCAGGGGTTGCGGTTAGTCAAAGACTCCGCACCACCACCCAGGTCTCCAGCGTTTCCCCGGTAGCCTCATCCGTGGCGGCGAGGCGGTGGCGGCCGGTACGAAGGCGGGCGATGGAGCTGCCATTCTCGCTGGTGACCTCCAGGCTGTCGCTGTGCCAGTCGACGGTGCCGCGGCCGCGGGCGCGGAGTGGGAGGCGGCTGCCGTGGTCGGGCAGGTCGGGGTCGAGGAGGACGGTGGTGCCGGGTACGGGGGAAATGATGTGGAGCGCGGTGCGGGCATCCTCTCCGGCTAGGTCACCAGCCACTGCGGCGGTGCCCAGCCAGTTGTCCGGACCGAGCAGCCAGCGCTGGTAGAGGCGGGGCAGGACCACGCGGCCGAGCGCATCGTAGCGATCCCCGGGCGCGGGTGATGGCACGTGATCGACGAGGAATTTCTCCCGCACCACGGGCCTGCGCCCGGCCATTTCAGCAGGCAGCGGGCGGCCGGTCAGGGGATCGACATCCGCCTCGGTGATGTCCTCCGGCGTGGCATACCACGTGACGCCGCGGTGCTTTTCCAGCCAGGTGAAAACCTCCCGCCACACGGGCGCCGCGCCGGTCACACCTGAGACGTGGGCCATCGGGCGGCGGTCGAAATTTCCCACCCACACGGCCACGGTGAACTCCGGGGTGAAGCCCACGGTCCAGTTGTCGCGGTAGTCGGTGCTCGTACCGGTCTTGACTGCGGCGGGAAAGGGCAGGCGCAGGCTGGAGTTGAGCCCGAAGCTGCGGACGCGCGCCTGGTTGTCGCACAGCATGTCCGCCAGCAGCCAGCAGGGGCCTGGCTCGAAGCGCCGCACCGGTGCGGGCAGAGGTGCGTCCTCCGTGAGGGCCACGGGCAGCCACTCCCCGAGGCGGGCCAGCGTGGCGTAGGCATTGGCCAGCTCCAGCAGGCGCACTTCGGCATTCCCGATCGTCAGCCCCAGCCCGTAGTGCTCCGGGTCCTCCGTGAGCGTGGTGATGCCCGCCGCCTCCAGCGCTCCGGCCAGCACGGACGGGCCGCCGACGCGCTGGAGCACGCGCACAGCCGCGAGGTTCAGGCTGTTCGCCAGTGCCTCCCGGCAGCTGACGGGACCGTGGCTCTTGTGGTCGTAGTTTTCCGGCCGGTAGAGCCCGTCCGGCGTCATGTACTCGACCGGCAGGTCATCAATGATCGTCGCAGGCGTGTCCCCGTGCTGCAGCGCCATGAGGTAGGTGAACGCCTTGAGCGTGGAGCCCGCAGAGCGCGGTGCCGTGGCCCCGTTGATCTGCCCGCCCTCCGGGTCAAAGTAGTCTGGCGACCCCACAAGGGCCCGCACCCGCCCCGTGGCATTCTCCAGCACGACCACCGCGCCGTCGTGCACCTGGTGCTCGCGCAGGCGTCCGATTTTTGTCCGCAGCGTCTGCTCGCAGAAGTGCTGCAGCTCCAGATCCAGGGTGGTTTTCACCGCCTCATGCCGCTCCTCCAGGCCGGCCCACTGAGGGGACTGAAAGAGGAGATCCAGAAAATGCGGCGCCTCAAACCCTCCAGTGAACTTCACCAGCTTCAGCTTCTCCTCCATCGCGTGCGCCGCCTCCTCGTCCGTGATCCGCCCGTCATCCTTCATGCGGGAAAGGATCCACTCCTGGCGCTTTTTAGCCCCCTCGAAATTCTTGTACGGGTTCAGCCGTGTGGGCGCCTGCGGGAGCCCCGCCAGGAACGCGCTCTCAGCCAGGCTCAGGTCCTTCAGCGGTTTTTGGAAATAGCCCATCGCGGCAGCCGCGCAGCCCATCCTTTGATTTCCGTACTCCACACGCTGGAGGTATTCGGTGATGATGCGCTCCTTGCTCCAGCTCATCTCCAGCTTTCTCCCGATGAAAATTTCGTCCACCTTGTCCCGCCACGTCCGGCCCGTGTAGCGGCCGCGCGCCACCTTCACCAGCTGCTGGGTGATGGTGCTCGCACCGGAAACCGCCCTCTTCGCCTGAAGCGAATCAATCACCGCGCGCACCAGCCCGAGAAAGTCCACCCCGCCGTGGCTCCAGAAGCGCTGGTCCTCCGCGGACACCGTGGCCGCCACGAGAGAGGCTGGCACATCGTGAAACAGGAGCGGACGTTCCACCCTCTGCCCCTCGACCTGCAGCTGGCGGAGCGGTTTGCCATCCTTGTCCGCCAGTTCCACGGAGGGCTCCGGCGGGCGCAGCAGCTCCGGTGGCAGCTTCACAAACCTCGGCGCCACGTGATAAAGCAGCAGTCCGGCCACCATCCCGAGGAGGACAAGCTTCAAAAACCAGCGCCGGCGCACAGGCTCCCGCTCCGGCAGTTCTGCCAGAGTGCTCGGAGCGGAGGTGGAAAGGCGGGCTGCCATCGGAGGAAGGGGAATCTAGGCCACGCAGGCCCTGCGGACAAGGTGCAGGGAGCGCGAATCACGCTCAATACGCGCCGGCGGCGCCGGGCCTTTCACCGGCGTGTGGAATCACTCCCGTCCGGGAGGAGTTTTTTCTTCCCGACTAGCGGGTTCCGTCCAGAAAAGTGACAGGAGGGACACTTTCCGCCTGCCGGCATTTCAGGTCGACAGTTCACCGCTTCATGGTGAAAATTTCACCACTTCGCGGGGAAATTGCAACAACCTATTGGGACCTGTCCGGCGGTCCGGCGGCAGTCAGGGAGGTGTGCAAGTCAATCACCGCCACGAAGCCGCGCGGTTTTTCCGGCTGGAAAAGAAGGTGTCCAGCGCGAGCCGCCCGGAACCGAGCAGGACCAGAAGGGCGCAGACGGTGGCGTAGACGAGGCCGAGTTCGCGAATCACGTCATTCTGCCCAAAGACCATGAGGAGAGCGGCCAGGACGCCCAGGCCCAGGGCGCTCACGCGGGTCAGCAGGCCGGTGACGAGCCCCAGGGAGCAGAGCAGGGCGATGACGGTGAATGCCGCCGTGAGCTGCCACGGGTAGGGCAGCCCGGTTGCGGCGATCAAGTCCTTCAGCGGCCAAGGGTTCTGCATTTGGGACCAGACGTGGCTCCAGCCGGCGCGGGCCTCGTCGATGCCGTGGCGGAACGTGACCGACCCGGCAATGGCGAGCCGGGCGGCGAGGAGGGCGAAATCTTTCAGCGGGCTGTCCCCGGTGGCGGCAGCAGGATAGGCGGGTGGCATGGAGTGGACGGGCCTTGGTTCGAAAAAATCAGCCCTTCTTATCTGAAGCCGCAGAATTCACCGGCGCAAGGTGTTTGGCAAAGAACGCGTCCATCAGGCACTGCAGCCGGTCATTGACCGGTTTGGCCATGTCCATGACGTGGGGCCAGCCCTCCAGACGGTCATAGAAATACGGCACCTCACACTCCTTGAGTTTCGCGGCCAGGGCGTCGGACTGGGCGATGAGCACCGTGTCGTCGATGGTCCCGTGGAGGATGAGCGTCGGCGGATCTCCCTTGGAAACATGAAAGAGGGGCGAGGCATTGGCGAACGCGGCCTTGTCCTGCGGCCATTTTTTTGCCAGCACGCGCTCGATGAGGCTCTGGGCGGAGGCGGGACCGCTCGTCAAGTCCGTCACCCCGTAGATATCCACCACTGCGCACACCCCGCTGCTGCATTCCGGGCATCCGCCGCTGCCTTCAAATTCCTTGTTCCCGCAGGTATACCCGGCCATGAGCGCGAGGTGACCACCCGCAGAGCCGCCCACCAGCGCGATCCGCTCCGGGTCGATCCCGTTTTCCGCTGCGTGGGTTCTCATCCAGCGCACCGCGCACTTCACGTCCTCCAGACAGGCCGGAAAGGGCGCCTCACCAGCCAGCCGGTAGGTGATGGTCGCCGCCGCATAACCCTTTTTTGCGTAGCTGACGCAGTAGTTTTTGTACATGTCCCGCGTCCCGCCGATCCATGCGCCGCCATGGATGAAAATCAGCCCGGCCCGTGGTTTCCCCGCCTCTTTCGGCAGGTAAAGGTCGAGCTTCAGCTCTTTTTGAGCCGTCTTTCCGTAAACGACATCCGCTTTTTCCACCACCTCCGGCGGAGTGAGGGTCTGGAGCGGCATGAGCGGCACCCTTTGGGTGAAAAGCGCCGTCTTCATTTCCGCAGGCGTCTTGAACCCGGCAGGCGGGGGCCCGGGATCCGGCAGCTTGATCGTGCCACTGGTCTCCCCGCGGCTCAGCACAGTCAGGGCCAGGAAAAGACAAAAAGTCGGGAGTTTCATCGTCTCCACCATCACCCGTCAGGCACGGCGGTGCAAGGGTGGGGTTGGACGGAAAATCAAGCTCCTCTTGCCCAATGGCAGCCTGCCAGTAAGATGGACACCATGAGCGTCTCCCTGTCGCACCGTCTCGGCCAGCCGATGCACACCTCCCTTCTTCTAAGGCGGGCGGAGCGGTTCGGTCTTCATGGAGAAGAGGACTTCTTGAACCTCGCCTACGCCCGCGGGTGCCGGTATTACGCTCCGCCAGGTTGGAACCAGCCGCCGGATTCCCGCAGTTTTGCCTGCCCCGGCGAGGTGCTCGCCATCGCCCTGCTCCACCCTCACTTGCCATATAACCCACAGCGTCTGCGTATTGGCGCAGCCATGCTGGCTTTTCCGGGGTTGAATGCCTCAACCATAGCCAGGCTCGCCAGGCAGGAGCGGGCGACCCCCATCGTGCGCTACATCACCCAAGCCGCAGCGCATTGCGAGCCCGCGACGCCCTTCTGGAAATCGCTCTTGGACGAACTTCCCACTGAACGGCAGCCGATTCCTGAGGGGGTTATGCCACATCCCAGCCGGTTCATGGCCGTTACAGGCCGCCAGGGACCGGGCAGCAGGACAGTTCAACACACTTGGATCAGGCCGAGTCCGGCCGCCGCATGAACCACGCGAGCACCATCCTGACGGCCTTGGACCACCATTTGGTTCACCAGATGGATTTGATTTGATGAGGCTGGCTTCCGGAGGCTGAGAGTTGAGCCGACCACTCCTCCCTTCCCCCCTGCTTCCTCACCCACCAGGGTTCTCCCCGACCTTCCCGTCAGGCGCTCCTGACCCTCTGAGCGGGCCGCGCGGGTTTGCTTTCCTGCCCAGCCTGCTACCCTTGCGGCTCCGATGCTTTTCCTCAACATAGCCCTCACCGCCGGTCTGGCCGCGGTCAGCATTCCGATCATCCTGCACCTGCTGAACCGCCGGTCCAGCAAGATCATCGAGTGGGGGGCCATGCGCTTTTTGCTCGACTCTGTGGAATCCAGGAAGCGCCGCATCCAGCTGGAGGAGGCGCTGCTCATGGCCGCGCGCTGCCTGCTCCTGGCCCTGCTGGCCCTGGCGGTGGCCAGGCCGTTCATCCCGCCGGGGTCAAATGTCCCGTGGGTCGTGGTGCTGCCCTGCTTTCTCCTGGGCGTGGCCACGCTGGCCGTGGCGGTGGTCATGTGGCACGAGAAGCACCTGCGCAAGTGGCTCTTCGGCGCGACGGCCCTTCTGCTGGGCATCGCGGCGGCTTCCGTGGCGATGGAGAAATACCTGAATCTGAAACGCTTTGGCACGGCAGGCCGGCGGGACATCGCCATCATCATCGACGGCTCCGCCAGCATGGCGCTCAAGCAGGGAACGGGCGGCACCACAAACTTCGACCTCGCCCTGAAGGAGGCGGAAAAAATCATCGCCGATGCAGGCAGCGGCACCGCTTTCAGCCTGATCCTGGGCGCCCCCGTGCCCCAGGCGAAAATCCCGAGCCCCGTGGTGAACCGGGCGGACTTGCGCGAGGCGCTGAATTCCCTGCGGCCGGTGAACGGGCGCATGGCTTCGTTTGACTGCCTCTCGCTCGCCGCGCAGTCCCTCCTCCAGGGCTCGAATCCTGGCAAGCAGATCATCGTGCTCACCGATGCGCAGGACGTCGGCTGGGACCTCGACCGGACCGCCCGCTGGGAGGCGCTGAAGCAGGGGTTCGACACCAATTTTAAATCGAAGCCCGAACTCATCATCCGCCAGTTTTCCCTGCCCACCTCGGTGCGGAATGCCGGGATCGCCGGGGTGAAATACTCGCGCAACGTCATCGGGACGGACCGTCCGGTCACCATCGAGGTAACGGTGCAAAACACTGGCAACGAAGGCGTCACGCCGAGCGCCGTCGAGCTGAAGATCGATGACGAGACGCTGACCGACTCCTCCATTTCCCAGCTCCTGCCCGGCTCCTCGGAGACGGTACGCTTCCTCCACCAGTTTAAAAAACCCGGAGCCCACGTGCTGACGGCGAAGCTGGCCGTGGAGGACGACCTGGCTGCGGACAACAGCTGGGACACCATCGCCGAGGTGACGAACAAGCTGAAGGTCCTCATCATAGACGGCAACCCGTCCGTGCCCTTCATGCAGCGGGCCGGGTCGTTCACGGCGCTGGCCCTGGCCCCCGGGAGCCTGGCGCGCTCCGTGGTGAAGGTGGACGATCAAAAGGGCGGCTTCGCCCGCGACATGGTGGACCCGGAGGTCATGCCCGTCACCCGGCTCCAGACGCTCGACAGCTTTGGCCCTTACGACGTGGTCGTTCTCTGCGATGTGGCGCGGCTGGCTCCGTCGAATGCGCGCATGCTGGCCGGATTCGTCGAGGCGGGCGGCGGCCTGCTCATCGCCCCGGGGCGGCAGGCGGCTGCGGATTTCTACAACGACTGGCGCGCCGGTGATGGCCACGCCGTGCTCCCAGTCCGCCTGCTGAAGCAGACCCTCCTGCCGGAAACTGCGGACCCGGTGAAGGCCAGCCTGACCACCTTTTCCCACGAGGCGCTGCGGCTCGTCGCGGACGCGAAACAGAGCGACCTCTCCGGGCTCATCTTCACCCGTTTCTGGAAACTGGCCGACACCGTGGCCGGCGATCCCGGTGTCTATGTCGGCGGCCGACTCACCAGCGGAGATCCCTTCCTCGCCTCGCGGAAACTCGGCCAGGGCACCGTCCTCCTCTCCGCCGCCTCGCTGGATGGCGACGGGTCAAACCTCGTCACCCGGCAGGCCTTCCTGCCGCTCGTGCACGAGATCATCTACCACCTCGCCGCGCCCGGCGGCCAGCGGCTGAACCAGGAGCCCGCCTACGTGCTCAACGTCCCGCTTTCCCGCGCCCGCCTCGCCAGCGGACTGAAGGGCGAGTACTTCCCCTCGGACAAGATCACCAGCCCCATCCTCGTCCGGAACGACCCCCGCATCGAATTCAACTGGAACGACCAGCCCGCCGCCCCGGGCGGACCGGCGGACAATTTCTGCGTGCGCTGGACCGGCTCCCTCGTCCCGAAATACACGGAGGAGTACACCTTCCAGGCCGAGGCGGACGACGGCTTGGAGCTGTGGATCGGAGATGAGCAAATCCTCGGCCCGAAGCGCCGCCGGGACCGCATCGACCTCGTCGGCGGCCAGCCCGTGCCGGTGCGCGCCGTTTATCACGAAGGGGGTGGCAATGCCTCCGTCAAGCTCTACTGGCAGAGCCAGAGCCAGCGCCGCCAGATCATTCCGGGCGACTGTCTGCTGCCCTTTGCGCCTGGTTCAGAGGAGGGGTTTGAAAACGCAGGCGGCACCTTCGACGCCATCGGCCCGGACCAGCAGGCGCGCAGTGTGGACCTCGTCTACACCCGCACAGGCACCCTCGCCCGCCTCACGGACACCGTCGTGCCCGGCCTCTACCAGATCACCCTGCCGGAGGCGCGGCGCGCGGAGTTTGCCGGGCTGCTCACGCCCGCCGGCACCCTGCCCTTCACCGTCATTCCAGATGCCTCGGAGGGCCGTCTCAAGCCGCTGGCCGATGACGCCTTTGCCCTCATCAACAAATACCTGCCCACCTCGCGCCCCCGCAGCGTGGAGGATGTGCTCGCCATCCTCCAAGGCCGCCAGTTTGGTGAGGAACTCTGGAAATACCTGGCCGTCGGCGCCCTTTTCCTCCTCTTGGCCGAGATCGCCCTCAGCCGCTGGATTGCCCTCCAGCGGCAGTCCTCCGGCGGTGCCGCCCTCGACTTCGAGTCCCGCTACCAGCCCGATCAGAAATTCCAGGCCGCCGTCGACCGCCTGAGCCGGGTGGGGTGAAAACTACTGACCGGCAGCCGGCATCCTCCGGCCCCAGGGAGGGCGGCCAAAGCCCCCGCGATGGAATTTGCCCCCGCCTCCGGGCTCGGTAGGGTCGCCGGAGTGAGGCGATGGCAGCCAAAACGCCGATCATTCCGAAACGGCATGAAACAACACCACGCTCTGATCTGGATTGTGCTGCTGGGGATGGCAGCTCTCGCCTTCATTGGGGACTGGGGCCTCCGCGCCGAGAAGGCCAGGCGCGTCATCGCGCGGGAGACAGGCAAGGATGATCTGGAATGCCTTTGGCGGGTCGATGGCCGGGACGACGTGAAGGAGACTCCGTCCTGGTGGAAGATTGTGCGCGGGGCCAGGCCCAGATTCATCCGCGTCGACTGGCCTGCGTTCCAGAGCGACCCCCGGGCTGCGGTGGAATTTGCGCAGGCAATTCGCCTCTTTGGCAGCCTTGAAAAATTCGTAGCTGACACCCGCTCCCCAGAGGTCATGACCCTGCTTCGCGAGTTCGGGCATCAGCCCTCGCTTCTTTACATGAATATCTTCAATGCTTCGGTGACCGAGGAGTTCTCTCAAATTCTTGGGAACTTTCCGCACTTGCGGGGGCTGTCCGTTGTGCCCGGACTTTTCACCGGGGAGGGATTTGCTCACATGCCGGACCTGGAGGACGCGGATTTTCGCTACGGTGCGATCACGGCTCAAGGATTGCGGGACATCGTGGCCGCTTCACCCAAATTAACCGGGATTGCCCTCTCAGATCAGTCCAGCCCGGCTCCGGAGCTGGCCGCTGCCATCAAAGAACTTCGCGCCAGCCACCCGGGATTGGATATTAGTTGGAATCCTCCGGAAGAATGACCTGTCCGCACGCAAAGCGCAGGTGGGCTTGCCCCCGCGTCCGGGCTCGGTAGGGTCGCCGGATGCCAGCCCCAGACGAGGCCCAGCCCGAGCCCCAGCCGCAGTTGCCTCCCCAGCCGAGCCCGCGCACGCCGCGCTGGCAGCTGGGGTTTCTCTTTTTCTGGCAGGGGGCGGTGCCGGCGCTGTGGATGCTGGCCATCGGGAACATCCTGCGGGAAAAACACCTCTCGCACTGGCTGATGTGGGCGAATGCGGCGCCGCCGCTGGCCTCGCTGATCTCGCCGATGTTCACCGGGGTGCTGGCGGACCGGGGGATGGCGCCGAACCGGTTGCTGGGCGGCCTTTTTGCCGGGGCGGGGGTGCTGCTGTGGGCGGGGTTTTACCTGCTGGGGCATGGCGGGGGCGGGGGAATGATCGCGGGTTTTCTCATCGCGCAGGCGCTGTTTTTCCAGCCGACGTGGTCGCTGATGGCGAGTGTGATCCTCGGGCAGCTGGACAATGCGCCGAGGGAATACCCGCTGATCCGCCTCTGGGCCACGCTGGGCTGGATGCTGGGGGGCTGCGCGGTGAGCTTCGGCCTGCACGCGGACTCCTCGCCGCTGGCGGGCATGGCGGCGGGGGCGACGGCGCTCTGCCTGGCCCTGCCGACTTACCTCTGGCTGCCGCACACGGGCCATGTGGCGGCGGTGACGGGGCCGCGCACGTGGTCCCACTGGCTGGGGCGCGAGGCGTGGGGGCTGCTGCGGGACCGGGACCACCGGATGGTTTTTGTCCTCTCGTTTCTGTTCTCGGCGCCGATGATCGCCTTTTACCCCTACACGCAGCAGCTGCTGACGGCGCTGGGGGATGTGCAGCCGGCGGCGTCGCTGAGTGCGGCGCAGATCACGGAGGTGGTGATGATGTTTCTCATGCCGCGGCTGCTGGTCTCGGTCCGGCTGAAATGGATGGTGCTGATCGGGCTCGGGTGCGGGGCGTTGCGTTACGGGCTCTTCGCGCTGGGGGCGCAGACGGGGTCGCGGACGCTGGTGATGGCGGGCATCATGCTGCACGGGGTGCTGTTCGCGTCGTTTTACATTTCCACGCAGATCTACCTGGAGCAGCGGGTGCCGCGCGGGGTGCGGGCGCAGGCGCAGGCCTTTCAGACGTTCCTGACGGCGGGTGCGGGCGCGCTGGCCGGGGTGGGCCTGTGCTGGCTGTGGGAGCGGCTGTCCACGGCGGGGGCGGGCGGGCTGGACTGGGTGAAATTCTGGTCCGGTCTGGCGCTGGTGCCGGCCCTGCTGATGGGGTGGGTCTGCCTGGGGTGGAAGGGGCGCGGTCCCGCCCAGGGCTCGGGGGAGAATGCCTGAGGCAGGGCGGATTTTTTTGCTACTTTAGGGTACGCCCGGAGCCGCTCCCGGACGATGAGTGTGAAAGGCCCTGCGAGATGACGACCGAATTTCCATGCCCGTGGTGCGAACGCCGCTTCCAGCTGACGCCGGAGGTGGCCGGCCGCCGCGTGAGCTGCACGGACTGCGGGCACCACTTCGACGCGCCGGTGCTCGACTGGCCGGTGGAGCCGCCGCGCCGCTGGTACCTGCGCCTGGTTTCGGGCCGCCTCTTTGGCCCGGTGGACCGGGAAACGGTGGAGCAGTGGATCCGCGAGGAGCGCGCCGGGCCGGGCTGTCTGGTCGCGCACGAGGGCGCGGGGTCGTGGATGCCGCTGGAGAGGGAATTCGCCGCCCTGTGCGAGGCGCTCGGCCACGCGCACGACGGTGACGCCTGCGCCCCGGGCCCCACCGCGCTGGACGACCTGCCGGACCACGGCTGGCTGGACCGTCTGGTGGACGAGCGGGCACTGCTGCCGTCCGAGGAGCGCCGCCGCCACGCCTCTCTGGAGGCCCGGCTGGTGAAGGAATGCCAGCGCTCCGCCTTTGGCCTCGCCTGGGGCGGGGCGAAGTCCATCCGCCTCCGCACCCGGCCGGAATACGACGCCCCCACCCGCGGCCTCATCCGGCTGGAGGCGAGGTCCGCCCTGGTGGCCAGCCTGCGGTGGATGGAGCAGGACTTCGGCATCGTCGTGCCCTGGTCCCCCCTGGGGGTGATGGCGCACGAGTTTTTCTCCATCCTGCCCGGCGCCCTGCCGGACGCGCTCGCGCTGCGGCGGCTGGAGGCGGATAAATTCGGAGGCGGTCTCTGGCTGGGGCCCACCGGCACTGCGGTGGACCCGCTGGCCACCGCCGCGCGTGCCGCCCAGGACAGCCTGGCGAACGGCCTGAACTGGCGCTGGATCACAGCGGACGGAAACTATGAAATGACCCTCGTCTGGGGCCTCCAGGCGGTGCCGCTCGGCCCCCGGCGGCATCTGCACATCCTCCAGACCTCCCCGCTCGGCACTCTGCGCCGCAGTTTCGGCCTGGACTGGTACCTCCAGCGCCAGCAGGCCTTCACCGCCTTCCGGGACGGCCTCAGCCTCCCTGGCGCCCACGGCCCCCATTTTCTCTTTTCCTGCTCCACCGGCCGTGTCATCGACCAGGTGCTCTCCGGCGGCGGCGGCCTGGCCTGAGGTGAAATGCGCATTGGCCGCGCGGGGGAATCTCGCTACAGGTGGCGGTCTCATTTTTTCCCGCATGTCGCGCACCTACACCCTCCACTCCACCCCCGCCGCCGATGCGCCGGACATCGACTTCAAGGCCAGCCTGAACGCTGCGCAGTACGAGGCCGTGTCCTCGCCTCCCGGGCAGGCGCTCGTCATCGCCGGGGCGGGCTCGGGAAAAACGCGCACCCTCACCTACCGCGTGGCCTGGCTGCTCCAGAACGGCATCGCTGCGGAGAACATCCTCCTCCTCACCTTTACCAACAAGGCGGCGCGGGAAATGATGGAGCGCGTGAACGCCCTCGTTCCCGGCCAGGCCGGCGGGCTCTGGAGCGGGACCTTCCACTCCATTGGCAACCGCATCCTCCGCCGCCACGCAGACTCCATCGGCTTCACGAAGCAGTTCTCCATCCTCGACTCCGACGACCAGAAATCTATGATGACGAAAGTCATCGACGAGTCCGGCGAGGCCAAGCTGGCGGGCGGTTCCGCCAAGGGGCGGGGAAAAAAGAAGGAGGATGGATTTCCGAAAGCGCAGGTCATCAGCGGCATGATCAGCCTGGCCACGAACACCTGTGAATCCCTCGCCACCGTCATCGAGCAGCGCTACCCGTATTTCGAGGAGTACTCCGCCGGGCTGAAAAAAGTGGCCGCGCTCTACCAGTCGAAGAAGCAGAAGGCGAACAGCATGGACTTTGACGACCTGCTGGCCCTCACCGTGGAGCTGCTCTCGGACAACGACGCCGTGCGCAAGCACTACCAGCGGCAGTTCCAGTTCATCCTCGTGGACGAGTACCAGGACACGAACGCCCTCCAGAGCGAAATGATCGACCTCCTGGCCGGGGAGCATGGGAACATCATGGTCGTCGGCGACGACGCGCAGTCCATCTACTCGTGGCGCGGGGCGGATTTCGAAAACATCCTCCGCTTTCTGGAGAAGTACCCGAAGGGGAAAAAGTACGTCATCGAGACGAACTACCGCAGCGTGCCCGAGGTGCTGGAGCTGGCCAACGAGGCCATCGCGAACAACGTGCGGCAATTCAAAAAGAACCTCGTCGCCGCCCGGCCCTCGCAGCAGATGAAGCCCGCGCTCATCGAGGTGAACACGCCCTCCCAGCAGGCGCAGTTCGTCAGCCAGCGGATGCGGGAGCTGCACGAGCAGGAGGGGATCGAGTATTCCCAGATGGCCGTGCTTTACCGCGCCCATTTCCAGAGCATGGAGGTGCAGATGCAGCTCACGCAGGACCGCGTGCCGTTCGTCATCACCAGCGGGCTCCGGTTTTTCGAGCAGCAGCATGTGAAGGACGTCTGCGCCTTCCTGAAATGGGCCGCCAACCCGCTGGACGAGGTCTCCTTTGACCGCCTCATCCGCCTCCTGCCCGGCGTGGGGCCCGGCGCAGCGGCCAAGATCTGGCTGGAGTGGATCGCCACCCCGGCCTCCCGCCTGGAGCAGCCGCCCGCCTCGTATTCCATGATCCTCGGCGCGTTTAAAAAAGTGCCCACGCGCGCCGCCGGAGCCTGGGAGCAGGTCGGGCACATCTTTGACGAGTTTCTCGACGGCACCGGCGCCTTTCACCCGCCCGCCGCCCTGCTCACCAGCATCATCGAGGGCATCTACGACGACTACGCCCGCTCCGAGTTCGACAACTACGACTCCCGCAAGCAGGACCTCGACCAGCTGCGGAATTTCTCCGAGCGCTTCACCGACCTGAACGAAATGCTCGCCGACCTGGCCCTCCTGACCAACGCCGACGACTCCAGCCCGAAGGACCGCAAGCCCAAGCCCGGCGAGGACGCCGCCGTCCTCACCAGCATCCACCAGGCCAAGGGGCTGGAGTGGAAAGTCGTCTTCATCATCTGGCTCGCCCAGGGCATGTTCCCGAACAAGCGCGTCATCGACGAGGGCGGCCCCGAGGCCCTGGAGGAGGAGCGCCGCCTCTTCTACGTCGCCGTCACCCGCGCCATGGACCAGCTCCACCTCCTCTGGCCCCGCTTCTGGCCCAAGGCCTACTCCGGCGACACCTTCCAGGAGCCCTCCCAGTTCCTCGGCGAATTCGACCCGGAGCGGGTGGAGGAGTGGAATATTGGCGGGTTTTGATTTCGAGGCGGTAAAGGCCCTGACTGGCCGAAAATCCCTCCCGTTCCCTCTCCGGCGGTTGCATGGGGGCTCAAATCGGGCAAAGTGCCCCCCTTTCCCCGATGTCCGAGACGCCCGCCACCGAGCCGCCAGCCGCCAATCGTCCACCCCGCCACGTCGCCGTCATCATGGACGGGAACGGGCGGTGGGCGAAGGAGCGCGGCCTGCCCCGCACGGAGGGGCACCGGGCCGGGGCGGACTCCGTGGAGCGTTGTGTGGACTCGTGCCACGAGGCCGGGGTCGAGTTCCTCACCCTGTACGCCTTTTCCTCTGAAAACTGGAAACGCCCCGCAGCCGAGGTGGCTGCCCTGATGGCGCTGCTGGAGCTTTTTCTGAGGGAAAAGACCCCGTACATGCTGCGGAAGAACGTGCGCCTCCAGGCCATCGGCCGCCTGTCGGACCTGCCCCAGCGCTGCCAGGACGAGCTGAACCGCTCCATCGCCGCCACGGCGGGGAACACCGGCATCACGCTCATCCTCGCCCTCAGCTATGGCGGGCGGGAGGAAATCATTGACGGCGTCCAGAGCATTGTGCGCGACGTACAGTCGGGAAAGCTCGACCCCGCCGGCATCACCGCCTCCGTTTTCAGCAGCCACCTTTACACCCGGCCGTTTCCGGATCCCGACCTCCTCATCCGCACCTCCGGGGAGATGCGCGTCTCGAATTTCCTCCTCTGGCAGATCAGCTACGCGGAAATCTGGGTGACGAAGAAGCTCTGGCCCGACTTTAACAAGGCGGACCTCGACGAGGCCATCGCCGACTATCAGCGCCGCCACCGGAGATTCGGCGGGCTCACCTGAGCCGCCTCCCGCCCCAGCCCCATGCAGACCATTCTCGCAGTAGACCCAGACACCGACTTCCTGAAATGGGTGGTCAAGCACCTCGGCACCCAGAACGTGCGCGTCCTGGGCACCACCAACCCGGAGCAGGCCTTGGCCGCCGCCGCCTCGGAGAAGCCGGACATCATCCTCGCCGAGCTGCACATCCAGCCCATCAACGGCATGGAGATGCTCCGCCGCCTGCGCCAGAGCGACCCGAACGCCCTCGTCATCCTGAACACCGGCTTCCCGCCCACGAACGCCGTCATCGAGGCGATGAAGCTCGGGGCCTACGAATTTCTGAAAAAAGAGTCCCTCGCCTACGAGCTGCGGCCCGTCGTCGAGGAGGCGCTGAAGGCCCGCGAAACCATGCGCGCCACCGCCGCCGTGCCGGCGCTGGAGAACATCCAGGCCACCATCATCGGCCAGTCTCCGGCGATGCAGAGTGTCTTCAAGCTGATCGGCCGCGCCTCCCGCTCCATCGCCCCGGTCATGGTCACGGGGGAGAGCGGCTGCGGGAAGGAAGTGGTCGCGAATGCCATCCACAAGTTCAGCGCCCGCACGCACAAGGACTTTATCGCGATCAACTGCGCCGCCATCCCGGAAAGCCTGCTGGAGAGCGAGCTTTTCGGCCATGAAAAGGGCAGCTTCACCGGAGCCGTCGCCCAGCGCATCGGCCGGTTCGAGCAGGGGGACGGCGGCACGCTTTTCCTCGACGAGATCGGCGAGATGCCCATGCAGGTGCAGAGTAAAATCCTGCGCGTCCTCCAGGAGGGGGAATTCTCCCGCGTGGGTGGCAGCCAGACCCTGCGCACGGACGTCCGCATCCTCGCCGCCACGAACAAGAACCTCGAAGAGGAGGTCGAAAACGGCCGCTTCCGCGAGGATCTTTTCTACCGCCTGAACGTCATCCGCATCCACCTGCCCCCGCTGCGGGAGCGGATCGAGGACGTCGTCCCGCTGGCCAATTATTTCCTCCAGCGTCTGGCCCAGGAGAACCGCCACCCGCGCCACCGCCTCAGCGAGGACGCCGCCGCCCACCTGGAGGCGTGGCACTGGCCGGGCAACGTGCGCGAGCTGGAGAACACCCTGCGCCGGGCCTGCGTGCTCGCCACCTCGGATGTCCTCATGCAGAAGGACATTCCCCTCGGCACCGCCACCGGCCAGCGTCCCTTCGAGGACAGTGCTCCTGCGGAACTGGCCGCCCCGCCTGCAGAGCCGGCCGGCGGAGCCACCGGCGTCTTCGCCCTGGCGGCCCGCAGCATCCTGGAGGACCCCGCCTCCATCGCCGGTCAGAATGTGCTCGCCGCCATCGAGCGCGAACTCATCCTCGAAGCCGCCCGTCTCCACGAGGGCAGCAACCCTGCGGCGGCCAAACTTCTCGGTCTCACGCCAGCCGTCTTCACGAAAAAGCTGAAGGCGGCGCAGGGCTGAGTTCGCAGAACTCGCAGGCTCATGGCAACCAAGGACAGTCGGTATGATGCGGTGGTGATCGGCGCGGGCCCGAACGGCCTGGCGGCGGCCATCACGCTGGCTCGGATGGGGCTCGGGGTGCTCGTCGTGGAGGCGCGGGAGACGGTGGGTGGTGGCACGCGCTCGGCGGAGTTGACCCTGCCGGGGTTTGTCCACGACGTCTGCTCGGCCATCCACCCGCTGGCGTCGTCATCGCCGTTTTTCCGGATGCTGCCGCTGGAGGGCTTTGGGCTGGAGTGGATCCACCCGGAGGTGCCGCTGGCGCATCCGCTGGAGGATGGACGCGGGGCGGCACTGCATCGCAGTGTGCCGATCCTGAGCACTGCGGGCGCCTGAAGCTTCCGTTTCCGCATAACGAGCAGGGAGAAACGCTTTCAACATTCATCTTTCAACGCTCGGCAGAATTGTTCGCCACAAGCAGGTCCAGACGGCCGATAAAACCGCGTGCGCCGTTCGAAACCGCCGGAGCGGAGAGGCAGGGCGGCCCGTTATGTCAAAAATGCACACCGCCCTGATTTCAATTGCTATTTCCACCCTACCGCCCCAGCTTTTAACAGCCGACTTGAGCTTCCAATCTTGTTATTCGGCGGCTGGATCGGGACCCGTTCGTATTTCACACTTACAAGAAAGCTTCATGGCGACTGCTTTTGAAACCCGGTCGAGAAGGCCTGTCATTCTATGCTTGGCCCCAGGCCACACAAAGATTAAGATCCGGTTCCTCGTGGCCGCTAGTCGCTCTGCCGATGTGGCCTCATCGCACAAATTGAGAAAATGAACTTCGAATGCTTTAGCGCCCTTGGAGGCGAAGAGCACAGTAAATCGATCTTCGTGCGGAATTTGAAGGGCTTCCGAAATTTCGGCATCTGGCAGTTTTACGGCTGAGTCGTACACTACCTCCCCTAAGTAATCGTACAATCGTCTGTACTTAACCAAGTATGCCATCTCGCGGACGAGCGGATTGCCGAATTTCTCTAGTTCTGCGAACAATTCGACATCGGTCAATCTCAGAATCTCGTTGAACGTGTACTTTCCAGACTGGCGCAGCTCGCCAATAGCAATACTCATCATTGCTTGGGCACAAAGATTTTCAGGGCAAAAATAGACGTTATCGTAAAGCCAGACGTAAAGCTTGGCGGCCACAGTCAATATGTCTCGTTTTTCGAGTTTGTAGGCCGCGACGTATCGCTTGCCTAGGGCACGTATATGCATGGCACGCATTAATACGTCTTTTTCTGAGGCAAGTTTATCAGATGATTTTCGCATTTTTGCCCAACCTTGGCATTTGGTTTGCACGCAGGGTATTGTATGATAGGAGTCCCTCAGCATGTAGTCCAATCGATCTAGGTCTAAGCCATCGTTAGACAGAATGCAGCCGAGGGGGTGGGTTTTTCGAAGTATTGCGGCAATGTTGTCACTCGCGGCAACGGCCCCTCTATATGCGAAATCAAGATCAGCGTATGCTCTGCCTTGTTCCACTGCATTTAAAAACAGCTCAATGCTGTCCCTCTCATGGTCGCCGGCCACCATTAGTTTGTCCCGAACCAGATCGATTGTATGGCCTAGTGGCCCATGGCCAATGTCGTGCAAAATACAACTAAGCACGAAGTGCAGGTGATCGCTGGCCAGTGCGGCGAGGTCATAATCAGGCGGAAGCCGATACCGTTGATCACCTCCGTTGGCGAAGGAAGAGCAAAACTGATCAGCTAGATGCGCGACCCCCAATGTGTGGGAAAAGCGGTCGTGTGAGGCACTCTGCGCTTTTAGATTGACGAAGGAAAGCTGCTTAATATTTCTCAAACGCTGTACTTCCCCCGAATCTATGAAATCTCGCACTTTTGGAGCGATGGATTTGGAGAAGCAAAATTCGCCGTGAATGATATCTGCAAATTTCGGCAAGCCAACCGGTAGTAGGCGCCCTTCGCACTTCGGGATGAATTCCGGACCATGCCTCAGCAAACGTTTTTCGTCTTTTGGCAGTTCAACTCCGAGTGGATTTTTGCTAGTAAGCGAGTTGACCACGGAACGCAAGAAAACATCCGCTTTTTCACCAACTGGGTGAAGTCGAATATTATCAGAACTGCACTTTTCTTTAAGGCGTTGAACTCCTTGCGGCATTCCACTTCGGTTAACCACGAAAACTTGTGTTGGATGCTTTCTGCGACTGGCCGTTTGCGCGAGAACCTCCACCAAATCGAAGTCCAAAAAAGCATAACCCAAGAAAATCCAAACGGAGCAGGATTCCATAGCTTTGGAGAGGGCTAGATATGGCTCGAAGTTTGATTTTCGTCGTTGTGAGGCTTTGAATCTTGTTTTTCTTTTGTATCCTCCGATCAATGTCCATGGCTGACTAAGGCTGCCATGGATTTTCATAACAACCTTGCTAAGGTCCGTCCCACCGTGATATTCGAAGCCCTCAGGATTGCTGGCGACATGGTAGTCCCGACCAAGCAGCTTGTTCATGCTTTCCGCGACAGCGTGAAAAGCGTGATCTAGCTTTTCGTCGAAATTTGTTGTTGCAAAACCTCCAAATTTCGAATCCGAAAAAAACCAGCGAGCCAGAAGGTAGTATGCCGCTGGGACCGGCTGCTCTGGGGGGAACAGCTCGGCAAGGAGCGTTGAATAGTCTAAAGTTTGGTCCCTCTTTTCGATTATATGCTCCCAGACCTGGTCCGGAGATGCCGGATCACTGAACTCGGCTTCGAACTTGCCGACCAGGTCCTTGTCCAATTCTGCCGAATCTAGGGTGGACGGTTCAACGCAGTAGTACTTCCGCAGCATCGCTCGCCGTAAATCAGCGCCGAGCGGAAGTTGAAGCCGCGCGTCTACGTCGGAATCTACACCAGCGCCGGCGCCAGCAAAAACAAAGATTTTTTGTCCAGTGCCGAGAGTGGTGAATACGTTAACCGCGTTTACTAAAGTTGAATTCATGTTGTCTTCGGGGTGCTTAGTCTATAGATGGCGCTGGCGAAAAATCAATCTCAATATGCTCAAATGAACAGGTTTTGTGCCTTTTCCGGCCTGTCTTGTGACTTATTGTGTCTGATCCTAGAACGCCTGCTTGGAGCCATGGAGGCTGTATTGCGGTGGAGCGAGGGTGCTATGTGAAAATTCGAGTTCCTTCCACGATATCTTAGGGTGACCAAAGTCTAGGCGAATGTCGAGATCTGGTCACGGTCAATCTGGTCACGCTCACAGTGTAGTTATTTGTTAATTGTCAGTGGCGTGAATGCCTCAGGGGTCATTCCCAAGAGGTGTTTCACCGCGCCCACTGCTCCCGCCCATTTCGACGAGGACGCGGACGCATTTCCAAGCTTGTTGGAAGCGGCGGGCGAGGTCGTTGGATTTCCTGAAGTGGTTGGCCAAGGCGCGGGCCGTGAGGTGGGCGGTGTCCTCATGAGCGGCCTCGGCCTGGGGGCGGCCCCAAGGGCGGGGGGGGCGGCGGGGCGCTGAGCCAGGTGAGCGATGAAATCGGGGCGTCGGCAGACCGGCTGCGCGGGGGCTGTGGTCGGGGCTCTGTACGGCGGGAGGCACGTGCGGATCATTTTGCTGTGCTTTCGGGGGCTCGAATTCATTGGAGGTAACGCTACGCCGATTATAGGCGGGTCAAGCGGCAAATGGTGGGCAGGGATCGCTGAGAGGCGGACTGGGGGCGGTTGGGGGAAGCAATGGGGCGGCTGAAAAATCGCCCGCATTCCCCGTCGCGGAGTACGGCGGGGCCTGCTAGGGGAGGGGGATGGCGGAAAAGGACACTCGGTATGATGCGGTGGTGATCGGCGCGGGCCCGAACGGGCTGGCGGCGGCCATCACGCTGGCGCGGATGGGGCTCGGGGTGCTCGTCGTGGAGGCGCGGGAGACGGTGGGCGGCGGCACGCGCTCGGCGGAGTTGACGCTCCCCGGGTTTGTCCACGACGTCTGCTCGGCCATCCATCCGCTGGCCTCCTCATCGCCGTTTTTCCGGATGCTGCCGCTGGAGGGTTTCGGGCTGGAATGGATCCACCCGGAGGTGCCGCTCGCGCATCCGCTGGAGGATGGACGCGGGGCGGCGCTGCATCGCTGTGTGCGGGAAACGGCGGCGGGGCTGGGCGCGGACGGGGCGGCGTACGAGGATCTTTTCAGCGGACTGGCGGAGAAGGCGGGTGACCTTTTCGAGGAACTCCTCGGCCCGATGCCCATGCCGCCGCAGCACCCCTTCACCCTCGCAGGATTCGGCCTGAAGGCGGTCTGGTCCGCGCGCGGACTGGCGCGGCGGCGGTTTAAAGCAGAAGAAGCGCGGGCGCTTTTCATGGGAAACGCGGCGCACTCGTTCCTGCCGCTCACGCGTCCGCTCACCGCGGCGGTGGGCATCATGCTGCACCTGAGCGCGCACTGGGCGGGCTGGCCGGTGGCGCGGGGCGGGTCGCAGAAAATCGCCGACGCCATGGTCGCCTACCTGCGCAGCCTGGGCGGGGAAATCCAGTGCGGCCGGTCGGTCGCCTCGCTGGCCGAGCTGCCGGACGCGCGCGCCTACCTTTTCGACACGAGTCCGCAGGCGATGGCCCGCATCGCCGGGGATGAGCTGCCCGCCGGCTACCAGCGGCGACTCGGCCGCTACCGGTTCGGCCCCGCCGCTTACAAGCTGGACCTCGCGCTCTCCGGTCCCATCCCGTGGAAAAATGAAGCCTGCCGCCGCGCCGGCACCGTGCATGTGGGCGGGACGGCGGACGAGATCGTGGCGGCGGAGGCGGCCACCTGGCGGGGCGAGGCTCCGGAGCGGCCCTTCATCCTCGTCGGCCAGCAGAGCCTCTGCGATTCCACCCGCGCGCCCGCCGGCCAGCACACCGGCTGGGTCTACGCCCACGTGAACCACGCCTGCCGGGAGGACATGACGGAGCGCATCATCTCCCGCATCGAACACTTCGCCCCCGGCTTCCGGGACGTCATCCTCGCCCGCCACGTGACGACGCCGGCCGACTTCGAGGCGTACAACCCCAACTACGTGGGCGGCGACATCGTGGGTGGCGTGCAGGACCTGACGCAAATGTTCACCCGCCCCGTGGCAAGGTGGAACCCCTACACCACACCCTCCCGCCGCCTTTTTCTTTGCTCCGCCTCCACCCCGCCCGGCGCCGGCGTCCACGGCATGGCCGGCTGGCACGCCGCCCGCGCCGCGCTGGCCGGAGGGCTGGACCGCTTCACGTTTCCGAACGGGGACCCGGGGAGGGGCTGAGACGCCTGCCCTGCATTTGACGCGGGGCCGCGAGGGCGGCGCGGCCTCTCACAAAAACGGCGCGATCTCCACGAGCAGCGTCCGCAGTTTTTCGAGCGTGCCGTGCGCCTCGCACCAGCGCTTGACGTACTCCATGTCCAGCCGGGCTGGAGTTTGGACCGCGAGCACATCGCGCGCGTCCTCGATGTCCTTCGCCCGGCCCCAGCGCAGTTTCTGCACGATCACGTCCTCGGCGGTGGGGAGGGAGACTTCCATTTCCAGGACAGGCACCCAAACCCGCACACGGCGGCTGAATCGCTCCACCACAAAGGGGTCATCGCCAAGCAGGAAAAACTCCACTTGGAGGGACCGGTTCCGCACAGCGCGGAGGATGTACCGCAAGCTGCCTGTGATGGTTTCGAAAGTCACCTGAGGATCAAACTCAAGAACCGGAGCAAGCTCACTCACGACTGGGTCGAGGTCGGCGGGCGTCTGCAAGGAGAGCACGACATCGACGTCCTTCGTGCTCCGGGGAATCGCGTAGACGCCGGAGGAATAGGCGCCGACCAGCATGTAAGGCACCGCGCATTTTTCAAGCGCCCGCAGGACCCGGCATGCCATGTGGTCAACCGTCGTCATGAGGCCGCCAGCGGCGGCAGTGGTTTGAACCGCCCCTCCTCGTGCAGACGGCGGCCCAGGTCGATGCGCCGCGCCACCTCGTTCCAGCCATCGCTGGAGCTGGCGAAATTGAACTGGTTCATCGCGCCAGCGAACATCAATTGCAGGCTCATGTTCGAGCACTCGAACGCCTCCGACAGCCGCTGCTCCGGCGTCATGGCGCGGGCACGCTCCACCTTGCCGCGATAAATCGCGTCCTGGAGGGCTTTCAGGGCAACTGGATCGTCTTCCACCGGCATGGGGCAGGATGCCACCATTCGGCCCGGGTGCAATGGCGGGGTGGGCGGCTCGATCCTGCGCCAATCCCTGGGAATTTTTCCAGGGCATTGCGGGATTTTGCGCCAAAGTGGGCACGATGAAAACCGACTCTCAAGAAATCCGGCGTGTGCGCGACCTGAGCCCGCAGCAGTGGCGCTCCGGCGTCGCGGCGTGGCTGGGCTGGATGTTCGACGGACTGGACATGCACATCTACACGCTGGTGTCCGTGCCCTTTGTCGCCTCCCTCATGCACCTGGCCACGACCGACCCGCAGGTGGGCCGCCACGGGGCCATCATCAATGCCGCGTTCCTCATCGGCTGGGCGCTGGGCGGGGCGTTTTTTGGCCGGGTGGGGGATCTGCTGGGCCGGAGCAAGACGCTCTGCCTGACCATTCTCACCTACGCCGCGTTCACGGGGCTCTCGTTTTTTGCCACAGAGTGGTGGCACCTCATGGGCTGCCGGTTTCTCTCCGCGCTGGGCATCGGCGGGGAGTGGGCGGTGGGCGCGTCCCTGCTCTCCGAAACGTGGCCGAAGCGCTGGCGCCCGTGGATCGCGGCCACGCTCCAGTGCGCCATCAACATCGGCGTGCTCCTGGCCTGCCTCTCCGGCTGGCTGCTGGAGCGGGCGGAGCCGCGCTGGATCTTCCTCGTCGGCGTGTTGCCGGCGTTCATCGTGCTCTGGATCCGCCACGCCGTGCCGGAGACGGAGGAGTGGCACGCCGCCCGCAATGAAGCCGGGACGAAGCCGCCCGGCGTGATCGATCTTTTCCGCGGCGCTGTCTTCTCCGTCACGTGGCGCGTGCTCGCCATCTGCGGCGTCTCCCTCACCGCGCACTGGACCTTCATGTACTGGTTCCTCACCCACGTGCGGAAACACCCGGAGGTCATCAGCCTCGATCCCGCCGGGCAAAACCACCAGGCCGTCCTGGGCATGGTCTGCCTCATGGGGGGCTCGCTGATGGGCAATTTTTTCTCCGGCTGGATGGCCAGTCTCTGGGGCTACCGCCGCACCCTGGTGGCGATGATGCTCGGCTATTTCGCCGTCATGTTCGGCACGTATTCGTTTGATCTCGGGCTCAGCGCGCTCTTCGGCATGTTCACGGTCATCGGGTTTTTCCAGGGCCTCTTCGGCCTTTTCACCATGGCCCTCCCGCCCGTCTTCCCCACGCTGCTGCGCACCACGGGCGCCGGATTTTGCTACAATTTCGGCCGCATCGCCGCCGCCGCCGGCACGGTTTTCTTCGGCTTTTCCACGCCCATGAAATCCGCCGGCGACTACCGTCTCGCCCTCGTCTACGCCTCCTTCCTCTTCATCCCCGCTGCCCTGCTGGCCATGATGCTGCCGCAGGAAAAAGAGGAGGCGTGAGGGCCCCGCCCCCCGCCTACAGATGTGGCTTGGGCGGCATCGCCGGGGCGTCGGCGCTGCGGTAGCCTTTCACTTTCATTTTGCGTTTGAAGACCTTGTCCCCGGCGGTCACGTAGAGTTCGTCGAAATTCGCGCCGCCGAAGTCCACGTTGCTTAAGTGTGAGGCCTGGGGTTTGGGCAGGATGGCGTTCACGCGACCGGGCTGGTCACAGATCTGCACGCCGAGGGCGGTGGCCACGTAGAGCCGGCCGTCCTTGTCCACGGCCATGCCGTCCGCACGGCTGGTGCCGGCGGCGGGCAGGTGGAGGTGGAAATACGGCTGGCGGTATTTCAGCGATCCGTCCGCCTGCACCTGGAAGCTGTAGACGAACTGTCCCGGCGTGTCCGCCACGTAGAGCAGCGTCTGGTCCGGGCTGAGGACGACGCCATTCGGCTTCTCGATGCCCACATCCACCACGCGCTTTTCTCCGCCCTTGGGGATGAACCAGACTGTCTTCGTGTTGAACTCGGTCACGTACACCCCGCCAGAGTTCGTCACGCACAGATCGTTTCCGGCGAAGCCGTCCGCGATGACCGCCGGCGCGCCCGCCTCGTCATAGGCCACGATGGTTTTCTTCTGGTTCGTCGCGTAGAGCCGCCCGTCCGGGCCAAACATGAGGCCGTCCGCCCCTCCCGTGTTCTCGGCAAAGACGGTCACCTTCCCGTCCAGCCCCACCTTGTGGATGCGCTGGTTCGGCCCGTCGGTGAAAAAGACTTCGCCCTTCGCATTCGCGCACGGGCCCTCGGTGTTTTTGTGGCCCTCGCTCACCAGCGTCCAGCCCTGCGCCGTGTCCACCCACTCCTGGAGCGGCTGTTTGGATTTCCCCTCAGGGTTCGCCTTCAGCGGCTGGCCGTAGTCCCGCCAGAGCCAGCGCAGCGCATCCGGCATCACGGAGCCGCCCTGCTTGCCATCGTGGCCGCCGTCACCCCAGGCGTGGCTCACATCATAGCCGGAGAAAATGAGCGCGCGTTCCATCTCCTGGTTCGCCATCCACCAGTCGCCGCCGTAGATGTTCAGGTCGTTCGATCCATCCTGGAGAAAGACCCGCAGCGGCTTCGGCTCGGTCTTGCGAATGAGCGTCGGGTACACATTTCCCCCGCGCAGCCCCACATAGGTGCCGATGGTCGAAAAGACGCGCCGGAAGGCATCCGGCCGCTCCCACGCTGCCGTGAAGGCGGCTATCGCCCCCGAACTCGATCCCGCGATCCCGCGGTCGTCCGGGTTGTCGCTGATGTTCCACTTTTTCTTCACCGCCGGCAGCACCTCCTCCAGGAGGAACTTCGCATACCGGTCGCCCAGCCCGTCGTACTCAAAGCTCCGGTTGAATCTCGGCTGCGCGTCCTTGTTCGGTGCGGCGAGGATGCCCGGATTGACGAAGATGCCGATGGTGACCGGCATCTCTTTTTTCGCGATCAGGTTGTCAAAAACCACCGGCACCCGCCAGCCGCCCTTGCGGTTCACGTAGCCGCCGCCGTCCTGGAAAATCATCACGCAGGCTGGCTTTGCCGCGTCGTACTGCGCCGGGATGTAGACCGAGCAGTCGTGCGTCGAGCCGGGAAAAATCGTGCTCACCCCCAGGTCCAGCTTTTCCTCCTTCCCCTCCGGCACCCCGGCCTGCGGCTGGGAGTCCGGTCCGAGGGTGTAGTCATTGGCGGCAGTGAGGGCAGGCGCGGTCGCCAGCGCCGCAAGGGCGAATCCGGCGCGGAGGAGTGAGGCAGGGGTGCGGTTCATGAGATGGGGTCAACAGGTTGAAGTGAGCCCCACCCTGGCCCCAGGCCCGCCCCGGAAAAAGAGAAATTCACGCCTGATGCCGCGTCGGGGAATGGATGAAGGGCGGGATTCTCCGCTGCTCCGTTTACAATTCGTCCAGGGAAACAGGGATCAATTTCATCAGGTTCCGTTGCAAGCCAAGCTTGAGCGTCTGGTTTCCGTGAATGGGAATAACCAGCCTTTCGATTCTGCCGGGCATCGTATAAATGTGGTGGCTGCCATTGACCCGGGAAAGCTTCCAGCCCTTGTCAGCGGCCAGTTTGGCCAGCCTCTTGCCTGAAACAGCCTTCATACGGCCACTTCCAGCAACACCCCGCCTGAAATGCCGTCGTCCGGCTCAGCAGCCAGCAGCCAGCCTTCTATGGCCTCGTGAAGGTTCAGTTTCAATTCCTCCATGGTTTCACCTTGGGTGACGCAGCCCGGGAGTGCCGGCACCTCCGCCCAGAATCCGCCCTCTTCAGCCGCGTGGACGATTGCTTTGAGTGTCATGTCGCGACAATAGCCGAAACCGAAAATGGCGCAATTTTTCT
This sequence comes from bacterium, assembly GCA_031411255.1. GTDB lineage: Bacteria > Verrucomicrobiota > Verrucomicrobiia > Verrucomicrobiales > V1-33 > JANOAS01. The sequence continues at coordinate 66,005 of JANOAS010000011.1, forward strand.
TTGGCATCCGGAATGTTTCAGCCCCTCACAACTGGGACGCTCTCGCCTCCAGCACCGGATTGCTCGACGGCGAAGTTGACCCTCTCAATTGGTGGTATTTCAGCCTTTCCCGCCAGCTCGTGCAGCCCAACCTCGCACGGTACACCATCGACAACCAAACCCGCCTCGACCAGACCCGGCTGGCCCTCGCGCTGGAATCCCAAAAACGTGCCACCGGGGATTACCCTGATCGTCTGGATGCCCTGGCGCCTGCATTCCCTGGTGGCAGTCCGCACGATGTGGCGACCGGGCAGCCGTATTTCTACGAGAAAACTCCTGACGGCTCCTTCCGACTCTGGGGCACCGGCATGGACCGCTGGAACCATGATGGCAATGCGAAGCTGGATCTCGTTTGGAGGCCTGCGGAGCTGCGCTGAGAGGATGCGACCAGATACCAAGCTCCGCCAATTCGCGTGCTCACGCCTCAAACGGTTCATCCGTCACGAGCCGTTTTGCCAGGCTCGTGACCGGATCCACGGAAAAGCCGAGGCGCTGGTAAAAAGCGATGACTTGAGTGTTGGTGGAGCGGACCTGGAGGTTGATCTTGGGACAGCCGAGGGCGCGCAGCAGGGATTCGGCGTGATCCATGATCTGCCGGCCAAAGCCCGTTTTCTGGTGTTCGGGCGCGACGGCAAGGTAGTTGATCCACCCGCGATGCCCCTCGTAGCCCGCTATGACGCTGGCGATGATTTCCGAACCCGCCACGCCGACGAGGAACAGGTCAGGCGAGTCTGCAAGTTTCCGCGCGATGTCGGCCTGCGGGTTGTTCTGGAGTGCGATCAGCCCGCACCGGCTCCAGAGGCTGATGACGGCAGTTTCATCGGCTGGAGCGTAAGGACGGATGTTCACTGAAGCGCGAGCTGGTGTCAGATTTCCCCAAGAATGCGCCGCCGCTGCTCGGCGTACTCGGCGTCGTCAATGAGCCCCTTCTGCCGGAGGCCCTCGAGTTTTTGCAACCGGGTCTCGGTTGATTCCCCGCCCGCATCCGGCCGCGTTTGCGAACCAAAGCGGAGGTTCAGCGGATCCGGCTCTTCGTCTGGTCCGGTGATGTCGACGATGGAGTTCCGATTTTGGCTTGCGGCGTTGCGCAGATTGTAGACCAGCCCCGCGATGGCCATGATGACGAACAGCACACCAAACATGGGAAAGAACAGGCCCACGCCGGGGAACGGCGAGTGGCTGGTAAAGTTCGTCGCCATCACCGTCCACCCAATGCCAATCAAGATGGCAGCGACGCTGCCCACCACCCCCATGGCTGATGGGCCTCTCCCTGGTTTGATGCTGTGCATGTGGGGATGTTCGCCGGGCAGGCTTTCTTTTCAATGCTGAATCCAACCGGCCCCAGCAGAGCACCTCTCCGCCGGGGCGCAGACTGGCAGGATCACGCGTCGGGTGTTGTTTTCTTTCCGCCCAGCTCCTCCATGAGGCGCAGGCCGAGCAGGCCGGAGAGGGCGCCGCCGCCGTCGCCTGATCCCCCGGTGATCAGGATGTCAGGGATGATCTTGACCTTGTCGCGGCCGATGGTTTCCGCGATCTTGGTGCGGGTGAAGTTGTCTCCGCCCATGGCTCTGACCTGGAGTTCGTAGGCTTCGGCGTTGGATTTCCCGATGGCGAGGATCTTGCCGGCCTCGGCGTCACCGGTCATGGTGATGCGCTCGGCCTCGGCGGCGGCGACGAGGCGGGTGCGCTCGGCTTCCGCAGCGGCGTTCAGACGCACGCCGGCGGCGTCACCCTCGGCTTTTTTCACGGCGGCATTGGCCACGCGCTCGGCGATGCCCACGCCCTGGTCCGCGGCCACCAGCTCCTGCTGCATGTTGGCCAGCGCGGTTTCCTTTTCCAGCTTCTGCCTGGTCTCCTGGGCCATGCGCTGGGTCTCGTAGGTCACTTTTTGCTCCTCGGCGATCTTCCGGTCCGTGAGTGTTTTCATCAGGCTGTCGGGCGGGGCGATGTCGCCGATCAGGGTGTCCACACCGTGCACGTTGTACTGCTCCAGCACTTCATTGATGTGTGTGCGGGCGCTGGCCTGGCGCTCTTTCCGGGTGCTGAGGAAGGCGATGACGTCGCTGTCCTGGGCGCTGTTGCGGAAATAGTTGCCGATGGTGGGTTCGAGCACCTGGGAGACGAGGTTGTTCATGTTGCCGAACCGCGCAATGACCTTGCTGGCCTCGGTCATGGGGATGTGGATGATCTGGGCCACGTCGAGGTTGAACGGGAAGCCGTCCTTTGACCGGACAGTGATGGTGGAAAGGTGCTTGTCGAGGGCATGGGCCTCGCTGCGGGCGTTGGCCCAGTTGAGCACGAGGTTCGTGGTGGGCACGTGCTCGACGTTCAGGATGTAAGTATTGAGCGGGTATTTTCCCGGGCCGAGCGGCTCGGACCAGACGCCCTTGCACCCCTTGCGCACGATGTTGCCGTGCTTGAACTCATGGCCGCTCACGTCCTCGCCCTCCTCACCGTAGTAGCTGATGACCACTCCGACGCTGCCGATCTGAATTTCCGTCATCGGGATTTCCTCCACGCGCACAAACCACACGTTCAAGAAATAGGAACCCGCCAGCACGACCTGCGGCTGGAGACCGCGGTTGCCCCCCAGTTCAAGGAATGCGTCCGCGTCCTGGAAGTTGCGGTGCCCCTCGATGACCTGGCCCGCGATGGCTCCCTCGGGCAGCGGCTGGCCGTCGAGCGTGGTGATGATGCCCACCATGTTCTCCCGGATCTGGGTCATCTTGGTGAGGGAAACATCGAAGAGCAGCGTGTTGATGCGGTAGGTACCGGGCGTGAGGAAGGACGCCTGGCGGCCTTTTTGCCCGCGGTTGCGGAGAAAGGCCTCCGCGTTTTGAAACATGTCGCAGTCCACCTTGCGCCCGATCACGGCGCCGGCGCGGAGTTCGATGCCGTCCTTGGCCATGACGAGGCCGATCATGCCTTCCGGTACGACGACGAAGGGCTGGAGGCGGATCTCAAACTGCCAGATCCAGCGGCCAAAGTAGATGCCCGGCGCCAGCGTTTGCGCCTGGTAGCCGGCCTCGCCCTCGGTGGAGATGATGCGGCCGTTGGGCATTTCCTTTTTCGCCCCGACGAGGACGAATTTTTTGGTGACGAGGCCGATTTTGTCCTCCGGCACGACGACCACGCCGAGGATCTGGAACAGCCACCGGTGAAACACGATGACCAGAAGCAGTCCGACAAGGCCGCCCGCCCAGAGGAGCGTGCTCTTACCGACGAGATTGAGAAACGGATTGGCCGTGTCTCCCGACAACGCAAGAATCAGGTTTGCAGTCATGCACGCGAATGTGGCACGGGCCTGGCGGGCGGGGCAATTATTCTCGCGGCGAAAAAGTGGAGTCATCAAGCGTGCCGCAGCGGGGAAAATACGACCAGTTCATTTGCCCAGGCAGGGTTGCGCGGGGCCGGGGGGTGGCTAAGGTGAGGTTTGTGACGTGTCCTTCGTTGATTGTGACCACCAGCTTTGATCCGCCCCATGCCGGCGCTCAGAAGCAGATGGCCAAAATATTAGTTTCCAGTTTTCTGAGAACGTTTTTTGGCGGCCAGGTGCTCGTTTTTCGGAACGGGACGCCGCTGTTTTTGGTTCCCCGCGTCGCTGTAACGGAGCTGGAGGTTGACGAGTCCGCCCTGCCCACCACGGATGGCGACTGGCTGGGGCCTGCGCTTTTTGTCCTCGCGGGGGCAATTCCGGCGGCTGAGCATGACAAGGTTTTGCTGCTCCCCCCGGGCGCGATGGCGGTGAGGAATGTGGACCACCTCCTGGAGGGAGACTGGGACCTCGGCTTCGCCAAAGTTGGCGGGTCACACGGCACCGACCAGCCCCTGGGCGGGGTCTACGCCATCCGGGGCTCGTGTTTTTCCGCTGTCATGGCGCGCTGGTCCGAGCTGCACTGGGCGGCAGCACCGGGACTGCGACTTGAGGAGGCATGGTTCTCCCTGCTGCGCAGCGGAGAATTCAAGACCCGGGCCTTCGAGCGGGGCGAGGTGATGCACCCGGTGACGGCGACTCCAAATTTTCTGGACTATCGCGAAGCCGCGCTGCTCAGCGTGAATGCCGGAAGTGACACAGCGCGGGCGGAACTGATGTTCGGCCTCTTCATGCGCACGTTTTTCTGGGAGCCGACCGGCAGCTTCTTTCACGCCTTGGAAATCTGACATCCCTTTCATGGACTTCGCCAAGACATTTCCAATGTGCGTCTGCATCAATCTGGCCCGCCGGCAGGACCGGAGGTTCGAGGCGTGGGCTGGTTTCGAGGACGCCGGACTGGCAGTGGAGAGGTTCGGCGCGGTGGACCAGCGCTGGGTGCGCGATGCGCGCGGGTATGAGTCCGCCGGGCGGTATGCGCTGGCTCTCACAGACAGGCTTATCCTGCGCGAGGCGGAGCGCCGCCGGGCTCCCGCCGTGATGTTGCTGGAGGATGACGTCGTTCTGCACCGGGATCTGGCCGCCCGGCTGGCCGGACTGGAAATGCCGGATGACTGGGGTCTCTTTTACCTCGGCTGCCAGCATGTGCGACGGCCGGTGCCGTGCGGGTCGGGGCTGGTGCGGGTGACGGGGGCGCTGGACACGCAGGCCTTCGCCGTCAGTGCGCGCTGGTACAGGCGGGTGCGGGAGGCGCTGCGCGGCACGCCGCGCGGTGCGCCCGGCTCCACGGAGGCTTCAGACCAGATCCTGCTGCGCCTGCAGAGCGAGATCCCGACCTACGCCGCCTGGCCAAACCTCGCGTGGCAGGCAGTTTCGCCCTCGGACCTGCTGGGCGTGGACTACAGCAACTACCACCCCACCGGAGACCAGCGTGCGAACTGGCATGTCCTGGAAGGATTTCCCGCCGAAATGCTCGGCGCCCAGTCCTGGCACCACACCAGCCGGCGGACCCGGCCCACTGCGCCTGTGCCCTCGGCGCCACCGGGCCGGGTGGCGCTGCTCTTCGCAGGCGCGGGGGACCTCCAGCACGGGGACATCTGGCGGGAATTCCTCGCCGCTGCCCCGGGGCGCAGCCTGGTTCTCTCCGCCCACTCGCATGGGACGCACGTGCAGGACCCGTTGCTGCGGGAGAGTCTTGTCCCGGGCCTGGCCCCGTTCCGGCCCGGCCACATCTCGACCGTGCGCGCCAGACTGGCACTGCTGCGCCGCGCGCTGGAAGACAAGGACACCGCCCTCTTCGCCCTGCTCACACCTGACACGGTGCCGGTGAAACCCTTCCGCCATCTGCTCCGCCTCATGCAGAGTGGTGTGGGGCTCTTTGAAAGCGAGCCTGCGGATGAAGTGGCCGCGCGCGCCCCCGAACGCGGCGACCGTTTTCCCCGCCATCCTCGCATTTCCCTGAAATACGGACGCTTTCACAGCGATGTGCTGCTCATCAACCGCACGACGGCGGAGGCGCTGGTCGAGGACGACCTCACCTCGCTCTTTGAAAACGCCCGCCACCCGGAGGAAATTTACGAAGGCTCCCTGCTCAGCCTGAAAGGATTTCCGCTCGAACTCCACGCCGCCTCGCTGCCGGCGGTCTTCGAGCAGCAGGGTGCCGCAGGGCAGGTGCTCCCGGTCGCTGCGCTCACTCCGCCCGTGCTGGCCTCCCTGACTCACGGCCCGGCTCCTTTTGCCCGCAGTGTCAGATCCGCAGCACGGCTGGCCGACTGGCGGCTGCATGTGGATTGAGTGCTTGGCCGAACTTTGCCATTTTCCCTTTGGCACTCCGGGCACCCGGCCTAAGCTCCGGCACCGGCCATGCTCCCGACCAACCACAACATAGTCCTCATCGGTTTCATGGGCTGCGGCAAGACGACCGTGGGCCAGCTGGTCGCCGTAAAGACGGGACTGCCCTTTGCCGACACAGACGCCCTCGTCGTCGAGGCCGCCGGGTGCTCGGTTCCGGAAATCTTCCAGCGGGAGGGCGAGCCCGGTTTCCGCCGCCGGGAGACGGCTGTGCTGCGGGAGCTGGCCAGTGGCGGCCCGCGCGTCATCTCCACCGGCGGCGGCATCGTCACCCAGCCTGAAAATGAAGCACTCCTGCGCGGTCTGGGCTTTGTTGTCTGGCTCAATGCAGCGGAGGCCACCATTTTCGAGCGCGTCGCCCGCAACCGGAACCGGCCGCTCCTCCAGACGCCCAATCCCCGCCAGACCGTGCACGACCTCCTCGAGCTGCGCCGTCCGCTTTACGCCCAGTTCGCCCACGAGACCATCGACACCAGCGGCCTCGTTCCGGACGAAATCGCCTACGGCATCGGCGAGAGTGCCCGTCACTTTTTCGGCAACGCATGAGCCCGGAGCCCTCCATGCTCGGCGACAACGTCAAATTCATCGCCCGCTCGCTCGGATTTGACGACTGCCGCATCGCCCCCGTCCACCGGGCCACCCATGCCGCCGCCTACGAGCAGTGGATCGCCGAGGGGAAACACGGAGACATGGCCTGGCTGGCGCGCAATGTGGAACGCCGCACGGACCCCGCCCTCGTCCTTCCCGGCGCGCAGGCCGTCATTGTCGTCGCGCTCAATTATTTCCAGAGTGGTGCGGAGTCCGGCATCGCCCGCTACGCGTGGGGGGATGACTACCACGACCTCATGGAGGAAAAATTGAGCGACCTGGACGAGAGCCTCTCCGCCCTTGGCGGCACCCAGCGCGTTTATGTCGACACCGGTCCCGTGCTGGAGAGGGACTTCGCCACCGATGCCGGCCTCGGCTGGAGTGGTAAGAGCACCATTCAGATCCACCCGAATCTGGGCAATTATTTTTTCCTCGGCGAGGTCCTCACCACCCTGGCCCTCCCGCCGGATCCCCCGCTGCGCGACCACTGCGGGAAATGCGTCCGCTGCATGGAAGCCTGCCCCACCCAGGCCATCACCAGTCCGCACCACCTCGATGCCCGCCGCTGCCTGAGCTACCTCACCATCGAGCAAAAGGGGCCCATCCCCCTCGAGTTCCGCCGCGCCCTCGGGCACCGCATCTACGGCTGCGATGACTGCCTGGCCGCCTGCCCGTGGAACCGCTTCGCCCGCGAAAGCCAGGAGGCCGCCTTCGCCGCGCGCCCGTTCGTCCACGCCCCGCTTCGGGATTTTCTCGACCTCACCGACGAAAGTTTCCGCGAGGCATTTCACCACTCCCCGATCAAACGGATCAAGCGTCCCGCCTTCCTCCGCAACGTCTGCGTCGCCCTCGGCAACACCGGCACCCCAGAAGACCTGCCGGCCCTCGTCAGGGCCTCCGACGACCCCAATCCCCTCATTGCCGAACACGCCGTCTGGGCCATTTCGGAAATCCACCGACGCCATCCCGCCCCCAGCCCGCAGCAGGGTTGACTCCTGCCCCGCCCGCCCTGTGAAAAAAAGTGTCGTTCAGGTCATCTTTTCATTGTTCAGTTTGTCAGGATGTCTTAGGAATGCGCCACAGTAGTGAGAGGCGGCCATTTTTCCCGGGGATGCGCGTAAGAATCCCGCAAAGGCGGCCGGTCTCTCGTCCTGAAGCGTCCCGCACAGCCGCCAACAGCACACTTCACCAATGTCATCCGAATCCAACTCCTCTCTCGTCCCTCCCCAGCTCATGTGGGGCGGCCTCATTGTCCTCCTCGTTGGACTGGGCATCTCCTTGAATACCAACGGAGATCTCAACGCCAACATCAGGAGCAAGGCCGGCGAGATCAAGCATTGGATGGGCATTTCAGAGAAGCAGGAGAAGACCATCGAGAGCCAGCTTGGCCAGATCAAGGACAAGGAAACCCTCATCACGGGTTTGGAGGGCGAGAAGAAGTCCCTCACCCTCAATCTCGATGAGACGGTCACCAAGCTTCGCCAGACCGGCGAGGCCCTGACGAAGGAAAAGGACCGCTCCGCCGGGCTTGAGCGCCAGCTGCGCGGCGTGGAGGGGGAACTCGCCACGGCGAAGAAAAACAACGACATGCTGACCACGCAGGTCGCCTCCCTGACGAAGGCGGGCGAGGAGTTGAAGGCAAACGTGGCCGGGCTGACCGGCACCGTCGGCCAGCAGAAGGAAAAGCTCGCCCAGTTTGAAAAAGAACACGCCGCGCTCAAAGCGGACATCCTTGCCCTGCATCAGCAGGCCGAGGGCCAGAAAACGAAGATCACCGAGCTGGAGGCCGTGCGCGAGGCAGTGAAGCAGGATCTCGTCCTCGTGGCGAAGAAGGGCGAGGACCAGAGTTCCCACATCGGGATGCTGCAGACCACCATCGACTCGATGACCCGCACACTTTCCGACCTGCGTGAACAGAGCCAGACCAGCATCAAGGCCAAGGACCTCCTCGCCGCCGAGACCATGAGCCTCAAAAAGCAGCTCGAAGCCGCCGCAGCCGAGGGCGCCAAAAAGGACGCCACCATCAAGAGCCAGCAGACCTCCCTCGCCACTCTTGAGCAGGAGAAAAAGGACCTGACTGCCACCAAGGACAAGCTCACCGCCCAGGTCGTTGAGCTGACGAAGAAAATCGCCGACATGATGCAAAGCGGCCAGAAGCAGGACTCCGCCCTGAATGAAGCAGGCAAGGAAAAGGCCGGCTTGAAGACTTCCAACGACAAGCTCGTTGGCGAACTTTCCGAGATGACCCGCCGCCTCACCCAGCTGACCATGGAGAGCGACACCCAGCAGAAGCGCGTCGCCCAGATCATGGACGAGCGCAACATGGCCAATGGCCAGCGCGACGCACTCAAACAGCAGTACAATGAGCTGGCCAAACAGCTTGAAGCTCTGAACCGCCAGCTCGCCCAGCTCGAAGGCCGCACCGGCCCCCAGCAGCCTGGTTCACGGAACATCCCTTCCGTTGAGCGCGCCCTGCCCTGAGGGATTCCCCCCGGTCAACCGGGCGGCGCCAGCGCCCCCCGGCCTCCCCGTGCGTGAAGGCGGCCGCCCGCATTGATGAATCGCCCCTTGTCAGAGTGGTGGGATGAGTCCAGTGTGCCCGCCCACCCGATTCTTGAGAATAGCATGAGCCGCACGGTTTCTTTTTGGAAAATGAACGGAGCCGGGAACGACTTTGTCGTTCTCGACAACCGCACGAATGCCTGGCAGTTGAGCCGGGAGGACATCGCGCGCCTGTGTGACCGTCACCGCGGTGTGGGGTCAGACGGTCTGCTGGCCGTGGAGCCTGCGGAGGCCGGTGCGGACTACCGCATGCGCTACTACAATGCCGACGGCGGCGAGGCCGAAATGTGCGGCAATGGCGCGCGCTGCTTTGCCCGGTTCGTCAACAAGCTCAATAATTTCACCCTCCCCTCCGTCAGTTTCGAGACGATGGCCGGGGTCATCGGTGCCGAGTTCCACGGGGACCACGTCCGCCTCGCCATGAGCGAGCCCCACAGCCTGGCGCTGAACGAAACCCTCGAGGTCAACGGACAAACCCTCATCGTTCACTCGGTCAACACCGGCGTGCCGCACGCCGTCGTTTTTGTGGATGATCTGGACGCCGTGGATGTGCGCGGCCTCGGGGCCGGGTTGCGCTACCACCCGCGATTCGCGCCCAAGGGGACTAATGCCAACTTTGTCAAAGTGACCGGGCCCAACTCCATCACCATCCGCACCTACGAGCGCGGGGTTGAGGACGAGACCCTCGCCTGCGGCACCGGCATGTGCGCCTGCGCCCTGGTTCACTCCCTGCTCAACGGAGCCAGCTCGCCCGTCGCCGTCCTGGTGAAGGGTGGGGACACGCTCAGCATCGGATTTCAGAAAGAGGGGGACACCCTCTCCGCAGTCACCCTGACCGGTCCGGCCGACCTCGTTTACGAGGGCCGGATCACGATCTAACCCAAGCCACCAACACGACCATGCCCTCGTTCGCCGGAACCCACACTGCCCTCGTCACTCCGTTCAAAAAGAACAAGATCGACAAGGCGGCCTTCAAGCGGCTGGTGGACGCCCAGTTCACCGGCGGAGTCACCGGCGTCGTCCCGTGCGGCACCACGGGAGAGTCCCCCACGCTCACCCACGAGGAGCACAGTGAGGTCATCGCCCTCGCCATTGAGTACACGAAAGGCCGCGGCCCCGTCATTGCCGGCACCGGATCAAATTCGACCGCCGAAGCTATTTCCCTGACCAAGGCCGCCGAAAAAGCCGGTGCCAACGCCTCGCTCCAGGTCTGCCCGTATTATAACAAGCCCTCCCAGGAAGGCCTTTATCAGCATTTCAAGGCCGTCGCGAAAGCCACCAAGCTCCCGATCATCCTCTACAGCATCCCGGGCCGCAGCGGTATCGAGATCGCCGTGGACACCTGCGCCCGCCTCGCGGCGGACTGCAAGAACATCGTCGCCGTCAAGGAGGCCGGCGGCTCCGTCGAGCGCGTCAGCCAGATCCTCGCCGCCTGCCCGGCCGGCTTCGAGGTCCTGTCCGGGGATGACAGCCTGACCCTGCCCTTCATGTCCGTCGGTGCCGTCGGCGTCATCAGCGTCGCGTCGAACCTCATCCCCAAAGAGATGAGCGACCTCGTCCGCGCCATGCTGGAAAACCGCTGGCACGACTCCCTGGCCATCCAGCGGAAGTTCTACAAGCTCTTCGCCGCCTTCCTGAAGCTGGATACGAATCCGGTGCCGATCAAGACCGCCCTCGGTCTGGCCGGCCGCATGGATCCCGCCCTGCGCCTGCCCATGGTCGCCATGGCTCCGGAAAAAGCCGCCGAGCTGAAGAAAACCATGGAGAGCCTCGGCCTCCTTTGAACCGGCCTCCCCTCGATGAAGGGGAGACCGCCACCATGACCGAGCCCGAGGCCAGTTCGTGGAGTTCACGCGCCTACGAGCGCGAGCTGGTTGATCGTGTCTGGCAGTGCGCCCAGTCCATCCCCGGCAACGACCCCGAACTCTGGCGCAAAGACGAGTGCGGTGCCTGGATGCACCGGCTCGACTACGCCAACCGCCGCTCCCAGTTCGGCTGGGAAGTCTGCGACGCCTCCCTCGGTCGCGGCTCCAGCGGCGTCGCCGCCCTCCGCCCCCTCCAGTGGCAGAACTACCTCGACCAGGTCGCCGCAGACACCCAGTCCCGAGTCACCGCCGACGGCCTGCGCAACGTCCGCCGGCTGATTTGAGCGGGGTGGCCACCGGGCATGGGACGAGGAAGGGAGACTGAGTTCTCGCCCCATTCTGCAAGCTCCCTCGTGTGCCAGGTCATTCTTCCTCCTCCCCGGTCCCATCTTCGGGCAAAGTGCAGCGCACCCTGCCCTCAGTGTCGTGCACGGTGATCAGCCCGCCGAACGGCCCCGCTGCGGCCGAGACTCCGTCCTGACCGGTGTGATTGAGAAGGAGGACTGAAGATTCATCAAACGTCCCCAGCCGTGCCCGGGGAAATCCGAGATCGTTGTTCAGCGTGAGCTGGCCGCCATGGTCGCTGCCACCGAGCGCGGCCAGCGTCGTGCCATCCGCCGAGCCCAGCACGACCGAACCCGCCGCCGTGCCTCCGTTGATTGAGGCGGTGCCCGCACTTTCCACCTGGCCCAGCGCCGTGACCACCCCGCCATGTTCCGCATGACCGAGGTGGACGAGCGTGTGCGAGTCCCGGACAAGGCCCACGCTGACGCTCTCCTGTTTGGCCAGGAGGCAGACCTGGCTGTCCTTGTTGCCGGGCTGAAACACCGAAAAGGCGTTCAGCATTGGAGTGGCGAGGGCGCGGATTCCCTCCGTTTTCCCCGCCGAGGTGAGGGAGAACGAGGCGTTCCGCAAGTCGTCGAAGTAACCCAGGCTGGCGACTTTTACCCCTGCTTGATCCAGCAGCTCGATGCTGGCGGCGTTCGCGGTCACCTGGAGGTCGATCCCGCGCGTGCCGTCCGGCCGGTCCAGCGTGAGGCTGGGCCCGAGAGCCGCATGACTGCTCAGCGCGGCCTGCCCCCCACTCGCCGGATCCTCGCCCCGGTAGGTGAAGAGCTGGGCCAGCTCCTCAGTCGCCACCATGGCCGCCGTCGTTCCGTGCCCCTGTTCCGGGCTGCGGATGAGCATCGCCGTGGCGCCGGCACGTGCCGTGATGACCGCGCAGTCCCGCCGCTCCGGCGTGCCTGCTGCGATCATGCTGCCGCCCTCATCCACGCGCAGCGCCATCAGTGTGCGTCCCGAGGGCTGGGCAAAGAGCAGCTCCGTCGCGCCGAAGCTGCCTTCTTCCGAGGAGGGGTCGCCCTGTTTGTGGATCAGCACCGCTCGGGCTTTCCCGTCTGGCTGCGTCACCCCCATGGATCCACCGCCGGGCTGCGCCTTCATCACCGCGCCGGGCTTGTGGCCCGGTGCGAACACCGCCGCCACCCCGTGGTCATTCTGCACCGTCAGCTGGACTCTCGGTTTGTAGTCCGCCCCCTGCAGCCTGAGATCCACGTCATCACTTCCGTCATACCCGATAAAGACTCCGACGTGCGTTTCGTCCCGGGTGCAGTTGATCATGTGCAGGAAGGGCCGCTTTTCACTCGTGCCGAGGTGCACTGCGATGAAACGCTGATCCTCCGCCGGTCGCACCACCAGCCCCGTGCATTCCACCTCCGCATACCGGACGCCATCCTCCTCATAAATGGAGATCACCTTCTCCAGCCCCCGCAGTTGCTTCTTCGCCTCGTCCAGTTCAGATCTGAGCGTTTCAACGACAGCGGCAAGTTCTTCAAGCGTGGGCGTGGACATGGCGACGACGGGGGTTGTTGACTGGATCAATCATACCCCCGCCAGCCGCCTCACGCAAAAGCAGAATGCCAGGAAGTCGCCAGCGGGGGCCCTGGAAAGTGCTGGTTGGGACGTGGCAATTGCGAAGAGACCTGGCCATAAACGGGCCGGGGAAGAGCAGGCACCGGAGGCCTGTTCCTCTAAACCCGGCATGGCTTCCGCCGGTGGTGAGTGAGACAGGAAAAGGGGCTACAAACCATCCAGATCCAGCCGGCCAAGCCGCGCCAGAACCGCTGCGAATTCCCAGCCGTTAACTAGCACAATGGGCTTTTTCGCCTTTTCCGCAGCCTCAGCCATGGCAGCTTTGGTGAAAAAGGAGGTCGTAACCACCGCCCCGTGGGCGTGTGGTTGAAGGCTGCCTCGAAGTTCTGCGACCTCCCTTCTGCCGACAGTGTGGAGCCAGCGTTTCGCCTGCACTTGGACCAGCCCGCCACGATACGGCCAGAGTGTCTGACCGGCGAAGGCGTTGACATCCACTCCTCCGTCTCCGGAAAAACGGGTTGCAGACACACGTTCGAAGCCGCTTGCCGCCAGAGCATCTCTTACAATGTGTTCGAACCTTTCTGGCGTCACCGCCAGCAATGACCGCCGAATGCGCTCCGCTACAGCGGCGTCCAGCGGTTTGTCCTCGGCGAGCCCCACGGACGGGGAAACCACCACTTCACGTTCTCCATCGTCGAGGGAGCCAGGATCGATCCGTGTGCGGGAAAAAAGCTCTCTGTCCTCGTCGGGGGTCACGGTTGCGGGATCATCGTGGATGAACATTTCGAAAACCAGGGCCTCCCGTTCTTCACCACGGATGTCGACCTGTTTTTCCATGTAGTGCCTGAGGTATTGCAGGAGGCCGAGAAACCTCCAGCGCCGCGTCCCCAGTGCCGCGTTCCGGCGGCTGCCGATGTTGCAAAAGCCGTACACTGGAAACATCCTCTCGTCCTGTTCCAACAGCCTTCGGTTGATGCCGGATATGAGCTGCCTCCCCTCCCGCCCCGCGGCCGTGTAGACGAGCACGCTACCTTCCACCCGGTCACATGGTAGGGATTCTCTCGCAGTATGCGAGCCGAGGGCTCGGAGGTCATCACGACGAGGCGACGAATGTCCCCCTCTGGGGAAACGCTGGGGCGAATGCCGCCCGCGTTGCCAACCTTCAGGCTGCGGTAGACCTCTTCGTGGGTGTAGTTCTCGCCAACTTGAAAGACCTTTGCCATGTTGACATGTGGACTACCCGATGTGCGTCGTCATCATTTTGTTGAAGCGGTCGAGGAAATTCTCAAGCTGCCCCCGGGTGCACCGCTCCCTCACCGGAACAACCCCCGAATCGCATCCCACAAAGAGCGTGAGGGGGCGCTGGAGCCGCCGGGGCTGCGCTTGCGGTCTTCGCGCCAGCCGGGGTGTTCGGGGCAGGGGGAGTTGGGGATGAGGTCGACGGGGATGTCGAGTTCGACGGCTTTGCCGGCGTTGCGGCAGCCGGTGGTGGCGAGTCGGCTGGTCCAGGCGCAGACTTCCACGCGCTCGGTGGGGACGTCGGGCAGGGGGCTTTCCTCCGGGTAGCCGAGTTTCTGGGCGGTCTTCATGACGTCGACCCAGACGGGCAGGGCGAGCTTGCTGCCGTAGCCCTGGGAGGCGATTTTCTCCGGCTGGTCCATGCCGACCCAGACGCCGCAGGTGAGGCGGCGGTTGAAGCCGACGAACCAGGCGTCCTTGTAGGCGTCGGTGGTGCCGGTTTTCCCGGCGGCAGGCCCCTTGTAGCCGAGGGAGCGGGCGTAGGCGCCGGTGCCGGACGGGGTGAGGACCTTTTCCATCATCTTTGTCGTCAGGTAGCTGGCTCCGGGGGAGAGTGCGCGGTAGCCGGCGGGTTCGTTCAGGAAAAGGACTTCGCCGGCGGCGTTTTCGATGCGCTGGATGGTGAACGGACGGTTCCGGATTCCGGCGTTGGGAAAGACGCTGTAGGCGCTGGTGAGGTCGCGCAGTTTCGCGCCGAGGTTCCCAATGAATACCTGCGGGCTGCGGCTCTCGATTTCGCCCAAGCCCACCTGCCGGGCCACGGCGAGAACTTTGTCGATGCCGGCGTAGTCGCCGACGCGGGCGGTCATGGTGTTCCGGGATTTGTAGAGGCCGTACTCGATGGGCTGGAGGCCGCCGAAGCCTCCATCGGAATTCTTCGGCGACCATCCGGCCAGGGTGATGGGGCCGTCATCCACCAGAGTGGTGGGGAACATGCCCTGCTCGATGGCGGCGGCGTAGACGAAGGGCTTGAAGGTGGAGCCCACCTGGCGCTCACTCTGCATCGCCCGGCTGTAGCGGCTCTGGTGAAAGTCCCGCCCGCCCACGATGGCGACGATGCCGCCGCTGGCATTGTCGATGACGGTGACGGCTCCCTGAAGGTAGTCCGGGGATTTCCCGGCGGTGCGGCCTGCGGCGGCCTCGGCGTCCCAGTGCGCCTTGGTCGGGTGGTCGTAGCCGCCGGTTTTTTCGACGTCCAGCAGCCGGGAGGCGAGGGATTTCTCCGCAGCGGCCTGGAGGTCGAGGTCGAGCGTGGTGTGGATGCGCAGTCCGCCGTCCTCCTGGTCCTCCGTGTCGAGCACGCGGTCGAGATCCCGCCGGACGGCATCCAGTGCGTAGGACTCCTGGGTGGAGGTGTCAGGCGGGGGCTGAATTTTCGTTTTCACCGCCTTCGCTTTAGCCGCATCTGCGCTGGTCAGCCGTCCTTTCGAAACCATGCGGTCCAGCACCACATCGCGCTCGCCCCGGGCCTCGTCCGGGTGGGCAAAGGGGGAGAACTTGTTCGGCCCGCGAATGATGCCCGCCAGCAGGGCGCTTTCATCCAGGGTCATCTTCGCCGCAGGCTTGCCGAAGTACGCCTGCGAGGCGCGCTCGACGCCGTAGATGCCGTTGCCGAAAAAGATGCGGTTCACGTAGTGGCCCAGGAGCTGCTCCTTGGTGAAGTGGCTCTCCAGCCGCCGGGCCAGGGCGATCTCCACGAGCTTGCGGTGGAGGGATTTCGCCTTCAGGTCGGGAAAGCTGTTCCTTGCGAGCTGCATGGTGATCGTGCTCGCGCCTTGCGTAAACCGGCGGTCCTTCAGGTTCCGCACCATGGCCCGGCCTATGCCGATGAAGTCAACGCCGCCGTGCTTGTAAAACCGGTCGTCCTCCCGTGCGAGGAGTGCGGCCACGAAGTTCGGCGACACCTGGTCGAACTCGACCACGATCCGGTTTTCCCCAAAGAGCCGCCCCATCGTCCGCCCGCGCACGTCCAGCACGGTGGACCGCTCGGGCATTTTCCCCAGCTCGTTCAGGTCAAAACCGCGAGCGATGCTGCTGTAGACGATCCAGAGCAAAATGGAGCCCGCCAGCCCCGCCACCGCAGCCAGCATGGCCAGCCGCGCAGGCCAGCGCAGCCACCAAGCCCAGTCGGCCGGGCGGCGCCAGAGGGCGAGAACGTATCCGCTCAGCCCGCGCGGTGGCGGGCTGTCTGGTGAGCTGCTGGAGGAGGAGGGCACGGGAAAAGTGGGAGGCGGGCTGGAGTGAAATGAACGGGGGGACTGAGCGGGAACATAGCACAGAGTGAGGCGCAGGGCAGGGGCGGGGATTTGGATCGCGCGATGGCCAAAAACAAACCGTGGCGGCGAATCACGGCAGCAGCGTGACGCGGAAAAACGACCTCTGTGCCGTGGCAGGGGCGGTGGTGTGGGTGCCGGTGGCGCTGGTGGTGTTGACGACAGCGAGGGAGTGCCAGCCTGTGGCCAGCGTGTCGCTTGTTTCCACCACGAAGGAGAGGCCGGGGGCGGCGGGCCACGTGAGGGTGAGGGCACCGTTGCCGGCCACGGTGGCCGCGGCGGCGAAGGACTGTGCTCCGTTGGAGGGATCGAGGCCGAGGCGGTATTCCACGGCGTTGCTGGAGCCGTCGCCATCGCGGTCGGCAGCGCCGTCGGCGGGGTCCCAGTAGGCGAAGCCGTGGGTCATTTCCCAGGCGTCCTTCATGCCGTCGCTGTCTGTATCGGGGTCGGGTGGGGCGGTGGGGCGGGCGCCTGTGAGTTCGAGATTGAAGCTGACGTCGCTGCTGTCGGCGGCCTGCTGGTGGATCTCCACGGCGAGAATGTTCTCACCCTCGACGAGGCTGGCCGGGCTCAGTGTTTTCGTGAGCTGGGCTGCCTCTGCGGCACCGCTGATGCTGGTGAGCGCCGGCGTGGTCGGGCCGGCTCCGGCGGCGAGGTTGTCCCGCCAGATTTCCCCGCCGTTCAGGTAAACGGCCACGCCGTCATCCCGGAGCAGGCGGCCGGAAAGTCCGGTGACCTGGGCGGCGCCCGTCAAGGTGAAGCGCCGGCGAAACCACGTGGTGATGTAGCGGTTCGTGACGCCGGTCTGGTAGCCGGGGGTTGGGTTGTCCTCGACCACGGTGGTTTCATCCCCGTCGCCGTAGCCGAGTTCCGCCGGGCCGGATTTCCAGGTGGTGTCGGCAAAAGTGAGCTGCGTCCACGTGGAGGCGGGGGCCGTGCCGGTATCCAGGTAGCGCCAGGTGGCTCCCCACGGGCTGATGACGAATGGCGTGGTGCCGAGGCCGGTGGTGAGGACTGGGATGGACGTGGTGGTGGCGAAGGCATCGTCCACGGCCACGGCGGTGAGCAGGTGGCTGCCAGCGGCCAGGCTGGTGAGGGCGAGTTCGTAGGGGGCGGTGGCGTCCTCGCCCAGCTTGAGGGAGCCGTCGTAGAATTCGACGCGCACGATCCCCCCGTCCGCATCGCCTGCCGTCGCAGTCACGGTGAAGGTGCCCGGCGGGCTGAAGGTGGAGAGATGCAGTGGCGAGGTGATGGTGACGGCGGGCAGGGCGTTCGTGGCATTCGCTGCGCCGGGAGTGAGGCCCTGACCCTGCCAGTTTGCCGGCTCCAGGGCGAGTGCAGACGCGCTCACGCGCTGAAGCGAGGGGCCTGAACCGTCTGCCGTGGCGGGCCAGGGGGGCTTGTCATTGTAGCGCAGGCTTTCCAAGCTGACGAAGCCGCCCGGGACAGCCGTGCTGGGCCGGTCCAGGGAAAGCGATTCGCCGCCATCGTCGAGCGTACCAGTGACCGGGCCGAAAATCGGAACGTTTGCCGGCACAGAATGGCGCGTGCGAAACGCCTCAGGATCGTCCGCGACGACGAGAAGGTACTGCCCGCCGTCAATGGCCGCACCGGCAGGAAAGGTGTAGCCGAACCCGTCGAGCCGCCAGCCTTCGAGGGACACGGCGGATGCGCCGAGGTTGCGCAGCTCGATCATTTCCGCAAAGCCCGCCGGAGGATGGTACCAGACCTCGTTGATGACAACGGGACCGATGCGCGGCGTGGCAGCGACTGCGCCTGGTGTGGGGCTGGTGAGTGGCGTGAGGTGCTCTTCCCCGGTGGAGTCCACGATGCGGCCCAGGGAAAAGGTGTCGGTCCCGCCGAATTTCCACGCCTGGCTGAAGCCGGTGAGCGCTCCGCCGTTCGTGGCGAAAAGGAAGACGCTGCCGCCCGCTTCGTTGAGCGCGAAACCGAGCGCCGCTGCACTGAAGGACGCCGCGCCTCCGGGTGGGATGACGGTGGGTGCGGCGATGACCGCACGGGCCGGGATGAGCAGATCATCCGTGAGCAGCCATCCGCCGACATCGACAGGCGTGGTGCCCGTGTTTTGCAGCTCGATGAAGCCGGCGGCGCCTGCGCGAAGCTCACCGATCACGATGCGCGGGAGCACCGGCTCGGGATCCGCAGCGCCGGGCGAGCCGTAGAGCACACTGCTGGCACGCCAGCGGCGGCCCTCGTCCGGGGCCTGGGTGGTGGCGGGGGAAAGGTTGACCAGGCTGAACCCGAGTCCGGCTGCGGCGGCGGGCCACGGAGGGGTGCTGTCGTAGAGGAGCGACAGAATTTTCGTGCCGCCGGGGGCGGAGAGCGTGATTCTCTCACCGGTGTTGTCGAGTTTCCCCGTGTGGGCCAGTGCGACCGGCACGCCGGGATACCGCAGGGCAAAGGCCGCCGGAGTGCGCGCCACCACGACGTAGCCGCCGGGCGCGAGAGTCGTGCCGGAGGCAAAAGTCCCGCCGATGCCCGCCGTGAAACCCAGCCCGCCGAGGTCGAGCGTGCGGGTGCCAGTGTTCGTCAGCTCGATGAACTCGAACTCCGAGCCCTCGATGCCTCCGCTGCCGGGTGCATTGAACATGACCTCGCTGATGGCCAGTTTCGTCAGGTCCTGGGCCAGGTAGTAGTCCGCCTCGACGAGCGGACTCCAGATCGCGCCGTTCTTCACTCGGGCGCGAAGCCGTGTGCCGTTCAGCAGGGTGAGGGGGCCGGACCAGACTTCTGCCGCAGGGTTCAGCCCGCCGCCGAAGAGCCGCGGGTCCGTGCCATCCCGGCTGAAATAAATCACCCCGGCCGGCACCGCCTGCGTCAGCGTGACCTGCGTGCCTGGCGCCACCGCGCCCGCCGGCGGAGAGAGGGCCGGGGCCTCGAGTGCGGGGAAATACCCGGCCTGCCTGAGCTGGGTGATGACGATGCCCGTGCGCGCGGGGAACCAGGAGTTCAGGAAATACTGGATGCGCGGCAGCCAGTGGTCGTCGCGGGTTAGCGGGGCGGCACGGGAGGCGTCGCCCCAGCGGGCGGATTCGCCGATCACAGCCAGGTCGATCTCTGCGGCGCGCTGCTGCCAGACGGCAGCCTGGCTGGCCGGGGTGAGGGCTCCCCCCGCAAAGCAGTGCTTCTGCACGCGGTCGGCGAAGAGCGAGCGAAACTCGGCATTGGCCATGCACTTTTCCCACATGCGCCGCGGGTTCGACGAGGTGAGTGTGGCCCCGATGCTGGTAGGCGGCCAGGTCACGTTCTGGTTCACGTCGAACATCGAGTACTCCGAGTCGTGGCAGAAAAACTTCCACCCGGCCCGTCCGTCGCGCGGTCGCACGCCGAAGAAGTTGTTCGGGGTGCCGCCGTCGAGAAAGACGGGGCCGTCGCGATTGTCGATGATGAAATTCATCAGCATGTAGTCGCAGAGGTTCACCGCGTCGAGGTGGACGGGGAGCGCCGGATTGCGCGTACCGTCCGGGTTGTTTCCCAGGAGGGCCTGGAGCGCCGCATCACTGGCCACGCCGGCCTCGGTAAGGGTCCAGAGCTGTGTCCACGCAGTGAGGGAGCCGGCGGCCAGCTGGGTGGTAAAGCTGTCGACCTTCACGATGTCGTAGTCCTCATCCGCGCCGCCGAGCCAGGTGACGGCCAGGCTTGGGTTGACGCGCTCCTCGGTGTTGTAGAGGCCCCAGTACTGGCCATTGATGAATAGGTGGTAGAAATTTCCCCGGGTGGTGGGCTGGCCCATCGCGCCCATGAGATCCCGGGCGAACGAATCCGTGACGAAGGTGGCGTCCGTGCTGGCAAGGTAGGCCCAGGAGAAATCCTGAGAGGTGCGCAGATCGACGACGTCCTGCCTGTCCGCGCCGCCCGGACCGAAGAGCGGGTAGTCCAGCTTTCCCGCGCCGTAGCGCTCGCGGAAGAAGATGCGGAAGGAGTGCTTCGGGTTGTTCGCGTCGCGGGAAAAATTTCCGCGGATGCGCAGGCCGCCGTCCTCCTGAAACCCTGGCGAGCCGTCTGGATTGAGCAGTTCCAATGAGGCGGGGCGCTCCCAGGCATCGCCATTCTGAGCGGCGTTCGAGTAGATGCCGGTGCTGCTGTCGAAGAGGTCCGCCAGTTTCACGACGAGGCTGAGGGCGGGGATGGCACGCATGGCTCCGGGCGCCCTGCTTTCGTAAGGTGCTCCCGGCCCGATGACCTCCGGGTCCATGCCGTAGTCGACCCGGTTTGATCCCCACGTGAACGGCCAGCCGGGTGGCACGGCGCCGGTGGGTGACTGCGTGAGCACGTCAGCCAGGAAAAGATATGTGCGTGTGGTGACGTCGCTGGTGGCCAGCCCCGGGGCGAAGGCGGCGGCGCGGAGAACCGTGGTGGAGGTGAAGGTGAGCGGCGGTGTGTAGGGCGGGCTGGAAGCGGTGGGCGGGGTGCCGTCCGTGGTGTAGCGGATGATGGCGCCCGGCGTGGTGCTCGTGAGGGCGGGGGAGACTGGCTGCGCGTAATAGCCTGCGGGGACGCCCACGGCTGGCGCAGCGGTGATCCCGGCGTATTCCGCGCCGGCATTTGCCGCGCCCGGTGTGGGGGTGGCAAAGAAGCGTGCCTGGCCGCTGGAGCCGGCGCCGTAGCTGAGGCCGGGCTGTTGTGCGGGCAGCGGGGAAAAGGCGGACACCAGCTGCCGGGGGGCTGCGGCATTAAAGAGGTGCAGGCTGCCGCCGCTGAGGTTCAGATTGAAATTGGCATGCAGCTCGCCGGTGAGTGGAGTCCGGTTTTTTCCGGACAAAAAGACCGTGAGAAACCCGCCCGCGGCCAGACTGCGCGCGGGCAGGATCCATTTGTCAGGCACGGCGGGATCATCCGTGAGCGACCATCCGTCGAGATTCACGGCACTGGGGCCGGTATTGAGCAGCTCGACCCAGTCCTCTGCATCGCCATCCGCATCCAGGAGTCCGCCTGGCACACCGGCGGCGACGACTTCGTTCAGCCGCACCTGTTCCAGCGGGGCGCTGGCATCAACCGTGACGGACCACGATGCTCCGGCGAAGGGAACTGGCGGCGTCTCTCCGTCCACGATGCCATGACCCGATGTGAAGGCGAGGCTGACCACGCCGGCAGGCTGCGCGGGGAAGGTCCAGCGGTACGAGTTGTTCCCCAGCGCCGCCACGGCGGCGGCTGGCACTCCGGCAACGAGGAGGTCCGCTGCATCCACCCCGGTCACGGGCTCGCTGAACTGCACATCCACCTGCGTGAGTGATCGCGTCTGCGCACCCTGCGGAGGGGCGGTGGCGGTGATGACCGGCGCCGTCGGGCCGGAGACGATGGGGGTGTCCCGGTCTGTGGCGATTTCCAACGTCGTCAGCGCGCGGTTGTACAGCCGGATTTCATCGATGCGCCCCTGCCACCATTCGCTCCAGATGGAGTTTCCGCCGATCCGGAGGGGGCTGGCGGACTGCTCGAAGGCTCCGGTCCTGGCCACGCTGGAGACCAGATCACCGTTGCGATAGACGCGAATGGTGGAGCCGTCGTAGGTCATTGCGACGTGGGTCCACTGGTTGAGCGGAAGCGCCGCCCCGCCGCTCGTCTCCACGTACGTGCCGGTGAAGCGGCCTCCTCCGTTCACCACGTCGCCGGGGCCGGAGTACAAATAATAGCAGGCCTCCCCCGGAGCTTCCTTCAGCACTACGGTCCGGTAGCTGGACAGCGCGACCGGGTAGACCCAGGCCATGACCGTGGCGGTGGACGAGAGGTCCAGCTGGGGGTGGTCCGGGATGGTGACCCAGTCATTCACCCCGTCAAAGCTGAGCCCGCTGCCGTATTTCCCGGAGGGCGTCCACACTGCGCCGGAGAGCGTTCCCTCGTGGTGTGCCGGCGTTGCGTCCGTGATCGTGCCGCCTGTTCCTTCATTGCAGTGAAAGGCCGCGACCAGACCCGACTGCCCTTGGGCGGAGAGGGGGACGACGAGAAAGAGGAGGGCGAGGGCGCGCGATTTCATGGAGCGTGTGGCTGCAGGCTGGCAGGGTGCCAACATGCCTCACGTTCCGGGTTTAGACAAAGGATCTTTGGCTGCAGGGGAGGGCGAATGGGCGCGGATTTGTCCGCCCCGCCTGCGTCACTTTCGGGCCTTCTTTTTCCCGGGCTTCCCGACTGGGGGCGTCCAGTCTGCTGGAGCAGGGCTGGCCACGGTGAGAGGTGCCTTGTCGGCGTGCGAGGTCATCTCCTTTTGCAGCAGGGCTGTCATCTCCGAGAGCTTCGCGGCGTGCTCCGGCAGGGTGGCGAGGTTTTTCAGCTCGCGAGGGTCGGCGGTGAGGTCGAAGAGCTGGGTGCGGTCGACGAGCGGGTAGCGGATGAGCTTCCACCGGTCGTCGCGAACGGCTCGCTGGCAGTTGCGGTAGGCGGTGTAGAGCACGTCGCGGACTTTGGTTTCCTTTCCGCTGAGCAGCGGCGCGAGGTTTTTCCCCTCCACGCCTTCCGGCAGCGCGGCTCCGGCGATCCCGGCGATGGTGGGGAAGAGGTCCATCAGGTAGACGAGCGCCCCGCTGCGTCCCTTAGTGATGCCCGGTCCAGCGATGACGAACGGGACGTGGAAGCCGCCAAATTCATAGAGGTTCTGCTTTCCGAAGAGGCCGTGCTCGCCCAGGGAAAGACCGTTGTCGCCGGTGAAGATGATGATCGTGTTCTCCCACTGGCCGCTGGATTTCAGCTCGTCAAAAATGCGGCCCATGTGGTGGTCGAGGCCGGTGACGCAGGCGTAGTAGTCGGCCAGCTGGCTGCGGGTGTCCCCGGGTGTGCGGGGCCAGGGCGCGAGCTGCTCGTCCCGGACAGTCATCTCGCCATTGTCCCACTGGTGCTGGGGCAGGAAGGCTTCCGGTAGCGGGATTTTTTCCGGATCATAGAGCTGGCGGAAGCGGGGTTCTGCGGAGCGCGGGTCGTGGGGGACGGGCGGGGCGAGGTAAATGTAGAAGGGCTTTTCTGCTGCGGCCGTCTGGCGGGATTTGAGAAAAGCGATGGTGCGGGTGGCGAGGCGCTCGCTGGAGTGGGCGCGGTCACTTTCCGGGGTGGGGCCGCCGGCATCATCGAGAATGCTGGTCTCAAACTCGCGGAGCCCGGCGGGAAAGCCGTTGCCCCTTTTTCCCATGTGCCACGTCTGGTAGCCGGCGGCGGCCACGATGCGCGGGAGAAAGGTGGCGGGATCTGCGGCATTGGGCGCGGCGCCGGGTGCGCCAGGGATGCGTTGCCAGGAGCGCCCGGTGAGCATCATGGTGCGGCTGGGCGTGCAGACCGCGCCGATCATGGACCCCATGGTGTAGCAGCGGGTGAAGGTAATGCCGCGCTCCACGAGGGTGTCCAGATGCGGCGTCTGCAGAACGGCGGTGCCGAGGGCGTGCAGGCCGTCGGCCCGGTGATCGTCCGCGTGGATGTGCAGGATGTTCGGCCGGGCTGCCGCAGCGGGTGCAGGGAGCGCGGCACTGGCGAGAAGGATAAGGGCAAAGAGGATGGCTGTTTTCATGGTTTTGTTTCGGGGCCGGGTTTGGAGGTGGCTTTGCCGGGCTTGCTTGGTTTCGCGTTTTTCTGGTTGGCTCCGCCGGGGCCCCAGTCCTCGTTCTTGACCGTGGAGCCGGGGAAGGCGGGCGCGATGAGCTCCTTGTCCCAAGCGTCCACCACTGCGGTGAGCCGGGCGGCAATGTCAGGTTTCTCGGCGGCGAGATCCTTCGTTTCGCCAAGGTCGGCGGCCAGGTCGTAGAGTTCGGCGGAGGTATTCTGACGGCGGACCAGCTTCCACTGTCCCTCGCGCACGGCGTGGGCGGCGCCGGCTCCGCTGCGCCAGAAGAGCCTGTCATGCGGCGGTTCCTTTTTTTCCCCGGCCAGGTGCGGAATGAGGTTCACACTGTCGTATTTTTTATCCGCAGGCATGGGCAGCCCGGCAGCGGCCAGCGTGGTGGCGAAGACGTCCAGCGATGAGACCGGGGCTTCAGACGTGGAGCCAGCAGGCAGTTTTCCCGGCCAGCTGACGAGGAAGGGAACGCGCACACCGCCCTCGTAGAGATCGCCCTTTCCGCCGTGGAGCGGGCCGTTGGTGGAGCCGTTGCCTCCGCCTTTTTTCACGGGGCCGCCATTGTCGGAGAAAAAGAAAATCAGCGTCCGCTGTGCCTGCCGGGTGGAGGAGAGAGAGTCCGTCACCACGCCCACTGCGTCGTCCAGCAGGCTGACCTGTGCGGCGTATTTCCGGCGCGCCGGGTCCTGGATGGAGGAGAATTTTTCCAGCTTTTCCGGCGTCGGCTCCTGCGGGCTGTGCGGGGCATTGAAGGCGAGGTAGAGGAACCACGGGGCGTCTGTGTGGCGCTTCACGAAGGCCGCTGCCTCGTCGCCGAAGCGGGTGGTGAGGTGCCCAGGCACATCGGCGGGTTCGCCATTTTTCATGACGGGCAGGGTGTATTGCCGTTCATTCGGCTGCCAGCCGAGGAACCGATGGCCGCCTCCGATGAAGCCAAAGGTCTCTGCGAAGCCGCGCTGCGCCGGCGTGTGCGAGGGTGAGGCACCGAGGTGCCACTTGCCCACCCAGCCGGTGGCGTAGCCTGCGGCGCGCAGTGGTTCGGGGAGCAGCTTTTCAGTCAGGGGCAGGCCCTCGGCTTCGTCGAGTGGATCGTAGACCGGGTTGTTCGCATGACCGAACCGCTGCTGGTGGCGCCCGGTGAGGAGGCCGGCGCGCGTGGGGCTGCAGAAGGGGTGGGAGACGTAGCCGCTGGTGCAGCGCACGCCGGATTTCGCCAGGGCATCAAGGTGCGGCGTCGGGATGTCCCCGCAGCCCTGAAAGCCGGTGTCAGCGTAGCCCTGGTCATCGCTCACGATGACGAGGATGTTCGGTTTGTCAGGCACTGCGGCGGCAATGGCCGCGAGCATCATGGCGGCAAGGAATGAGGCGGCGGGGCGGATCATTTTGGCTTTATGGGTTGTAAAAGGGTGATGGTGAAAACGCCGATGCTGTTGTGATCCCAGCTGGCGTGCGAGGCCGCACCGAAAAAGAGCCGGCCTGCGCTGCCGGTGGCGTCCGGCAGAAAAAACGGAGTGACCTGGCCGAAGCGGTCCTCTGCTCCGCCCGAGAGTCCGGTGAGTGCTCCGCAGGGCGTCCAGGAAAGTCCGTCCCGGCTGGCGGCCACGCGGGTGCCGGTTCCGGATTCAAAGACCATGAGGTAATCCGCCCCCCGCCTCAGCACCTGCACTGCGCCCGCTCCTTCCCCGAAGACGGGTTCCTGTCGCCGCACCCAGTGCAGGCCGTCTTTCGACTCCGCATACCCCACGGCCCGGCCCTGCGCCTTCACCCGCGCCGCCGTTGCGCTGGCCGCCGCAGCTTCGGCACCCGGCTGGCCGTCATACCACATTTTGAAGATTCCCTTTTCTCGCAGGACCGATGGCCGCCCCACCTTCGCCGAGTCCCAGGCCGTGCCAGCCCCGCGCCCCAGGACGACGCCCAGCTTTTTCCACGTCATGCCGTCTGGGGATGTGGCAGCGGCAATTTCGTCGTGCTCGCCCGATTCCGCCACGGTGTAAAACATCCACCACACGCGCTCCGCCCGCACCACGGTGGGGTCGTTCACATGGTTGGCCGTGCCGCAGTCGACCACCACGCCTCGTTTTGTCCACCTCGCGCCATCGGCGGACTGCGCGAGGTGAATCCGGTCGTGCCCGTCCGCCCCCTGCCCGCCATACCACATGAGCCACGACACTTCGTCGCGGTGCACCTCGGGGGCGTAGACATTGCCCCCGCCATGCGGGGCGGACTCAGTCGCGCCCTCACCCCGGAGCAGAATGCTGAGTGCCGGGCCATCCGCGCAGAGCTGACCGGCGCTCATCAGCACAATCATCGCGGTGGCTCGAAAAAGTGTCGCGCGCCCTTTCATGGCTGGCCCAGGTGTTTCACCGCTGCTGCGCGAAATTCAGCCGCAGTGGGGGCGTGGCCGGATTTTTCCCGCGTCTGCGCCACCTCGCGCCGGCCCCATTCCAGAAAGGTGGCGTGGCTCTTGTATACGGGCTGCTTCAGACCACGGTCATCGATGAGCCAGAACCCGCGCTGCTTCCCCTCGGGTGTGACCTCGTTGTTAAAAAGCTCCCAATACAGGATGAGTGGGCAGCCCCATTCCAGCCCGGCCTGCAGGACCTGGCGCGAGCGCTGGTCCTGCTCCGCCGGGGTATGGTAGACGGTGGGGAAGCCGTACTCGCCAATGAAGACGCGCCGTCCCGTCAGGCCCGGTTTGGCCGGAAGCTGAGTCTCGATGAACCCGAGCGCCGCCTTGAGCAGGGGGGGCTCGCCCTGCGTGTCGTAGCTGGAGTAGGAGACGAGGTCCACGTTTGCCCCGGGCAGCACTCGGTTCACCAGGGCCGGGCGGCCGAGCATGGCCAGCTTGACGTGGTTCACTTCCGTGTAGTGCCAGACCTCCACTTTCTCATGAGGCGTGTCGCGCTTTGCATCATCCACGGCCCGCTGCCGGGTGTTCAGCCAGTCGGCCATGCCCTGTGCGGCGGCGTCCGTGACCCGGGCATCATCCTCCGCGGCCACACTGTGGCGGAGAAATCCATCGCCCTCCCAGTGGCCGAGGAGAAAGGTTTTTCCGCTGCCGGCATAGGTCCGCAGCAGATGTGTGGTGAGGTCGTACATCTCGCGGTACTCGGCGTCCGCCGCTTCCGTGGAAAAACCCTTGTGCCACTTGTCCTCGCCATGGCAGAAGGTGTGGGACCACAGGACAAAAACCGCGAACGGCATGTCCAGCACGCGGCGGTGGGAGGGCTCGTCCCGCGCCAGCGCGGCCAGGGACGTGATGGCTGGTACGTCCGTGGTCACATTTCTCCGCTCGCCGGCATAGCGCGGGGTCAGTTCAAACTTGATCACCGTGCTCCCCATCGTCCGGATTTCCTCCGCTGTCTCCACCAGCCGGGTCTTTCCGGTGAACTGGTAGGAGGCGCCAATGGTCTGGGTGCCGATCACGTAGTTGTACCCCGCCGCGTCCGCCGCCGCCCCGGCGAGGGAAAAGGCGGACGGCTCCGGGACGGGTACGATGCCACCTGTCGGAGCGTATTTTTTCACGAGTGCCGCTGCGGCCACCGGCTCCGCCGCTGCGTGGAGGAGGTTCGCCACGTAGCGCCCCTCGCACTGCCCGCCGGGTATGGCGTGCTTCGTCCAGTAGTCATTCCAGACGACCTTTTTCCCTGCCAGCACTGACACAGCTCTCGCCAGGTCCGGCGCTGGTTCGAAAACCCCGGCCAGCTGCATCAGCAAGCCGGCCACCTGCTCCCCATCGCACATTTTTCCCTCTACGGCCTGCTCGCCCCACCCGGCATCTGCCGGCACCACACCAGCCGCCACCAGCCCCAGCACGTCCAGCCGCAGCCGGGCTTCCGCCTCTCCACCACGACCCTCCCCCGGCAGAGCCAGCACGAAGAGAAAAAGCAATGCGGAAAATCGGTTCATGGGAAAGGGGGAAGGGGCCCAACGATTAGGCCCGGCTGTCCAGCTGGTCAAGGGCGCGGCTGGCGTTTGGCCGACGGGTGCTTCACGGTCTTGCGAGAGTCGAACACCTCGGTTAGGCTCCGCCCATGGGAATCTCAAAACCACAGCCCCGATTGACCGTGGACGAATATTTGCACGGCGAGCCCATGAGCGAAGTCCGCCACGAGTACGTGGACGGAAGCGTGTTCGCGATGGCGGGAAGCTCGCGAAACCACAACGCCATTGCTCTGAACATCGCGGGTGGGCTCCAGTCCCGCCTGGGTGAGGGACCATGCCAGACTTTCATTTCTGACGTCAAGGTCCGGGTGCTTGCGTATGGCAAGGATGCCTTCTACTATCCAGATGTCATGGTCGGTTGCGACCAGCGGGACACGGACCCGCACTACCTCCGCTTTCCGAGGGTCATCGTCGAGGTCCTCTCCCGGAGCACGGAGCGGCTGGACCGGAACGAAAAATTTCTGCGCTATATCACCATCCCCACTTTGGAAGAGTATTTCCTGGTCGAACAAAGCCGCCCTGCGGTCACCGTTCACCGGCGGCGTTCCGGCTGGGTGGAGGAGGTTATTGACGATCCGCAGGCCGTCATAAAGATCGAGTCGCTGGGCCTTGAGTTGCCGCTTTCCTCGTTTTACGCCGGGGTGACCCCGGTCGAGGAGCCCGGTGGGGAAACCCCCAGGGGACACTATGGTTGACGGTTCGGCGGGGTCCCCGGAATCTGAGATACGCCGATGAACCTGCTCATACCCCGACTCCTTCTCAAAGCTGCGCTCCTTTTTGCAGCCACCGTTCTCCCCTGTGCCGGGGCGGATTTCGCCAAGGACATCCACCCGGTGCTCAAGGAGTACTGCTCCGGGTGCCACTCGACGGAAAAACACAAAGGGGACCTGGATCTGGAGCGCTTCACTACCCAGGCGGAGGCAGCGAAGCACCCGAAAGTCTGGCAGGGACTGGTGGAGCAGGTGTCCCTGGGCGAGATGCCGCCGCGGGACAAGCCGCAGCCGACAGCGGAGCAAAAGAACGCGCTCATGGCGTGGTCGCGCGATCTGCTGGACGAGATCGCCCGCACGCATGCTGGAGATCCGGGGCCGGTGGTGCTGCGGCGGCTTTCAAATGCCGAGTACAAGTACACGATTCGCGACCTGACGGGTGTGGAAACGCTGGACCCGGGGCGTGAGTTCCCCGCAGATTCGGCTTCGGGCGAGGGGTTCATGAATGTGGGCAATTCCCTCGTGATGTCGCCCGCCCTGCTTACGAAATATCTGGACGCAGCCAAGGACGTGGCCGCGCACGCCGTGCTTCTGCCGGACGGGATGGTCTTTTCCCCCAGCACCTCGGCCCGTGACTGGACGGAGGAGCGGCTGGCCGGCATACGGGCGCTCTACGGGCAATTCACGGAAAACGGCGGAGGCGCTGCCGTGAACCTCCAGGGCATCAAGTTTGACACGAAGGACGGCGGCGTACTGCCGCTGGAAAAATACTTCTCCGCCGTCATCGCCATGCGCGACGGAGGAAAGGCGGACCCGGCTCTGAATGCGAAATACTTCGGCCAGCTCTGGAGTGTGCTGAATGACCCCGCGCCCTCGCCTCTGCTCGATCTGGTGCGGGCGCAGTGGCGTGCGGCGAAACCCGGAGACGCCGCAGCCCTGGCGGCCACCGTTCACCAGTGGCAGGCGGCCCTGTGGCGGTTCACCACCGTCGGGCACATCGGGAAACGCGACGGCCCGACGGCCTGGCAGGTGCCGGTCACGCCCGTGGCGGAGTCGCGCGAGGTGCGGCTGAAGCTGCCCGCCCCCGCTGCGGGGAGCGACGTCACGCTTTTCCTCTCCACCACGGATGCGGGCGACGGCAGAGAGCATGACGCCGCCGTGTGGGAAAACCCGCGCCTCACTGCGCCGGGCCGGCCGGACCTGCCGCTTCGCAGCATCCGCGCCGTCGTGGCCGCCCTCACCACGCAGCGCGGGCAGGTTTTTTCCTCCACGGCCAAAAGCCTCGCCCTCGCCGCCGGTGTCACTGGCCCGCTGAAAAAGGAGGACATCACCCCGCTGGCGGAAAAGAACGGCATCGCCCCCGCCGCACTCTCAGCATGGCTGGGCTGCCTCGGCATTGGCACGGGGGAGGCGAGGATCGAGTCCTACATCACCCAAAAGACCGAGACTGCGGAGAAGTATGATTTCATCAAGGGCTGGGCCGGAGCTGATGCGCTGAGCGTGGTGGCCAATTCATCCGACCAGGCCGTGCGCGTTCCCGGAAACATGAAGCCCCACAGCGTGGCTGTGCATCCCTCGCCCGCGCGCAGGGTGGTCGTTGGCTGGCGGAGCCCGGTGGCGGGAAAAATGAAGGTCGAGGGCATTGTCCAGCACGCCCACACCGAGTGCGGGAACGGCGTCGCCTGGGCGCTGGAGCTGCGCCGCGGCGCCAACCGCCAGCGCCTGGCGGCCGGCTTCGCCCAGGATGCGAGCGAGGTGAAGGCAGGCCCGCTGGAGAACATCGTTGTTCAACCCGGAGATCTGTTTTCGCTCGTGGTCAGCCCGCGCGATGGCAATCACTCGTGCGATCTCACGCTGGTGGACCTCACCTTCACAGACGGTGCTTCCACCTGGAACCTCGCGAAGGACGTGTCCCCAAGCATCCTCGCGGGCAATCCCCACGCCGATTCCCTCGGGCATGAAGGTGTCTGGCATTTCTACAGCGAGCCGGATGCCGAGACCGGCGCCGCACCCGTGCTGCCTGCGGGCTCCCTGCTGGCTCGGTGGCAGGCCGCCGGCACTGCCGGGGAAAAAGAAGCGCTCGCCCGCGAGCTGGAGCGGCTGCTTCTGGGCGGTCCCGCCTCCCTGGCGAAGGACTCACCCGATGCGGCCCTGCACCAGCTGCTCACCTCGCTCACCGGACCGCTGCTCGGAGCGCTCCTGCGGGAGGTGGCGGCGGCACCTCCGGACACTGCCGCGTCGGAAAGCCCGTGGGGGCTGGATCCGGCGCGCTTCACGGCAGACGGGCTCTGGGTTGCCGCGCCCTCCGTTGTCGAGGTGCGTGTGCCGGCGGATCTCGCCCAGGGCTGCGAGTTTGTGGCCAATACCACGCTGCAAAAGGACGCCGGCGCGGAGGGCAGCGTCCAGATGTCCGCCTCCACCACGCCGCCCCCGGCTGCCAGCGGGCTGACGGCGGGCGGGGTGAAGGAAATCGGAGGAAAGTCCACCTGGTCCGACGGTGACCGGCCTGTCGCCTCGGACGCCCCCATCCTCGTGGCGAAGGACAGCGCTGCGCGCAAGCGCATCGAGGCCGGCTTCGACGCCTTCCGCCAGATCTTCCCCGCCGCTCTCTGCTACACGAAGATCGTGCCCGTCGACGAGGTCGTCACCCTCACCCTGAACTACCGC
Organism: bacterium; assembly: GCA_031411255.1. Classification (GTDB taxonomy): domain Bacteria; phylum Verrucomicrobiota; class Verrucomicrobiia; order Verrucomicrobiales; family V1-33; genus JANOAS01. The sequence goes on from JANOAS010000011.1 coordinate 97,099, forward strand.
GAGGACGACCACCTCCGCCGCCTCATGCTCGACGACGCGCAGACCGCGCAGCTGGAGCGCCTCTGGAGCGAGCTGCACTACGTCAGCCAGGATGCGCTGAAGCTCGTCGACGGCTTCGAGCAGCTCTGGCAGTTCGCCACCCAGGACGCCGACCCCAGCGCCTTCACCCCGATGCGCGAGCCCATCCGCCTCCGCGCCGAGGCGTTCAAGAAGCTGCTCGTCGACACCCAGCCTGCCCACCTCGACGCCGTGCTCAAGTTTGCCGAATCCGCCTACCGCCGCCCGCTCGCGGACGGGGAAAAAGGGGAACTCCGCTCGCTCTACCAGAGACTGCGCGACGAGGAGCTGCCCCACGACCACGCCGTCCGCCTCACCCTGGCCCGCATCCTTGTTTCGCCCGCCTTCCTCTACCGCACGGAGCAGTCACCCCCCGGTGAAAAACAGGCCCCCGTGGCAGACTGGGAGCTGGCCACCCGCCTCAGCTACTTTCTCTGGTCCTCCGCGCCGGATGCCACGCTGCGCGCCGCCGCCGCCAATGGCACGCTGCACCAGCCCGATGTCCTCGCCGCCCAGGCCCGCCGCCTCATGGCCGACCCGCGCTCCCGCCGCCTGGCCACGGAGTTCGCCTGCGCCTGGCTTCACATCTATGAGTTCGACCAGCTCGGGGAAAAGAGCGACCGTCATTTCCCCACCTTCACCGCCCTGCGCGGCCCCATGTATGAGGAGACCATCCGCTTCTTCACGGACCTCGTCCAGCACGACGGTTCCGTGCTCGACATCCTGGACGCCGACCACACCTTCCTCACCGAGGAGCTGGCAAAACACTACGGCATCCCCGGCGTCACCGGTCCCGAGTGGCGGCGTGTGGAGGGTGTGAAGAAATTCGCGCGCGGCGGCATCCTCGGCCAGGCCACCACCCTGGCCAAGCAGTCCGGCGCCTCCCGCACCAGCCCCATCCTGCGCGGAAACTGGGTGGGCGAAGTCCTCCTCGGTGAAAAACTCCCGCGCCCGCCCAAGGACGTCCCACGCCTGCCCGAGGACGAGGCTGCGGAGACGCTCACCGTGCGCCAGCTCACCGAAAAGCACTCCACCGATCCCAAGTGCTTCGGCTGCCACCGCCTCATCGACCCGTATGGATTTTCCCTGGAGGCCTTCGACGCCATCGGCCGCCTCCGCGATCACGACCTAGGCGGCCGCGCCATCGACACCCGGACACAGGTCCTCGACGGCACCGCTCTCGACGGCCTCCCCGCCCTGCGCGACTACCTCCTCACGAAACGCCGCGACACCTTTGTCCGCCAGTTCTGCCGCAAACTCCTCGGCTACTCCCTCGGCCGCGGCGTCCAGCTCTCAGACGCCCCGCTCATTTCAGAAATGGCCGAACAGCTCAAGTCCCGCGACTACCGCCTCAGCGCCCTCGTCGAGATGATCGTCCGCAGCCGCCAGTTTCAGGACATCCGCGGAAAAGAGATGGCGGGGGAGGAGTAGAAGATTTGTATAATTAGAGGGTTAGCGAGGTCAGAGGAGGAGCCAGCGCGCCCGAAGTCGTGTGCCCCGGCTGTGCCCCGAGCCGCCTGGCCCGTGGTGGGGCACGAGGCGGAGAAGGGGGCGCGCAGAAAGTGGTCCGCACAGTCCCCTGAGCGGTGGCAGCACCGGGGAGAGCAGAGGCACCAGTTCCACCCCAATCTGCAGAAAAGTAATGGCACGGGAGGAGTGAGGGAGTAGGAAATCTTCCTCCCAAAAAACAATGAACCCCGCCCCGCCCAACTGCCCGGAATCCTCCCCCGCAACCGCGACTGACCGCCGCCACGACCTGGATGCGCTGCGGGGTGTGGCCATGCTGCTTGGCATCGTGCTTCATGGTTCGCTGGCCTACACCACCTTTTCAGTATGGGCTGTGCACGATGTCAGGACGCATCCGTTTTTTGACACGCTGTTCACGGCCATTCACGGCTTTCGCATGCAGCTTTTCTTTGTGGTGAGTGGATTTTTCACCGCCATGCTCTGGCGGAAACGGGGGCTGGCGGCCGTCTTCAAGCAACGAGCCCTGCGCATCCTGCTTCCGCTGGCGCTTTTCGTCGTCCCGCTCCCCTGGCTGAGTGAAAAGGTCATTTCCAGCCTTTACGCGCACGAGGCCGGACAGAGTGCCGCAGTCACCCTCTGGACCGCTGCGCGGGACAATGATCTCGCCGCCCTCCAGCGCCAGGCAGCCAGCGGAGCGGACCTGAATGAACGTGACCCGCAGTTTCAGGTCCCGCCGCTGAATTGGGCGGCGCTGAATGGCAGCCTCGAGGCGGCACAGTGGCTGATCAAGGCGGGGGCGAAAGTTGACGTCGCCTCCAGCGATGATTCCACGCCCCTGAGTCACGCCGCCTTTACTGGTCGGGCGGACATCGCTGCGCTGCTCATCGACTGCGGAGCGGCAGTCAACAGCGTGAACCAGCATCAGTCCACTCCGCTGAACAACGCCGGGTCGGACTGGGGCGTCGTGGAATGGGTGGCGGGCACCCTGAAACTCAAGGTGGACAAGCCGGCGGTTGAGGCCGGCCATCGTGCGATCATCGCCCTGCTGAAGGAGCATGGCGGCAAGACCAGGAGTGAGCTTGAGCCCCCGGGTGCTGGTGCAACGAAGCCGGAGGCTGCGCTCGACCCCGTCAGCCGGGCGTATCTGGGCTTCACCCGGGCTCCGCTGTTTGGTAAATTCCAAATCTTCGGCCACCTGTGGTTCCTCTGGTTTCTTTGCCTGCTCCTCGTCCCCTTCGGCCTCTACGCCTGGCTGGTGGCAAAGCTCAACTGGCGCGCTGGTTCGCGCTCCTTGTTTAAGTCTAAGTCCCCGCTTCTGCTGCTCTGGCTTGTTCCATTGGCGATGATTCCGCAGTGGTTCCACAGCCTGTCCGGCCCGGGATTTGGCCCGGACACCTCCACGGGAGTCTTCCCGCTGCCGCACGTCCTCGCGCTCTACGCTGTTTATTTCTTTTTCGGCGTCCTCTATTTCGACACCAATGACAGCGAGGCCAGACTCTGCCGGCATTGGTGGCTCATGCTGCCTGTCGCACTGTTCATCGTCTTCCCGCTGGGAAGGTCCCTGCTCGTCGAGCCGCAGAGCGCCCGGGTCCCGTCCGGCGCGGTGCGTCCGCTCGCCGTTCTGATGCAGGTCCTCTATTCGTGGCTGATGATCCTCGGCCTGACCGGCTTTTTCCGAAAAATGTTCACTGCTGAAAACAGGACCGCCCGCTACCTCTCGGATTCTGCCTATTTTCTCTACCTGCTGCACCTGCCGCTCATCTTCGTGCCTCAGTACTTCATGAAGCTCGCGGATCTCCCGGCTGCCGCCAAGTTCGCCGTGGTCTGCGTCAGCACCACCGCCGTCCTCTTGCTGGTTTATCAACTCTGGGTGCGCTACACCGTGGTCGGCACACTTTTGAACGGCAAACGCAGGCGTCCGGCGAAGGGATAGGAGGATGCCCCACGCCAGACTTGGGCCTGCCTGGCGGAGAAATGTCTTTACCCGGCGCGGGGGAGCCGGGACGCTGGCGTGGACCTGTGGGCCTTCACCCGGGCTGGGCAATTATTCGAAGGCGCCCGCGTCATCCCCATTTTCGATGAACATGAAAAACCAGCATCTCGTCACCGCCGCATGGTGCGCTGTCACCGCAGGCGCCTTTGCGCTGGGGTGGTGGGCGAAGCCCCAAGCGCGGAGTCGCTTCGAGGGCGGTGCGGCTGTTTCCTCTCCGGCCAGGCCTGCGCCGGTGGCTGTGAGCCGGAGCCTGGCGGGCGCTGGCGCTGTGGGCGGGGGTGCGGTGGAGGCTGGGAAATCCGGAGCCTTGGCGCCGCTGACTTCGGCGGGCATTGCGGAGCTGGGCGAGGCGTTTCGCACGGCGACGGACCCGATCCTGAAGCGCGAGGCTTTTGCCAGACTCATCGCCGGGCTCACGGTGCACAATGCGCTGGAGATCCGCAAGCAGATCGAGCATCTCGATTCGGATGATCCGAACTTCCGCGATTTTCATTTTGCCTGGGGAAAGATCGGCGGGGCGGATGCCGTGGTGCATGGAGCGGGAACGGACAAACGGGACATGGGCCCGACGCTGGCGGGCTGGGCCTCGGCTGATCCAGCAGGGGCGAAGGCGTGGTTCGGTTCCCTGGAGGAAAAGGGGGGCAAGGGACTGAATCGGGACCAGCTGAAGGAGGCCTTCGTCCACGGTCTGGCGATAGCGGATCCGGGCATGGCGACGGAGTATGTGATGGGGCTGGGCGCTGCGGGAGACCCCCGGGCGAAGCAGATGATGGGCATCGTGACGGAGAAAATGCTGACCGCAGGTGGTGTGGATTGCGCCACCGGCTGGGCCCGCGGTCTGCCCGACGGCGGGCTGCGCGATCACGCCTATTACGAAATCGCTCGCGCCCAGGTACGCCAGGATCCGGCGGCTGCGGCCGCGTGGGCGGCTCCGCTGGCGGCTGAGAAGGGTGGTGGCGCGGCGGTGTATGGCATCAGTTCTGAATGGGGCCCGCGGAACGGGCAGGCGGCCGTGCAGTGGCTGGAGTCGCTCAAGGGCGACCAGAGCGCCTCGTTCGGTCCTGCGATGGCCGGCTGGGCAAAGGCCGATCCTCTGGCCGCGAGCCAGCACATTTCCGCCATGCCGCCCTCGGAGAACCGAAACAACGCCATCGGCGGGATGGTCTACAGCTACCGGTGGGAGGACCCGGTGTCCTCGGTTGCCTGGGCGAACCAGATCACCAATGCCAAAAACCGGCAGGACGTTCTGACCATGACTGCGGAGGCCTGGCTGAAAAAGGATCCGGCGAATGCGGCTGCGTGGCTGCCGGGGAGTGGACTGCCCGCAGAGGTCCAGCAGCGCCTGACCGGAGGAAAGAAATAGCACCATGGCCCTTCCGCAAAAACACCTCAGGACGGCTGCGTGACTGACGGGAGCGGGCATTCCGGCGCCCTCGCCTCACCGGCGCAGCCTCAGCAGCCTGCCTTCACCGCCTTTGAGGTCGAGGGCTGCCTGGCGGCCGGATGGCGTCCACTTGCCAGTGGTGGTGTCGAGAATTTCCATCTCACCAGTGGCGCGCATTTCGAGCGTGCGTGGGGTTTTGTAGTCGAGGTTTACGACCACGGCGTGGGTGGCTGAGCCGGCGTCCGCGCCGGGCCCGTATGTCCCCACCAGAATGCCGAGCACGCGTTCGCCCGGTTTGTATTCCCTGGCTGGCTCGGGGGTGGCTGGTTGAAATGGGCACGCAGCCGGGAGGGGTTCGGTACCCGGCGGGAGCATGCCGGCATGCCAGGCTCCGGAAGATTTCAGCGGCTGCACCTCCCGGGCGATGGCGGCAAACTCCCGGTTCAGTGATTTCAGCGCGGTGTAGAGCCGTGTGGTGGTGCCGTCCGCCAGCGCCATGCCGCCCTCGTGCCCCGGGTAGGAGTAGACGTAGTAGGAAATGCCCTGAGCGTCGCAGGCTGCGGTTGTGTAGACGAGGTAGCGCAGTTCATCGGGCCCGGGCACTCTGGGGGCTGCGGGTGAGGCGGCAGAGCCCGGCACCCAGCAGCTGGCCTGCACGATGTTCAGGAATGGCAGTCCGTGCTGCTGCGCGGCCTTCCGCATGAGGGCGAGGTTCAGGAAATAGTCCGGGTTGTCGGCGGCATTGGTGAACTGGTAGTGGTCGTAGCTGAGCAGCGCCGGGTGTACGGTGTCGATGAATTGCTTCAGGTGCTCCGTGTAGGCTTCGACCTTGCCTCCGGCGATCCCGAGCTGCTCGTTGTTCGCATAGGTGGGCAGGAGATTGATGTAGGCCGGGTGGGCCGGATCACGCTCCTTGAGAAAGGCCACGAGTTTTCCCAGGGCCGGAAAGAGCTCCGCCGACGGCTCGTCCGTGAGGTGGTAGGCATACGTGGCCGGATGTGTTTTCACACGGGAAACGAGGGCTTCGAGTGCCGCCGTCTGTGCCGGATCATCCAGCGAGGCGGGGCTGAGCAGGGGATCCGTCAGCAGGGCGCGCAGGCCGTGTTTCCCGGCCACGTCCAGCTGGGTGGCCGGGCACCAGACAAGATTCCATCCCCCGTCCTTCAGCTGGGTGGCCGCCGCGTCATTCAGCGGGCCACCCCCGGGAAACCCCGGTCCGGCCCAGTAGGTGACGATTGGCTCGCCAGGCCTCCACGCCGGTGCCTCCGCCCCATGGCTGAAAAGGGGAGCCAGCAGCAGGGCGAAGGCGGAACAAGTGAATCTGAGAAGCGCTGAATTCATGGTGGGGTGGGGAGTGTGAAATGGCAGACGAGGGAACGTATGCCACATCTCCGGCAAAACGAACTTTTGATGTGAGGCACCCCCCTGAACGCGGCAGGGGAAAAGATTCTTTACCCGGCGGCCCGTAGGTTGGAGTCTGGAAACGAATGAAAACGTTCTTTAGTCATGGTGTCCTCCTCAGGCTCGTGGGTTTGCTGACCGGTGCGGGCCTGCTCCTGGCCGGGCCGGCGCCGGCCTCCCTGTGCCCCGACTTCGACAGCGCAAACCGGCTGGCTTTAGCGTCTCTGGTTTCCCGGGGTGAGGCGGCGTTGGAGCAGCCGGACACTGAGTGCCAGGACAGGCCTGCAGCCCTGCCGGAGTCCACCCCCGCAAAGGAGCCGGGTAACCGGCTGGCTGCGGACATTGGCTACCGGACCGGTGCGGATGCCACGGAGTCGATGCGGCAGCACTGCCGGCTGGATGTTTATTTTCCGGAAAAGGCGAAGTCGTTCCCCACGGTCGTCTGGTTTCACGGAGGAGGGCTGACTGGCGGCAAGCGGAGTGTGCCGGCCGGTTTGCGGGGAAAGGGGATCTGCGTCGTGGCGGTGGACTACCGCCTCAGCCCGGAGACAAAATCACCCGGCTACATCGAGGACGCCGCTGCGGCCATCGCGTGGACGTTTCAGCACATCGCCAGTTTCGGCGGATCTCCTGAGGCAATCTTTGTCTCCGGGCACTCGGCAGGCGCCTACCTGACGGCCATGACCGGGCTGGACAAGCACTGGCTCGCCGCCCATGGCATCGATGCGAACCGCATCGCCGGACTCATCCCGCTCAGCCCGCAGGCCATCACGCATTTCACCATCCGGGGTGAGCGCGGCATCAGTGAAAAGCAGCCCGTCCTGGATGAGCTGGCGCCGCTTTTCCACGTCCGCAAGGATGCGCCCCCGATGATGATCGTCACCGGAGACCGCGAGCAGGAACTGCTCGGCCGCTACGAGGAAAACGCCTACTTCTGGCGCATGATGAAGATCTCCGGAAGCACCACGACCACCCTGACCGAGATGAAGGGACGTGACCACGGTGGCATGGCGGAACCGGCGATGCCGATGGTGCTGGAGTTCATCAAGGCTCACTCGCCGGTGGTTGGGGCGCCGGGGAAATGAACTGCGCGGCGAAAATAGACCTGGTTTAATGAAGATTTTTGACACACGCCCGGATCGGGTGGAACCGGGCGTGGATGACCGCGTGGAAAACCAAATCCCGCACACTTGATCTGACCCGGCACGGGGCGGTCATGGGGGTGCTGAATGTGACGCCGGACTCGTTTTCGGACGGAGGCCTGTGGTTGGATGCGGAGGCCGCCATCCAGCAGGGGCTGCGGATGGTGGAGGAGGGGGCGGAGATCGTGGACATCGGCGGGGAGTCGACGCGTCCCGGGGCGGCGGCGGTGCCGGCGGAGGAGCAGCTGCGGCGGATCATGCCCGTGCTGACCGGGCTGCGGGCGCGGACGGAGGCGGTCATTTCCATCGACACGGCGGACGCCCTGGTGGCGGAGGCCGTGCTGGCGGCCGGGGCCGATGTGATCAACGACGTGACCGGCCTGCGCGGCGATCCGGGAATGGCCGGCGTGTGCGCCAGCACGGGAGCCGGGGTGGTCATCATGCACATGCAGGGGGCGCCGCGCACGATGCAGCTCCACCCCGCCTACACCGACGTGGTGGCCGAGGTGCGCGCCTTTTTTTCCGCGCAGCTCGCGGCGGCCGTGGCAGCGGGCATCGATCCGGAGCGCCTCATTTTTGACCCCGGCATCGGATTTGGAAAAAAAATCGAGCACAATCTGGCCCTGCTCCGCAGCCTGGGGTCGCTGGCCCCTGCGGGAAGGCCGCTTCTTCTCGGGGTGTCGCGCAAATCATTCATCGGAAAGCTGCTGGACGTGCCGGATCCGGCGGACCGCGACGGGGCGACGGTGGCGCTCACCTCGTGGGGGCGGGAAAACGGGGCTTTTGTCCACCGCGTCCATCAGGTTTTACCCAACGTCCACGCCCTCCGCATGACGGAAGCGATTCTCCATGCTGGCGAAAGAATGAAGTCCAGGCTAACGTAGGCGCATCATGGAAGGGAGGGCAGCCAAATTTTTGATCGAACACTGGAAAGATGGGGTGGAAATCCTCATCATTGCCCTGCTCCTCTATGCCTCCTACCGGTACCTGCGCCGGATCCGCGGAGCCCGCATCCTGTTTGAGTTCCTGCTCGTCCTTGTCAGCCTGACGCTTGTTTCCCATCTCTTTAATCTGGAGGTGGTGAACTGGCTCATCCGCACTTTTGCGATGTTCTTCCTCGTCGGGCTCATCGTCATCTTCCAGCCGGAGCTGCGTCGCGCCATTGTGGAACTGGAGAGCTTCAATCTTTTTTCCCTGGGCAAGGAACGCCAGGACCTCGTCGAGCAGATGACGGAAATCTGCCGCCAGCTTTCCTCGAAGCGCTACGGCGCCCTCTTTGCCATCCAGCGGGGGATGGACCTGGGGGACTACTTGGAGACCGGGGTGAAAATCGACAGTGAACTCTCCAGCGAGCTGATTCTCACCATTTTTCACCCGAAGACGGCGCTCCACGACGGCGGCATGATCCTGAAGGGCGGGCGCATCGAGGGTGCGGCGTGCGTCTTTCCCGTCAGCCAGCGGGAGCTGATGGACCGGAGCATCGGCCTGCGGCACCGGGCTGCCATGGGCATCACGGAGGCGACGGACTGCGTGGCCATCGTGGTGTCCGAGGAAACGGGGAGCCTGGCGCTGGCCTTTGATGGCGAGCTGGAACGGCACCTCAGCCTGGAGGAGTTTACCGAACGGCTCCGGGAGCTTCTGGAGTCCGGGGAGGATGGCGAAAGCGGTGAGGACGAGGACGAAAAGGATGAGGAAACCGTGAAATCCAGGGAGTCTCATCCTGATCCGGATGCCCCGCGCTCATCCAGCCCCGCCACGGCCAAGCTCGGCGGAGCGGGAACCTCAAAAAACGCCGCCTGATTCCACCACCGGCAGATTTTCTGTAACCCCACAACCCTCCCCTGCGTCCGCCATGATGGAAGTCCTCACTCGAAACTGGAAAGCCCGGCTGCTTTGTCTCGGCATGGCGATGGTCATTTGGTACCTGGTGAAGGAACGCTCCGTGCATGGTTTGAGGGAGGGCGCTTCACAGCCGTTCATGCCGCAGGCCATGCAGATCACCCCCTGATTCTGCACCCCCCTGTTCCCATGAAGTTTTCCGGATTTGCCCCCCGCCTGGTGGTCGTGGCCGCATGCCTTGCCGCTGCAGCCCAGTGTCGCGCCCAAGTGGCGGGTTCGGACAACTTCGTCCAGCGGCAGGTGCTGACGGCGGCGGGTGGTTCGGGATCCAATGCGGCGGCCACCGCCGAGACGACTTTCGAGCCGGCCCATGCCGGTTTTAACGCGGCGAAGTCCCTCTGGTGGCGCTACCAGCAGCAGACCAGCGGACTGGTTGAGCTGAGCACTGCGGGCAGCCTGCGGGCGGACGGCACCACGCCCATGCAGACGCGGCTGGCGGTTTACACCGTTTCCGGCACCCTGCCTGCGGCCTTCACTGCTGTTGCGGCAAATGTTTATACTCCGGCTGCGGGCGGGGCTTCGCCGAGCGTCGTGCGCTTCATTGCCCAGGGTGGTGTCCAGTATGCCATCGCAGTGGACGGAGCCAGCCTGGACGCGACGAATGCCGTTTACGATTCGGGCACGATCCAGCTCAGCCTGGCCACCCTCCCGGCGGCTGGCGCGCCGCCGTCGAATGACAATTTCAACAGCCGCATCACCCTGCCCGCAGCCGGAACGGCCGGCAGCACCACCTACGCCTCCACGGAGGCGCTGGAGCCCGACCCAACCACATTTCAGGCCACCAGTGCCAGCGCCGGGCGGTCGCTCTGGTACAGCTGGGTGCCTCCCGCCGCGGGCTCCTACACGGTGAGCGTCAGTTCAGCCGCAGGGAGCGGCGTGGTCCACCAGATCGGGGTTTACACCGGCACCAGCCTTGCCGCCGTGGCCAGCCCCCCGGCCAGCGTCTGCCGCGGCAGCCACCCGGCCATCAGCCGCACGGAGGTAAACGTGCAACAGACGAATGCCACCTTCAATGCGACCGCGGGCACCCCCTACGTCATCCAGGTCGTCACCCAGTCTTACTCCTGCCAGCCTGGCGACTTCACGCTCAAGGCGGCCGCCACCACGCGCCCGGCGAATGACGACTGGGCTGCCGCCACCGTGCTCGGCCCGGCCCTTCCGGCACGCAGCGTCAGCACCCTCACCGGTGCCAGCCGCCAGTCCGGCGAGCCGAACCACGTCGACACCACCACCCCGGCCGCTGGCACCGCCTTCGTGCTGCCCACCTCCCTCTGGTGGAAATGGACCGCCAACCTCTCCGGCACCTGCACCGTGGACACCCGCGGCAGCTACGGAGACACCCTCCTTTCCGTTTACACCGGCGGCACCCTTGCCACCATGGTTCAGCCTCCCGGCGTCAATGCCACCCTGGCCGACGACATTTCCTACGACTCAGTTGTCCTTGCCAGCGTGGCCAGCTTTAACGCATCACCCGGTGTCACCTACTACTTCTGCGTCTCCGGCTACACGGCGGGGGAAAAAATCGTCCTCCACCTGGCGCAGGGCACGCCGCGTACGCCGTATGCCGCCTGGCTGCTGGACTACCCCGCCCTCACCAGCACCGCCGCCGGCCGCTACGCGGATCCCGATGGCGACGGCCTGACCAACCTCGTCGAACTCGGCCTCGGCACCGATCCCACCGCGCCCTCCCGTCCCGACTACTCCAGCACCACCTCCCCGCTTCAGTTCAATGTAACAGGCGACCTCGGCAGCATGGTCGCCACCTTTAACACGCAGGATTTCATCGGCCTCGGGGCCGGCACCTCGCTCACCGGCGCCTTTCAGACCTCCACCGACCTCACCGACTGGTCCCTCGTCACCGACACCGACGGCGGCATCGAGTTCCCTGTCATTCCCGGCGAGCCGGCTTACTTTCGGGTGAAAATCAACGATGTGAATCCGTGAAACTTTGCGGACTCAGGCTCTCGCCCGCATCCGCCTCCCAATCCGCACGCCCCCCAGGCCTGCGGCCAGCGCCGCAGCACAGAGGGCAAGCTGGAGCGGGACGTTGGGTGTCGCGTGGGTCTTTGGCACGGCGGCATACTCGAAAATAGTTGCCGTTGGTGTTGGGAAACAGTGAATGGACGGCAATCTGTTGGTCTGGCGCTCGAGCATTTTGAGCAAAAGCCGAGCCTGGAGTTCGTAGTCGTCACGGGCGTACTTGTAAGCGATGTGGCCGGGGTTGGTCGGGGTGGAGTCTTTTGTTGATTCAGCCCTAACTTTCTTCATATGGGCCAGGGTTGCTTCGGCCATCCGCAGTTTAGTTTCCAAATTGCCGATGACGGCTGTCACCCCCGCTTCCAGCGTCTTTTTCGTCGAGCTGATGCGCTCCTTGAGCGCGAGGATTTGTGGATGATTCTCGCCTCGTCCCGTGGCGATCATGGCCTTCAGTTCCGAAAGGTCGGTTAGGTATTTTGGGAGCAGATTGCTGGTGCCGGGATCTGTGATGTTTAACTGACTGGCTGCGTTGATCAAATCGTCTCCGGTCCGGCCCTTGAGTGTGTTCAGTATCGCTCTGAAATCATCGATACCACTCGCGGTTTCAACCTCTTGCTCCATAGATTCTTGGACGAGCGAGCGAGAACCGCTCTTTCCGTCGCGACCGCGCGTGTCTGCGTGGTCACCAAAATCAACGATCTGATAGCGTTCCATCAGTTCCAGCATCTTTGCTCTGGATTTTTCCACCTTCTCCATCTGCTCCTTCCGCTGTTGGTCGAGCATCTCAATAGTGGTTTTCACCCTCTTCTTTTGCCAGTCTGCCTGGCGTTCTACGTAGCTCCTGGCGACGGCATTTGCCAACTCGGCAGCCTCGCTTTTGGCGGTGCTTAGGGCGCTTATGTTGATCAGGTATATTCCGTGCTCGTCACCGGCCTTGACCATGTCCAGCAGCCTGGCGCAGGCGGCGTCCCTGGAACCCCTGGTCTCGGGCCAGCGCTTGGCCAGCTCCAGTTTATCGACTACCTGATAGAGGATCTCCTTGCTCGTCAGGAGTGCGAACTGGGTGGCCATGAACGTCGGTGGCACGGTGTCGTCCTCACTTCCGGTACCCTGCCCTTGGGGCCACTCAACCTCAATCACGGCTGTTCCCCGGTATTTTTTGGGCATCGCCACCGTGGCGATGCCCCCGGCCACAGCCGCCAAAATCAGCAGCACGCCGAGGCCAAAGAGCAAATTTCCCCGGTGACGAATGGTTTCCGGTGCCGGGAGAGGTACGTTTGCCGCTGGCTGGGGCGGGGTGGGGGAGGAGTCGGGTGCGGGGTGCATGGTCTTGAGTGGAGAGATCAGGTTCCGCGCCGGATCCGGTTTCCCAGCCAAAGGCTCCCCATGCCGGCCAGCAGCGCCGCACCGCAGAGGGCAAGCTGGAGTGTGACGTCTGGTTTTGCATGCGTGCTGGGGGCGACGGCGAACTCGTGAATGGTCACCGGGGACTTTGGAATACACATGGCCAGCCGGCTGGTGGCCTGGCTGTTGATCATTTTGAGTAAAAGCTGACTCTGCAGCTCGTAATCGTCTCGGGCTTGGGTATAAGCGAGGTGGTCCGGGCTTGCTTGAATCGCGTCTTTCGGGACGCCGTACTTGATTTTCTTCATGTTGGCCAGGGTTGCCTCGGCCATCTGAAGCTTGGCTTCCAAATTACCGATGATCACGGCCATCCCCGAGTCCAGCATTTTCCTGGTCGCGCTGATGCGCTCCTTGAGCGTGACCACCTGTGGATGGTTCTCGCCGCGTCCCGTGCCCATCATGGCTTTCAATTCAGCAAGGTCGTTAAGATATTTGGGGAGCAGATTTGTGGTGACGGGATCGCTCGGGCTCAACGGCCTGGAAGAGCTAACCAGATCGTCTTCCTTTTTCTCCTTGAGTATGCTCAGCTGGGCCTTCCAGTCGCCAACCTGCTTTTCAAGCTCCATCTCCTGTCGCATTGCCTCAGCAACAAGATTGCGCGTGTACTTTGCGCCCTCCGTGTGCTCCCCCGACGGCCCCGGGACCGGGCCGAAGTCGGCAATTTTGGCCTGTCCCATCAATTCCAGCATCTTTGCTCTGGATTTTTCCACCTTTTCCATCTGCTCCTTCTTCTGGAGGTCAAGCATCACAACGGTGTTGTCAACGCGCTTGCGTTCAACAGCATTCCGGCGTTCGGCATAGCTGCTGGCGATGGCGTTGGCCAGCTCGGCAGCCTCGGTTCTGTCGGTGCTGAGGACGCTGATGTTGACGAGGTCTGTCCCCCGCTCATCTTCGGTTTTGACCATATCGAGCAGTTTGCTGTAGGCGGCATCACGTGAACCTCGGGTTTCAGGCCAGCGCTTGACCAGCTCCAGCTTGTCGATCACCCGGTTGAGGGTTTCCTCGCTGGTGATGAGTTTGAATTGGGAGGCGATGAACGTCGGACTCGGGGCCTCTTCCGGGCTGGTGCTTTCTCCGGCCTGGTAACGCTGAAGCTCCATCACCACTTTTCCCAAGTACTTCTTGGGCAATAGCTGGCTGACGAAGACCCCGGCGATGGCTGCGAGAATCAGGAGCACGCCAAAACCGACGAAAAAGATCCCGCAGCCCCGGCGGACTTCCAGTTGTGTGACGATGGGTGGAGCGGACGGTGGCGATGGCTGGCGTGGGGGCAGGGGAGGCGACTGGGGCGGGATGGTTCGCGGGCCGGATTTCAATTCAGCCAGTTCCATGCCCACGGCGCGGCTGTCGCCAAAGCGCTGGCAGGCGAGCTGGAAAGCTTCCAGTTCGCTCAGGCCCTTTGCCTGCCACTCCTCCACGCTGTCGAGGAGGTGGCTCTCCATCTCTGTGACGTCGTCATCGGAAAGGTTCGGCACGGCACGCAGGCGCTGGCGCCAGTCGGCGAGGGCTTCGGTTAGATCGAAGGCGGGTTTTGCGTCCATAGGTTTTCCAGGATTTGGTTGATTGACTGCCAGTTTTTCTGCTCTTCCAAAAGCGCGCTGCGGCCGGTGGCGGTGATCTGGTAGTACTTCCGCTTCCGCCCGGTTCCGGCTGCGGCGTCCCAGCGCGAGGCGATGATTTTCTCCGCCTCCAGCCGGTGGAGCACCGGGTAGAGCGTGCCCTCCGTCCACTCCAGCCGCCCTCCGGACAGCTCCCGCACCTTCCGGATCAGCTCATAGCCATAGCTCTCCCCCGCCGCGAGCAGCGTCAGCACCAGGGGCCGCGAGGAGGCGGCGACGAGATCCTTGGAAAGCATGGAGAATCGATGCATCGAGAATCGAGGTATGGCAAGCTCGATTTCTCCTTTGTCTGACCACGAGGGGGGAGCCGGCGTTCAAGGATGAGGGCTGCGGGGGGAAACGTGGGGGCGCTGTGGAGCCCGACTGCTCAAAAAAGATCAGAATGAGTTCCTGTTCTGCCCAGGATCAACTCGTCAGGTTGCAGCTTGTAGATGAGAAGCCAGTCAGGTTCCAAATGGCAGTCGCGCCAGCCGGCCCAGTTTTCTCCCAGCGCATGATCCCGGTGCTTCGGGGGCAGCGGGGTGGAGGAGACCAGCATGTCGATGACCAGCTTCAGTTTTTGCAGGTCCTTGGCCCTCTTCTGCTGCTTCTTGATGTCCTTCTTGAACTGCGCGGTCTGGCTGATCCTCATGAATCCCAGGAGGCGGCGAGGTCGTCGGTGGAGGCGAAGGTTTCCAGTTCCTCGCCGCGATCCGCCCTGGCCAGAGTCTCGGCGGTCAGGCTGTTGGGCACACGCAACTCCAGGGGAAATTCGCCCCTGATGACGATCTGCCGGTAGAGAAGCCGGATCGCCTCGGTCGGCGTGAGCCCGAGGGCGCTTAAGATGCGCTCCGACGCCTCCTTGGTGGAGGAATCAATCCGGGCGTGGATGACAGACGATTGAGCCATGTTGGATTTGTATCACAATCCGCACACAAAACAAGTGCACGCTCGCGTCGGCTGAGCGCAGCTCTCAGATCATCAGGGCCAGAGTTTGGTGCTGAGTGCGTCGCACTGGCGGATAACCTCGCGGAAGGCCTTGGAGTCGTCCGGGCTGTCGTCCTGGTAGAAGGCGATGCCGGGTGATTTGGGGTAGCGCTCCTTGATTTGGTGGGCCCGCTCCGTGAGCTGCCCGAGGTCCAGCGTACGGCCCTTCGCGTCCTTGTCCGGGGTGATGTGGCCGAAACAGAAGAGGGTTTTTTCGCCCATGCCCAGGCTCTGGGCGGCGTCCATGCGGCGCAGGGCGGTGTCCCAGTGCAGGGTGGACTCCGGGCCAAACCTGGCGGCGGCGTGGGTGTAGGTCTCGGCGATGACGAGGTCCACCGTGCCATCCTTCACCAGGGAGGCGAGGACCGGGGTGGGGTCCGTCACCCAGATGGCGATGAAGAGATCAGGCGAGGCGCGCCGGCCCTGGCGCAGGCCCTCCGCCACCCATGACTCCATGTCCGGGATTTTCGAAGGAACCCATTCGTCCAGGGCGATGCCGGAGCGGTTTTTCTCCGAGGTGCAGGCCTCCAGCCAGTAACTGGGGCTGCCGGCGTCCGGATGGTTCGTGCCGTAAAGCCAGCGGAGCGCCCGGCGGCCGGTGAGGGCGGCCAGCTCCGGGTCCAGCCAGCCGCTGGCGTCCATGGTCATGCCTGAGTAGAGGCTCATGTCCCGGTGAAAAAGGCGGGGCTGAAACCAGACGCGGTGGGGTGGTTTTGGCCGGAGTGCGGGCGGTGCCGCAGGGGCAGGGGCGGGCGCTGCGGCCAGCAGCCCGAGGCCGCCGAGAAAATGCCGGCGGGAGGCAGTGCGAGGGGTCTGATTCACGACCGGTGAAATAACGGAGGCGGGCTGGGTTTGCAAATGCGGTCGTATCGATGCCGGAATCCGCCTTTGCGCCGCGCTTGACACACTGGCTGCGTCCGGCGTATTTGGCGGCCATTATGCAATCCTCCTTTCGCTCCCTTTTTCTCGCCTCTCTCCTCGTCCTCCCCAGCCTCACGCAGGCGGCACCAGTGGCGAAGCAGCCCCTGCAAGCGCAGGAGGTGAAGCACCTGGCCGCCCAGCAGGACGCCTCGGGTCAGGTGTCTGACGTTGAGGGCGGGGGCGCACTGAGCCTGGTGAACACGCTGCTCACCCTGGTGGCGGCTGCGGCCGGTGCGTACCTCGTCTACAAGGCGGTCGACAAGGATTGATCCGCTGCCGACTCAGGGCTTCTTCCCTGGCCCGGTCACGGCTTTGTTGTGGGTGGCGATGTCCGCCACAATTGTCTCGTCGCGGAATTCTGCCGCGCCCTTGAACCCGTACGGGCACCACGATCCCATGCTCCAGAGGTAGGCGCGGGTCACCGGCCAGCGGGCGGGCTGGGTGCGGAGGAAATCCAGGAGGGCGCGGTGGTAGTCGCGCCGGAATTTTTTTCGCGGCTCGGTGGTCCACGGGTGGCGCTGCTTGTCCGGGCTGCCCATCCACGGGGAGCGGGCCACGTCCTCCGGGCCACCGTCCAGCTCGGTCTGGGCTCCGGATTCCGCCTGGCCCAGTCCGCCCAGTCCGACTTCTGAAAAATGCAGCACCTGCCCGGCCGGGATTTCCAGGCCGGAGCGGCCGAGTTCCGCGGCAAATTCGTCGATGCCCCAGGTGAAGTCCGCCGCTGTGACCGGGCAGTGGATGCGGTGGTAGGCGGAGATGCCGATGAAGTCGCACGCCTTCAGCAGGGCCTGGAGCGGCTCCCGTTGCGCGGGCTGGAGCACGTGCTGGCCGCCAATTTCTCCGTGATTCAGGCTCAGGCCAAACTGGACGTGATTCAGTTTCCCCCGGGTGTGGAAATCCCGCAGGATGGCGGCCCAGGACTCGGGGTGGGCCCACACGGTGCGGCCCATTTCCCCGGCGAGGGCGAACTGGACCGGGGTCTCCGCAGGGAGCGCCTCCTCCAGCGCCTCCAGCACCGGGAGGAGAAAATGGTCGCGGTAGGTGGCGCCGGAGACCGGGGTGAGCGGGTCAAAGTCAAAGTGGTTTCGCCAGTCCGAGTGGTCGCCCGTGGCATCGAGGTGGGGCAGGATGGCGATCTCCAGGCCGTGCTTGCTGGCGCGGGCGAAGGCGGCCTTAAGCGCGGCTTTCAGCTCGGCATTCGTCGAGGCGTCGGCGGGATGGTACTCCCCTGTGCCAGCCGGCCGCGTCAGGCCAAAGTCCTTCACCTTTTTCGCCTCATCCAGGTGGCACTGGAGTGTGAGCACGAAGTTCGCGCCCTTGATTCCCTCTGCTGCCAGCCGGTCCACTTTTTCGGGCAGGCTGGCGAAATCCCAGCCGCTGAAGACCATGATCGACGAGTCCAGTCGCGCTGGCGCCGCAGCGAGGACGGCGGAGAGGGCGAGGAAAACGGTGAGGGCGAGTTTTATCACGCGGGAACCATGATGCAGATGGCTACATGGGCAAAAATGAATTACAGTGCGGGCGTGATTCTTCGATTCCCCCACCTGGTTCACACTTCCGTTTTCCTCACCCTGCTGCTGCCCGGCCTCGCCGTTGCGGACTGGTATGACGACCTCGGCCACACCCAGCTGAAGGTGGAGCTGGGCGCCGCCACTCCGGATGGGGCGGGCGTGCAGGTCACTCAGGTGGAGGGAAATGAAAGCGCCGGTTTGTCCTATCTGCCCGTGGCCATGGCGTCCTCGCCTTTTTCCCCGGCCAGTGGTGATCTGGCAGGGGTGACGCTGGCCGCGCTCTCCGGCACCGGCGCGGGCTCCAGCCATGCGGCGGAGGTGGCGGCGTGGTACTACGGCCGCACCACCCACGCCAGCCTGGCCAGGGGCGTGACCAGCGTCCGCTGCTTCGAGGCGAATGACTGGACTGGCGACGGCATGATCTGGCCGGGGCCGACGGTGCCCACCTACACCGTTCCCCTGAACGAAACGAGTGCGGTGCAAAACCACTCCTGGATTTCGCTGATCGATGCCAGCACAAGCGCTGCCATCGTGAGTGACGTGACGGAGATCGTACGCCGGCTGGACTACTCCGTCGCCAATGATGACTACCTGTGCGTCTGCGGAATGAACAACAACTCCGCGAACCCGATCCCCGCCCTCGTTGGCACGGCGTACAATGTGCTCAGCGTGGGGCGCACGGATGGCTTCCACAGCACAGGCACGACCTCCCCGCGGCTCGACGGACCAGGGCGGCAGAAGCCGGAGATCGTCGCCCCAGGGACAAAGGTGAGCTGGGCCACGCCCATGGTGGCCAGCTGTGGCGTGTTGCTGACCCAGACGGCGAAATCCCAGCCAGCCCTCCTGCCCGCTGCGCAAAACACAGAGGTGCTGAAGGCCATCCTCATGGCGGGAGCCACGAAAACGCGCATCCCCGGCTGGTCCCACACCACGGCGCTGCCGCTGGACGCCCACTATGGCGCGGGCGAGGTGAACATCCTCAACAGCCACCACATCCTCACCAGCGGGGAGCAAAACAGCAGCCCCGCCGCCCTCGTGGCCAGGACCGGGTGGGATTTCGGCAACTTCACCGCCGCAGGAACCAGGAGCTGGACCTTTACCGTGCCCGCCGGGACCAGGGCGGCTGAATTTTCCGCCGTGCTCACCTGGTACGCCACAGTCAGCGACACGCCGGGCCCGGGATTTACCCCGGCCTACGACACTCTGCCAAACCTCAGCCTGCGCCTCTTTCAGTCCTCAGGGTTCGTGACTGGGACGGAACTTTGGGCCAGCGACAGTGCCATCGACAATGTCGAGCACGTATGGCTGACCGGTTTGCCTGCGGGCGAGTACACCCTGCGTGTCCAGTCAGACCGGGCGACGGATTTCGCCCTCGCGTGGCGGGCGGACGTCGTGCCGCTTGACGCACAGGTGGCCATGGCGGCCACGTCGAATGCCACCCAGCTCGACTTCGCCTTCCAGGGGCTGCCCGTGGGCACGTTCTGCCAGCTGCAGCAGTCGACGGACCTCGCCTCCTGGGCCACCGTTTACCCGTTCACGCCGGCAGCGGCTGCCGCCACCTGGTCCATGCCGCGCCCCTCCGGTCCGCGCTATTTCTACCGGCTGAAATGGTGGGTGCCCTGAGTGGTCCCGGCAGCCCACATTTTCGGGGGCGGTTCATTATTGCAGTTTTGGTGGTTGATTCCAAACCCGGCCTGACCTTACCATTGCCCCGGAAAGCTCCCGTGCGATGGCTGCACGTCTTAATCACCATGTTCACTCGTCTGTCCAACTTAGTCCGCGGTTTCCTTGGCCTGTTCATCTCCGGCCTTGAGAAAAAGAACCCTGAAGCCCTGATCGAACTCGAAAAGGAGAACATCAGGAAGCAGATCGCCAAATTTAACGCCGGTCTGGCCGCCCACGCCGGGCTGTGCGAGCGGCTCATGAGCCAGGTGAAGCAGCTGGAGCGGGAGGAGCAGGACCTGCGGTCCAAGGCCACCGCCAACCTCCGCGCCGGAAACCAGGAGCTGGCCGGGCAGTACGCCCTGCGCCTGCAAACCATCAAACGCGAGCTGGCTGAGAACAGCACCCAGCTGGGCGATGCCGAAAAGACCTACAAGGAACTCGTCGACGCCCGCGACACCTCGGTGAAGGCCGCCCGCGAAAAGATCGAAAGCCTGAAGCGCGACATCTCCGAGATGCGCATGAAGAGCGCCGTGGCCGAGCTGAACGAGATGGCCGCCGGCATGATCGGCTCCATCGGCGGTTCCGGCGACACGCTGAACCGCCTGCACGAAATGGTCCGCGAAGAAAAGGAAAAAGCCGGCGGTCGCGCCCGCGTCGCGCGGGACAGTCTGGACTTCTCCGACATCAAGGCCCAGGCCTCCGAGCAGGCCGCCCTCCAGCAGCAGGCGCTGGCCGATTTCGCCGCCGCCGAGGGCCTCGCTCTTCCCGGCGCCGCCACTCCCGCTGCGACCGAGACGACCACGACCGAGCGCA
The DNA here is from genome assembly GCA_031411255.1 of bacterium. Taxonomy (GTDB): domain Bacteria; phylum Verrucomicrobiota; class Verrucomicrobiia; order Verrucomicrobiales; family V1-33; genus JANOAS01. Next base: position 117,318 of record JANOAS010000011.1, read on the forward strand.
GCATGGGCGGCACTGCGGCTTCCTGATTTTCCCTCATGGCCGCACCCCTCTCCTGGTCCGCCGAGCTCCGCACCCTCTACGAGAGCCACGCGGCGGGCCAGTTCATCCTCCATGGAAATGTGGAGGACCGCGTCCTCATCCCGGCCAATGGCGGATCCCGCCTCGGCAGCGTGGAGGAGTACCTGCTGGAGGTGCTGCTGCCGGGGTTCGACGTGGTGCTCACCTACGACCTCGGGAACGGCGTGCGCGTCGCCCGGGGCGGACCGGTTTTCACCAAATGGCCCAGCTGGAAGGAGGGCGAGCCGCTGCCGAAGAAGCCGCGCGAGGCCATCGAGCTGCTCACCCACTACCTGCGCTACTGTGCGAATCTCCAGCGGATCAAGGGCGAGACGATCCGCGTGGCCGTCATCATGCGGGCGGCCCACCTCGTCATCCCGGCGTTGCCCGGAGCGCTGAACTACGATCTCAATGCCATGGCCCTGCTCGTGCGCGAGTGGGCGTCCGATCCCCTGCTTACGGACCACCCGCTGGCCACCTTCCTCATCGCGGAAAATCTGAACGATCTCCATCCGCTGCTGGTCAACCACCCGCGCGTGGCCCGTCTGCGCCTGCCCCTGCCGCCGGCGGAGGAAATGACGGCCGCGTTCCGCACCATGGCGCCCCGGTTTCCCACCGCGCTCAAGAACTACACCGCCGACCCCACCAGCGCCGCGCGCCGCCTGGCCGGGGCCACCCTCAGCTCCACCGAGGCCCTGCTCAAGCGCAAGGACCACCTCAAGGAGCCCCTCACCGAGGCCGATCTCTCCGCGCTGAAAAAGGAGCTGGTCGAAAAAGACTGCTCCGGCCTCATCGAGTTCATCGAGTCTGCCAAGACGCTCGACGACGTGCACGGCCAGGACACCGTGAAAAAATGGCTCCGTCAGGACATGACCCTCTGGCGTCAGGACGATCTGGAGGCCATGCCCATGGGCTACCTGCTCTGTGGACCCGTCGGCACCGGGAAGACATACGTCGTCAACTGCCTTGCCGGCGAGGCCGGGGTGCCCGTCGTCCGGTTCAAAAACTTCCGCGACAAGTGGGTCGGCAGCACCGAGGGCAACTTGGAAAAGATCTTCCGCCTCCTCCAGGCCCTCGGCCGCTGCGTCGTCTTCATCGACGAGGCCGACCAGGCCCTCGGCAGCCGCGAGGGCGGCAGTGGCGACTCCGGAGTTTCCGGCCGCGTCTACTCCATGATGGCCGAGGAAATGAGCAACCCGAAAAACCGGGGCCGCATCCTCTGGGTCCTCGCCTCCAGCCGCCCAGACCTTATCGAGGTCGACCTGAAACGCCCTGGCCGCATCGACGTCAAGATCCCGCTTTTCCCCGCCACTACGCCGGAGGAGTGCTTCCAGCTTCTCTCCGCCCTCGGCAAACGCCAGCGCGTTCCCCTCGAGCCCGCCGACTTCGATGCCCTGAAGCCCATCCTCCCCACCCTCGTCACCCCCGGTGCGGCGGAATCACTGGCCATCAAAGCCTACCGTTTCCTGAAAACGGGAGCCGCCACCCCGTCTGCCGCCTGGCATGACGCGCTGGAGGACTACCAAAACCCCGTCCCACCCGACATCATGCGCTTCCAGATCGACCTCGCCGTCCGCGAAGCCAGCGACCTCAGCTTTGTGCCGGCGGTGTTTCGGAACGAGTGAGTGGATTTCAGATCTGGTGCGGGAATCGAGTGGAATTTTCAACGCGCAAGCTGCGGTATCACGTGACTATGCGCGAGCCAAAAGAAATACAGTTGCGCCTTTTCATGATGCAGTGGAGCATCGCGGGCAAGCATGCATTCCCGCAATTCATTCACCACAGGAGCGGTTCTTTCCGCAGCTCTCCTCACTTCCTGCAAAACGGCACAGCGTCCGGAAAGCTTGGGAGATGTGCCCCAGGCCAAGGCTGGTCAGAGATGGCGGGCGCCGATCAGCGCCATGCCGCGCTTCGACAGTGAGAGTGAGTACATTGCCGCGAGGCGCAAGGCGGCCAAAGCCGAGGGGATTGCCGGGGACGGTGCCGTTGCCCTCTGCTTTTCCGGCGGGGGCCTCCGCAGTGCCACCGTGCAGATTGGCGTCCTTCAGGGCCTCCAGGAGGCCGGGCTTCTCAAGGAAGCGGATTACCTGAGCACGGCCTCCGGCGGGGCCTACACGGGGGCATGGTTCGTGTCCCACTACCTGCCGCTAGGCAGCAAAACCATCGCCAGCTCGGACCGGCCCCTTCTCAAAGGCAGTCCTTCTGACTACACCAGTGATCCAAGCCTGCTGCTTCAGACGGGCCCGCCGGGAGCCCGCCCGTGGGGGCCGGATGCACCACTCGCCAAGCACGGACCATGGCACAAACACCAGCAACTGCCCGGAGGTGGCGAAGCCGAGGAACCCAGGGGGGCTGTCGACCGTTTGGAGATCAACCGGGGATTTGTTCTGGGCCAATGGAACAAAGACCTGGCTTGGTTGATTCCCTACCAGGCCGCGACGATCCCGTTCAGCGCCATCTTCGACATCGGCCTCCATCTGAAGCCCGCCCGGGGGAAATGGAACTTCCTGCACCCCAACTACCAGTACGAAAATAACATCCAGAAAGCCTATTTGCAGCGGCCGGCAGAGGCTCTGAAGTTTCAGACGGACGTGACTGGTGATTGGTTTGGGGAGGACCCCCACGATGTCTGCCTGGCGGAGATCAACCCGGCAGGCAGCCCCGCCCCGTATCTGGTGATCAACGCCAGCCTCTGCAACAGCACACCTGGTTCTGGAGTGCTGGATCCCGATGTGCTTCCATTTGAATTCAGCCGGGACTCCTGTGGAGGCCCCATGCTTGGCTACGTCGCCGCGAAAAACTTCGGCTTTCCGGTGGAGAACGTCCGGCACAATGCGGACGGCAGCGGCGAGGCAGTGCTCAGGGCGAACAGCATTCCCGGCCTGCCCTTTACGACCAAACCGGTGAAGCTCAGTGCTGCCGTTGCGGCCTCGGGTGCTGCTTTCGACCTCCTGAGCGTTGGAGCCAAGGTGGCCTTGGGAAGACCTGGCGACGTGGGCGTGTGGCCGCCTGGCGGCGGGCACGCCATCCCGAGGATGAAGCCGACGCTGACCTGGCTGGATCACTTGGCTTCCGTGTTCAATCTCAATCTGCGTTATCACAACCGGAATTTCGCCATGCAACCTCCGGGCTCGGATGCCAGGGGCTGGGGGGCGGGCGGCGATGCGATGGATCGCCTGAAAGAGGCGTCGATCAACCGGTTCAAGGTCACGACCAGGGACAACTCGCTTTACCTGACCGACGGCGGGCACACGGACAATCTGGGGATGTGGTCGATGAGCCTGCGCCCGTCCGTGAAGGAGATGTGGGTTTTCGACGCGGGGGAGGACGCCGACTATGATTTTGACGACCTCAAGAAATCGATGCGCTTCCTGGCTCTCGACGGCTGGTCCTGGAATATTGGTGACTGGAAGCCCGCAGTGCCCTGCCGCATTTGCCAGCACGACAGCTACGCTGAGCCCGCTGTGGTGGAGCAGATGGAGAGGCTCCATTCGGAAAAGGGTTCCTTCACGGGCAGGACGGTTGAGGATTTGTTGAAGGGCAAATCGAAGGAGACCGGCATGACGCCAGACTGGAGCACTCTGGACAACGGCAAGCCCCTCTCGCCTGTTTTTTCGATCACCCTGCACCGCCAGGGCCGGAGCGTGCTTCTGCGCTATGTGAAGAGCAGTTGGCGGTCCAGCGACGGCGCCGAATCCTGGTACATGGACAACGGCTCCATCGCCGACAGCCGGTCAAAGCAGGGCGGCCAGGCTGCGCCTCTGAGCGACACGCAACCGCTCAATCGCTGGTTCCAAACCTACCGGACCACCCAACACAAGACCGGACGCCTGTTCCCGCATACGGGCACGATGAATCTCTCCTTCACCGGACCAGACTTCACCGCCTATCGCGAGCTTGGCCGCATCCTCGCCGAGCACTTCGCGGATGGAATGAAGGGGAAGGGTCGGCGGTAGGGGAGAGGCCCTGGTTCATTCGTTGAGAAGCGTCCGGGTTTTGTTCCGGCGGTGATCGGAGCGCAAAATAGGGCCATTCTCACGCTTGACGGAGCCGTGCCTGCCGGGAAGAAACGACATGGGATTTGATCCTGCTCCTTTCACCGCTGACGAAGCCGCCGCTCCTGTCCTGGCCCACCTCGCCGGGGCGAAGTGGAGGAAGGCCCGCGACTTGGCCAAGGAGTTGTGCAAGCAGGACAAACCCCGGTATCTGCCGCTGGTGATCGCTGCGAATGAAGGGCTGGCGCGTGAGATGTTGGGGAAGGGCCAGGTGAAGGAGGCGGCGGAGGTCATCGCCTACCTGAAAACGATTGCCCCGCCGGAGCTGATCCAGAGCCTGCAGGAGACGAAGGAGGTTGCGGTGGTCACGAGCGCCGGGGGGGCTGCGGCTGCCACTGCGGTGGACCGGTGGAATTCGGTGCTCATCCTGGCTGCCGTGGTGGAGGCGGGCGGGTCGGTTTCTGCGGAGCAGCTGGCGGTGGTGGATGGAGTGGTGGCCTCGTTTTTCTCCCCGCCGGCGGGTGAACCCGGCAGTCCGGCCGCCCGTGTGGCGGAGGAGTTGAAATCCGTGCTCGCCGCGTGCGAGGCGACGGCCACCGGGCAGTGGGAGGCGGCTCAAACGGCGCTGCGGCTGCTGCCCCGGCGCTCCATTTTTCAGCACTGGCGGATGCTGCTCCGCGGTGTGCGCCACGCCCACCAGGACGAGGCGGCGCTGGCCCAGCAGTGTTTCGCCACCCTGCCGGAGGGCAGTGCCACGGCACGGGCGGCCACGCTTTGGCAGCTTGCCCTTGGGCTGCCCGTTCCGGCGAATGTCCGCGCTCCGGTCAATGCCAAGGCCGGAGGTTTGGCCGCGCTTGTCGGGGCGCCGTCCTCCTGCGGGCTGGCCATCGCCCAGGCCGCGCGCGAGTGGAAGGCGGGGCAGCGTATCGACTGCCTTGCCACCCTGACGAAGGAATTCAGATCCGGATTCCCCACGGATGAGCCGGGGCTCCTCTCGGTCCTCTCAGACGCCGTCCTTTCAACAAGGAATTCTTCCCGCGTGGAGGCTGATCTGGTTTCCGAGTTCGCGGATGATGTGTTTCATCTCCTCGACGCCCCCCGCCTGTCTCCGGGGCAGCAGCTGAGGCTGGCCCGCTTCTGCGCAGTGGCCCAGGCGGAGGAACTCACCCCGCCGGATGTGGAGGAGGACTGGCAGCGTGTGATCACGCTGGCCGGCAGATTTTACGGCCCGAGCGGGGTGAGGGATTCCATGCTGTGGCTCCAGCTGGCCCGCAACATGGCCAAGAAGGAATCCATCGGCATTCCGTTTTTCGGCCGCAGCCGGCCGAGGGACGAAAAGCGCGCGCTGAAAGCCTTCACCATGGCCGTGACCGCAGATCCGCTCAACGAGGAGGCGCAGATGGGACTGCTCAGTTTTTACCGCGAGCACGGCACCCCGAAGCAGCTGGCCGGGCACGTGGAGTTCGTCATCCGGCACCTGCCGAACCACAAGGAAAGCCTGCGCGAGGCTGGCCGGCTGGCCGTTGCCCGCAAGGCTTATGGAAAGGGGCTGGACTTCCTCCGCCGCGTCCGCCAGCTGGACCCGCTCGACCGCGAGGCCGGCGGGCAGATCATCCTCGCCCTGATTTCCCAGGCAGTGGAGGCGCGAAAAAAGAAACCCGGCAGCCTGCCGGGCATCTGGGCTGAGCTGGAATCCTCTCCCGGCCTGGGTGAAGCGGCCCGGCTGGATCCCGCCGTCATCCCGATGACCGATCCCCGCCTCGAACGGTGGGCCGTGAAGCTCATCCAGAGCCTCATCGACCCCGACCCCGCCGCCGCCGCCGCCTGCCGTGCGGAGGGCACCCGCCTCGCTCCGTCGGCCACAGATGCGGTGATCCTGCAGAAACTGGCGGGCCTGCACTACAAGCTCCCGTCCGCTCCCGAGGTGGAACGCGACTGGAAGGCCCTCGTGGCCGCTGCCACGTTGACGGACGTGTGGCGGGCTGCCGTCATCAACTTCACCTGGTGGAGGCTTGTCGACGGATCCATCCGCAGGATGTACTCGAGCAGCAATTTTTTGAACCCCATCCTCGCTGCTGCCGGTGAGAAGTCACCCGCAACGGACTTCGAGGGGCTCCGGCTCCTCACCATCTATTTCCTTTCACTTCACCGGGCCCGGCTCCAGAATGGTGTCATTCATTTCCAGGCGATCTCCGAGGCTTTGTCGCCTGCCCTGGAGAAAGCCGCCAAACCAGCCACGGCCGACGCGCGCTTGAAGCTCGCCCTCCTCGCCGGTCAGTTTTTGCGCTACTTTCCGGCGACCGTGAGCGAGGCTGAGAAACTCACCGCCCGCTTGCGTGCAGATGGGCATGTCCAGTGGGTCGCGGTGGGGGAACTTCTGGCGGAGGCCATCGACCGTGCCGACAAGGGGTTCGAGGGGTGCGATGAGGACGAGGAATTTGACGACAAGGAGGAGGAGGGGGATTTTGACGACTTCTCTGACGAACCTGACCTGCCTGAGTTCAATCTGAGCGAGGCCGAAATCGACGAATTTGAGGTCAAGGCTCAGCTGCTCGGTTTGCCGCCTGGAGGCGGAGCAGTCATCGCAGCGATCCAGCTGTCCCCTCCTGAACTGCAGCAGGAGTTCAAGGAGCGGCTCATGAGCACGGGCATGACGGAGGAACAGTGGTGCGAGCTTCTTGCGCTCCTCGCGCTGCCGGTCCCGCTCCCCGCGCTCCGACCCGCGCCCACGCCAGTCCCGAAGCCTGCTCCCAAGCCTGCGCCCAAACCAAAGCCGAAGCCTGTGTCTGCGGACCAGCTCGAGTTTGAACTCGAACCCCCCGACGCCCCGCCCGTGCCATGAACCCGTTTCTCATCCTCAACGTCCCCCTGGACGCCACGGACGACCAGGTGCGCAAGGCCTACCAGACCGCGCTCCAGTCCTGCCCGCCGGAGGGGGACCCCGTGCGCTTCCAGGCTGTGCAGGAGGCCTGGTCCCAGCTGCGGGACGAGCGCTCCCGGTGGAAGGCCCGCCTCCTCCCTCCGCCGCCCGCCACCGACGGACCCATGGACGCCCTCATCGCCCTCGCCAGGCTGCCTGGTCAGCGCAGACCCCTAGGCCTGCCCGCGTTTCGCCAGTGGCTCCAGGCCTGCTCCGCCCCGCCCGAAAAGCCCGCCGCATCCTCCAGCGCCGGAGCGCAGCAAAAATCCAAGCCAAAGAACAAAAGAAGACGATGACCGAATCCGAAGAGGAAGCACACATCAGCCCGGCCCCGGCAACCCCGGACCCCGATGCCGCGCTCTGGGACAGCCTGGATGCCGTGCCGGGCGACGAGGCGGATGCCGAGCCCGAGTTTCAGGAGGAGGAAGACGTGGTCCCCGGCCCCACCCTGCAGGACGTGCGGGACGACCTCGCCGCAGGCTCTGCGGAGGCGCGCCGGAGCCGCCGCCGCACCATGGATGTGCTCAAGGAATTCGGCACCTCCCTCACCTCCCTTTCCGAAATGGTGCGCGACCTCCACACCACCGCGCGCACCGCCGCGCCCGCCGCAGCGGAGGCCTCCAGCGCACTGCCGAAGGAGTGGGCGCTTGCCCTCATCGACCTCCACGACCGCGCCACCCGCCTCTCCACCGCCTTTCAGAAAACCCCCGGCCCGCAGACAGCATGGTGGCCCGGCAGCCAGTCCGCCCTGGCCCCGTGGTCGGAGGCGTGGTCCGCCCAGCAGGGGGCCGCGTCCATTTTCTCCGGCCACCTGGACACCCTGCTCACCCGCGCCGGCCTGCAGCGCATCCCGGCTGCCGGCCAAGCTTTTGATCCCGCCACCATGTCCGCCATCGAGGTCGGCCCGGCGGATGGCGTGCCGGATCATCACGTCCTCGCTGAACTCCTCCCCGGCTGGCTGGTGAAATCCACCGGCCAGATCCTCCGCCCCGCCCAGGTGCGCGTCGCCCGCCGTTCCTGATCCCGCCTCCCACCGTTTCCCACTCACACCTTCATGTCCACCACCACCACTCCAGAGATCATCGTCGGCATCGACCTCGGCACGACGAATTCCGCCATCGCCGCCGTGGTCGACGGCCAGCTCGTCGTCATCCCCGTCGCCGGGCAGTCCACCATGCCCAGCGCCGTCGGCCTGGATCCCACAGGCCGCCTTCTTGTCGGCCAGCCGGCGAAAAACCAGCAGATCTCCTCCCCCGAGTCCACCATCCTTTCCGTGAAGCGCCTCATGGGCACGGATGAAAAGATCGTCCTCGGCACCCGCTCCTTCAGCCCCGAGGAAATCAGCGCCCTCATCCTTGGCGAACTCAAGCGTGCCGCCGAGGCCCACCTTGGCCATCCGGTGAAGAAGGCCGTCATCACCGTCCCCGCCTTCTTCAATGAACAGCAGCGCAAGGCCACCCAGGTCGCCGGCCAGCTCGCCGGGCTGGAGGTCCTGCGCGTCATTAATGAACCCACCGCCGCCGCCCTCGCCTACGGGGCCGGCTCCACCTCCGCTGCGGGCGAGACCCTGCTCGTCTACGACCTCGGCGGCGGCACCTTCGACGTCTCCCTCGTCACCGTGGAGAACGGCATCGTCGAGGTCCGCGCCAGCCATGGCGACACCCGCCTCGGCGGGGATGACTTTGACGACCTCCTCGTCACCCACGCCACCGGGAAATTCAGCGAGGCCCACGGCCCGGAGGCCGCCTCCGCCCTGCCCTCCGCGGCCCACCGCCGGCTGAAGGGCGTCATGGAGAACACCAAGATCGCCCTCTCAGACGCCCCCTTCTCCCAGGTGCGCGAGGAATACCTCGACGACGCCCGCCACCTCGAGACCGAGGTCAGCCGCGCCGACTACGAGGCACTCATCCAGCCCCTCCTGGAAAAGACCCTCGACTGCATCCAGCGCACCCTGGCCGATGCGAAGCTCACCGCCTCCGAAATCGGCAAAGTCATGCTCGTCGGCGGCGCCACCCGCACCCCCGCCGTGCAGGACCTCCTGCGCTACCGCCTCGGCCAGGAGCCCCGGCATGAGATCAACCCCGACCTCATCGTCGCCATGGGCGCCGCCATCCAGGGCGTCGCCCTCTCCGGCCAGAGCGCCCCCGCCATCCTCATCGACATCACCGCGCACACCTACAGCACCGGCGCCTTCACTCCGGGCATCTACGGAGACCAGTTCCTCTGCGCCCCCATCATCCACCGCGGCACACCCCTTCCCGTGCGGAAATCAGAAGTCTTCTTCACCCATGTGGAAAACCAGGCCGTCGTCGAGATCGAAGTCTTCCAGGGCGAGGGACTCTTCCCGGAGGAAAACCTGAGCCTCGGCAGTTTCAAAGTCGAGGGCCTCTCCAAAGCCCCGGCCCAGAGCCCGATCGTCATCCAGTTTTCCCTCGATCTGAACGGACTTCTTACCGTCACCGCCAGCGAGAAGGCGGGCAACATTTCCAAGTCCGTCACCCTCGACACCCGCGGCCAGCACAAGCTCAACCTCGACGCCGCCCACACCAACCTCGCTGCCCTCTTCCACGAGCACGACCAGGAAAACAGCCTACCCTTCTCCGACGAGGAGGACGCAGACGACGACGGCGACCAGGAGGACGTGGAGGACGATGACGGCACCATCGCCGAACCGGAAACCCCGGCCCCGGCCCCCGGTGGAGCCGCCCCCGCCGGCCTCCTCGCCAGCGCCAAGAGCCTTCGCCAGCGTGCCGACGCCCTCATCCAGCGCGGCGTCACCGAGTCCGACGCCGCCGACATCCAGGCCAGACTCGCCTCCACCACCGCCGCCCTCAAAGCCCGCGACTGGCCCACCCTCCAGTCCGAAGCCGACGCCCTCAGCGACCTCCTCTTTTATTTGGAGGATTGATCTGCGGGCCAACCCTCGCTGGGGTGGGGCGCGTTGGCTTGGGGCAGGCTGGCTTGGTTCGACGGAATGGCGGCTATAAGCACGCCACTCCCAGTCGCGAGGCGGTCCTCGTTGTCGCGGAATCGGGGGTCGTCGTCTGAGTTGTTGAATTGCCGGATCCGTCTTCGTGGCCAGGACTGCCCCCCCGACGCTTCGCGACTGGGAGTGGCGAGCTTATAGCCGCCATTTCGCCGCACCCTGCTCCGGCACAGGCCGCGACCGGGGTGCGCTGGCGTGGTCTCCCGCGGGAGCCCCACCCAAAGGAAAACCACGAGGGCCAGCACCAAAATTCCTCCCACCCTCTCCTGAGCCCGGGCTTGCACGAGGCGCGCAGCGGGCGAGGGTCCGCCCATGCGTGTGATACCCCTTTTTCTCCTGCTGACCCTGGCCGTCCCCCTCCTGGCCGTCCCCGTCCTGGCTGGGGCTGCCCCGGCTCGTGTGAAGCGGGCGAAGGATGCGAAGCCGGAGGTTCACCTACTGATCCCCGGATTCACGGTGCGGCGGCTGCCGGTGGACTTGACGAACCTGGTGAACCTGCAATACCGCCACGACGGGAAACTGGTGGCGCTGGGCTACAATGGGAACATCCACCTGCTGACGGACACGGATGGCGACGGCATGGAGGACCACGCGGAGCTTTTCTGGGAGGGGAAGGGGAAGGTCACCGCGCCCATCGGCATGGACCTCGCACCAAAGGGCACGCCGCATGGAGACGCGGTCTTTTTCACCTGCAAGGGGAAGCTGATGATGGTGACGGATCGCGATGGAGACGGCAGGGCGGAGGAGGCGCGGGCCATCGCGGAGGGGTGGCCGCTGGCGCGGGCGGGCATCGATGCGGCGAGTGTCAGCTACGATGCGAAGGACGGGTCCATTCTCTTCGGCCTCGGCGTGCGCTGGTATGACAACGCCTACGAGCTGGACGCCGCGAGGGTCGCCCACAATGACCTGACCTCCGAGCGCGGGGCCATCCTGCGGCTGGCTCCGGATTTCAAGAGCCGGGAGAAGCTGTGCACCGGCGTGCGCTGGCCCATCGGTCTCCGGTTTCACAAGAACGGCGACCTCTTCTGCACCGACCAGGAGGGAGCGACGTGGCTGCCGAACGGGAACCCGTTTGACGAGCTGCTCCTCATCGAAAAAGGCCGCCACTACGGATTTCCCCCGCGCCATCCGAAGCACCTGCCCAGTGTGATCGATGAGCCGAGCGTCTTTGACTACGGCCCACAGCACCAGTCCACGTGCGGGATGCGGTTCATCGAGCCGGTGAACGGCGGGAAGACATTCGGCCCGGCGTGGTGGGCGGGGGATCTGCTCGTCACGGGCGAGTCGCGCGGGAAAGTCTGGCGGACGAAGCTGGTGAAGTCCGAGGCGGGCTACGTGGCGCAGACGGAGACCATCGCGTGCCTGAACCAGCTGACGGTGGACCTGACGCTGACGCCGCGCGGCACGCTGCTGGTGGCCACGCACAGTGGCGAGCCGGACTGGGGCACCGGGCCGGAGGGCAGAGGGGACATCTTTGAGATTTCCCCAACGCCGGATGCGACGCCGCAGCCCGTGCTGGCGTGGGCGCAGGAGCCGGGCGTCTTCCGCGTGGCGTATGACGCGGCGGAAAAACCCTTCGCCGCAGCGTCGATCCGGCGCGGCCTCTACGTGCGGGCCGGCGACCAGTTTGAAACGATGTGGCCGGGCTACGAGGTGATCAAGCGGCAGCAGGCCGAGGTGGTGAGCCCGGTCCCGCTGCTGGGTGCGGCGGCGGTGGACGCGCGGACGTTCGACCTGCGCGTCCCACCGCAGGCGGCGCCGGAGCATTTCTCCATCACAAGCGGCGGCACCAGCCTGCACGCCGAACTCACCGGCCTGGAAACCACCTGGCGCGGGGACGATGGCAGGACGTGGAAAGGCTGGGCGCCGCATCTGGACACGGAGGTCACCGCAGGCCTCACCGCTGCCAGCGCCCCGCACGAGGAACTGCGCCGCCACCTCGCCGAGCCGGGCGAGCTGACGCTGCGCACGCGGCTCGATCTTTGGAAAATGCTGCGCCCGGCCATCCAGCCGGGAGCCTCACTGGACTACGAGCCGGAGCCGGAGGAGGTGACCCTGAGCTTCACCTCGCCGAACACGGCATTCACCGTGCGGCGCGGGTTTGCCGGCAACGCGAAGGGCGAGGAGTCGAAGCCCGGCCAGATCACGCATGATGTTTTCCTGACCGTGACGCCGCGTGAAAAGGAGCCGCTCGACCTCGTGCTCACCTGCCGCACCGGCACGGCGCCAGTGCTGCACATCTCGTGGCAAACGAAGGAGGACACGCGGCCGCGGGCGCTGCCGCTGCGCCGTTTCCTCGTCCCGTGGGCGCAGCCCGAGGCCTTCACCACGGCGCTGGCCTACGCGCCGCGACCGGAAATCCAGGGCGGCGACTGGGCGCGTGGCCGGGAGGTTTTCCAGAGCGACCGCGCCCTCTGCTCGAAGTGCCACGCCGTGCGCGGCCAGGGCGGAAAGATCGGCCCGGACCTCTCGAACCTCACCAGTCGCGACTACGCCAGCACCCTGCGGGACATCGCGGACCCGAACGCCGTGCTCAACCCGGACTACCTGGCCCACCAAGTGGCGCTGAAGGATGGTCGCGCCCTCCTCGCCGTGCCGCGCACGGAAACGCCGGGCCAGGTGACGCTGGGCATCGGCGCCGGGGCCGAGATCACCGTGGCGAAGGACGACGTCCTTTCCTCCACGCCGCTCAAGATGTCCCTCATGCCGGCGAAACTGAACGAGGCGCTCGGGCCAAAAGATTTCCGCGACCTCATGGCCTACCTGCTGACCGAGCCGCCGCTCATGGGCGTCTACGCCGCAGGAGAGCACCCGCCGCGCCGCGAGCCGGCCGCCATCGCCGCACTGCTTGCCGGTGCACCCGATCCACCCGCTCCAGCGAGGCCGCTGAAGCTCCTCCTCGTTTCCGGACCCAAGGACCACGGCACCGGCGAGCACGACTACCCCCGCTGGCGCGAAACCTGGGGCCGCCTGCTCACCCTGGCGGACAAAACAGAAACCGCCCTCGCCTTTGACTGGCCGGACGCCACCCAGTGGGCCGCCGCAGACGTGGTGCTCTTTTTTCGCAAGGGCGACTGGTCTGCGGACCGGGCGAAAGACTTCGACGACTTCCTCGCGCGCGGCGGCGGCGCCGTTTTCATCCACTGGGCCCTCGAGGGCGGCGACGAGGCTCCCGCGCTCGCCCAGCGCCTCGGCATCGCCTCAAACAGGACACTCACCAAATACCGCCACGGCCCCGTCGACCTCGTCTTTGACCCCGCGCAGAAAAACCACCCCATCGCGCGGAACTTCGACCGGGTTTCCCTCACTGACGAAACCTACTGGTCCCTCGTCGCCTCCCCCGACACCCCGCCCACCATCCTCGCCACCGCCGTCGAGGACGGAGCGCCCCATCCCCAGTGCTGGACGGCAGAGCCGAAATCCGGAGGCCGCGTCTTCGTCACCCTCGGCGGCCACTATTCGTGGACCTTCGACGACCCCGTCTTCCGCACCCTCGTCCTCCGCGGCCTCGCGTGGTCCGCACGGGAGCCGGTGGACCGGTTTAATAATTTGGTGAGGGCGGGGTTGGAGTAGGGGTTTGGGGTTTGTATGACCAAACGCCAGAACATGGGGATGTCGCTCTGCTCATTCAAAACGAGCAGTGCGGGGCAGATTCCCGTTCGCAGCTTGCTGAACGTGTGCTAGTGTTTGCGCCTGCCGGTCCGGGGGGTGAAGCTTCGTGACGGGTGCTGCCATTCAGAGAATTATGATGACCGGGGTGATTGACCCGCAATCGGGAACAAATTTTGTCCGCCTGTTCGAAAGGATCGCCGACCGCTTCCAGAGCGGGCGTCTTACTTTGCGCGGGATCGACCGGGACGAGGAGGCGTGGATTGTCTTCAAATCCGGCATGGTGGAGGATGCGCGCTGCGGCCCTGCGACGGGGGAGGAGGCGGTGCGGGCGATGAAGCGGTCGGGCAGGTGGACGTACGAGTTTCTCGAAGCAGGCGAAACCCCGGGAGCTGCGGGTGCTGTTCCGGTGGCGGCGAAACTGGGAGGGCTGAGCCTGAAAGCGGTGAGGGTAAAATCCGCCGAGCCCGTTTCCACGCCTGTTTCCGTGCCCGTGGCGGCACCCGCCGCAGCAGCCAAACCGGCAGGTTTTTCCCGTGAGGAGGTGGCCGGCTGGCTTTCGGGAGTGGGGGCGGGGCGCGAGGGCGTCATGCGGCTGGCAAAAGTGGGGACGGAATGGCTGGGCGGCGAGGTCACGGAGGCGGAGGCGGCCTATTATGCGGGAGACTCTGCGTGGCTGCTGTATCAGGCGGGGCAGATCGGCGCGGCGCTCCGGTACGGTGCGCCCCGTCTGGCCGCTGCGGTCGAGCCGGACCGCGCGAGCGGCTATCTGCGGGACGGGGCGGGCGGGCTGGCCCTCCAGGTGGCTGGCGAGGGCGCGCAGATCGACAAAGTGATCAATTTTTCCCCGCTGACCCAATGAACGAAGACCTGCAGCCGTTTCTGGAACTCCCTGGCGTGCGGGGCGCCTGCCTGCACCGCGGGGCGCAGGTGGCGGTCGCGATGTTTCCTGAAGCCGAAGGCGTGGCGGGGGCTCAAGCGCTGGCGGGGGCCATCACGGAGACGTTCACGGCCTACTGTCAGATCGGACGGCCGGTCACGCAGGGCTTCTTCGCGTTTCCCGAGAACTCCGTCCTGACCGTGACGGCGCTGCCCAAGTCCGCCCCCCTTGGCGGTGCGGAAAATCCCCGGCCCCTCTCCGAAGCGTTCCTCACATTCCTGCTTGAGAACCGGGAGGCCGTGCCGGGGCTCATTTCGCCGGCCCGCGCGTATCTCACGCGGCTTGCGAGGGCGGATGCGGAGTTGTGGCTGCGCTTTCGCGAAGATCTGCTGCGAATCATCGGCCGGGTGCTCAACCGGGCACAGTGCCACAATGTGATGGCGAAGATCCTGATGCAGGAGCAGGTGCCGGCCGGCGGCGGGGTGGGCCCCGACAGGTTCATCCAGGTCGGCCGGGCCATGATCCGGGAGATCCCGAACCAGGCGAAACACGAGGCGCTCTTTTCCGAACTGGATGCGGCGGTGGCACGGCTGACCGGGGCCTGAGCTTTTCCCCGAAAAATCCTACCGGCTCGCTGCCACAGCGGCTTCGCTTGCCGGGGAGGGGGCGACGCTCCGGCGCCCGGGCCTCCACGCCGTGCCCCAGAGGCCGAGGGCCAGCGGCAGCAGCGCCAGCAGCGTACCGCCAATGCCAGCCGCGATGAGCGCATACTCACGGCGGCCGAGTTTTTCCAGGGTGCTCTCGGTTTCCACGCTGGTGATCTGGGCGAGCAGTTCGCTGGGCAGCTGCTTTTGATTGCCATCGTGGTAGCTGCCGTGCAGCCGGGTGGCTATCTGCTTCAGCGTGGCCGAGTCCTGGCGCGACTGCTTGCCGGCGATGAATTTCCCCGCCCGCGCGTCGCCAACGCCGATGCAGACGATGTCCTTCACCGATGGCGGCATCTCCGGCATGCCGGCGGAGGGCACGGTGTCGCCATCCGTGAGCAGAATGATCGTCGTGCTGGCCCTCTGCCAGCCGTGGGCGACCTTCGCGGCCATGGCCAGCCCTTCAAATATTCTCGTCTCGCCCACCTCGAAGGCCTGGGACATGGGCAGGTCGGTCAGAATGTTTTTCACCACGGCCACGTCCCGCGTGTCCACCACCACGGGCTTCGCACTCGTGTAGGTGGCGATGACGCTGAGGCGCACCTGCTCCATCGGCACGCGCTTGAAGAAAGAGTCCATCAGCTCCCCGACCCGGTGGGCGCGGGACTGCTTCATGTTCACCCCGGCGTCCTCCAGTTTCATGCTCGGGGAGACGTCCAGCACGAGGATGACGTGCCGGTAGTGCTTCGCCTCGACTTCCCGTGCGTGGAAAACTTTTGGCTCCACATAAAAGAGGGTGCCCAGCCCCCAGGCGAGCGCGGCAATGGAGAGGACGCGCAACAGCGGCGCGGCGGCAGCCCAGGCGGCCGGCTTTTTCTTCGGCCCGAAGACCAGCGCCGCCAGCCGGCGCACCCGGCGCGCGTGCAGCCACTCCGCAAGGGCGGAGAGGACGAGAACGGCGGCGGCGAGTTCGGGGAGCATGGGGAGGGGAGGGGTTTACCAGGGCGTATACCTCAACCCAAACGACGCCAGCAGCGCCAGTGCGAGGAGGGCGGCGCCGGTGAGGCAGACGGGGCGGAAGTTGTCCATCATTTCCGAGGAGGTTTTTTCGATTTTGGCCTTTTGCATTTCGTCGATCTTCTTGAAGACGGCCTTGAGCGTCTCCGGATCACTGGCGGGAAAAACCTGGCCGCCGGTCATGCTGGCGATGGTCTGCACCTCCAGCGGCGGGGCCTGCGTCTCGATGTGGATGCAGTAGGTGACGATGTTGGCCGCCTTGAGTTTAGCGCCGATGGCCTCGTCCCCGCCATTGGCGAGGTCAAAGCTGTAGCCGTCGGTGAGGAGGATGATCATGCGGTCGCCCTGTTCGCGGGTGAGCATGACCTGGCGGCAGGCCTCCAGCCCTTTGGCAATGCTGGTGCCCTGGCTGAACCAGCGCGGCATCTGGAGGGGGGAGAGAAACGGGGTGGCGTACTTCACGGCCGAGGGGTCGGTGGTGAGGGGCACCCAGTGCAGCACATCGTCCCCGAAAACACTGAGCCCGAAGGCATCCCCCTTCCGGTAGTCGACGAACTGGGCGATGTTCGCCATGGCCGCATCGTAGCGGTTGCCGTCGCCGTACTTTGAGGTCATGGACCCCGAGACGTCGACGAGAAACTGAATGTTCGTGAGCAGGCGCTTGCTCTGGGGTTCTCCGAATTTCTGAGGCCCGGCAAGGAGGACGATGACCACGGCCAGAATCACGCCTGGCAACGAGTGGGCCAGGGCGAGCAGAAAGCGCGGACCGCGGCGGGGCCGGGAGTGCGCTTGGTCAAAGGGCATGACCACCGGGTGCCCGTGCTGACGCCAGCCCAGCACCAGCAGGGCCAGCGGGATGGCGAGAAAAAGGAGGACCCAGGGGTGGGCGAAATTCATGGCTGGGTGGTGAGGTAGGGCTGGAGGAGGGTGGCGATCTCAGCCTCGGAGACGGCCTCAGATTCGGGACGGACGGGCCGGTGGAGCCAGTCCTCCACGCGCCGGAGGAGTTCCCCGCCCTCGGGATGGTTGCGCAGGGTGCGGATGGCCTCGGCAGGCGAGGCGGCGTCCAGGTCCAGCCGCTGCCGCCAGAATCCCAGCAGGAGCCGCTCCAGTTTTGCCTGGCCGTCCCGGTCGAGCCGGCCTGCGGTCGCCTCCGTGATGAGCGGTCGCAGGCGCTCGGCCACGGTGGGCTCCGGCACGGAGGCGGGCGCAGTGGCGGCCCTGGATTTCCGCCGCCAGCAGAGGAGGGCGATGAATCCGACAATCCACACGATTCCAAGGATCCAGAGCAGCATGCGGTAGCCGCCGAGCCGGGGAAGAAAGGGGGCCACGGGATGGTCCTCGATCATCGGTGGAGGCCCGGGAGGAAGGACCGGCGTGATCTCCACCTCCACCGGCGGCAGTCCCGCGACGGGGGTTTTGTCCTTGTGCTCCAGCAGGGTGCAGAGGTCGTATTTTCCCGGCTCCAGCCCGGTATAGGCGAAGTCGTAGCGGAAATCCGACCCGTGGGGGTAGACCGCCGTGATGCGCAGGATGAACGGCCCGCGCGGGTTCTCCATCTTTTTCACCACCAGCTCGGGACCGGGCAGCTTCTGGTCCTTCACCTCTCCGGTCATGCCGACGGTGGTCGCGCGGGCCAGCCCCGCAGCCAGCAGGAGCAGGGAAAAAACGAGGCGGAGAGGTGTGAGGCGGGCGGCCATGTTTTTCGGTGAAGTCATCTGGCACCGCGCCCGAGGGCGCCCCGGGCCTGGAGGAAGTTTCTGAGTTTCACTGCGATGGGCTCGTCCGTGCGCAGGAGGACGTGGTCCACCCGGCTGCGGCGCAGGGCATCCGCAGTCGCCTCCTGGTCATGCCAGGCGGCCTTTCCACGGCTGAGAGTGTCTCCGCCCGTCTCGGCTTCGCGGGCGCGGAAAAATCCGGTGCCTTCCACCGGAGACTCGGCCGGGTCCTGGAGCTGGAGGACAATCGTGTCATGCCGCTGGGCCAGGAGCTTGAGCGCGGGCACGGCGGTGGGATCGTGCAGGTCGCTCAGGGCGATGATCATGGCGCGGGTGGCCAGGCTCGGGCTGAGCTGGGCGAGGCGGGAGCCGAGCGTGGTCGGCTCGTCCAGCCGGTGGCGGCGCAGGCGGTGCAGCCACTGCATGACCTGGTCCCGGGAGAGGCTGGGCTTCATGTGCAGCTCGTGGCCGCCCACGCCCAGCACGCCCACCGGGCTCACCCGGTCCAGACAGGCAAAGGCCAGCCCGCCGGCGATCTGCACAGCCCAGGCGTACTTGCTCAACGTCCGGGAGGTGAGGGTCATCGAGGCCGAGGTGTCGATGAGCAGGTAGACCGGCATCCGTTTTGGCGCCTCAAATTCCTTGATGTGGTACTTCCCCGTCCGCGCCGTCACCCGCCAGTCGATGGCCTTGATCGGGTCGCCCAGCAGGTACTGGCGCGACTGAACGTACTCGATGCCCGAACCGAGAAACGGCGAGCGGTCCGTGCCATAGCTCAGGCTGTCCGCCAGCCGCTTGATGGCGAGGAAAAACTGCCGGTCATCCAGCGGGTCGCAGGACTCGAGCAGGTATTCGCCCGCCGTTGTGGGGTGTGGGGACATGCCGTGGCTGGGCGCTCTATCCCATCTGGTTGATGAGTTCGCGGAGCACGCCAGGCCCGGTCATTCCCTCGGCCAGGGCCTCATATTTCAGGCGGATGCGGTGCAGCACCACGTCCTCCGCCAGGGCGAAAATGTCCTCCGGCACCACGTAGTCCCGCCCCTGCACATAAGCGCGTGCGCGGGACGCCTTCGTCAGCGCGATGGCCCCCCGCGGGGAGCAGCCCAGCTCGAGAGCAGCGTGTTTCCGTGTGCGGTGGATCAGCTCCACCACGTGCTTCTGAAAGACCTCGCTCACATGGACGCTGTGCACGGCCTCCATCGCCGTCGCCAGGTCTGCCATGGAGCCAACGGGAGCGTGCTTTGCCATGTCGAACTCCGTCCGCGCGACCACCCCGCCCGAGGCGTCCTTTTTCAGGCCCAGCGTCAGGTTTCTCCGCAGGACCTCCTCCTCCTCGTCCCGGGTCGGGTACTCCAGCCGGTGGCAGAGCATGAAGCGGTCCAGCTGCGCCTCCGGCAGCTCAAAGGTGCCGCTCTGCTCGATGGGGTTCTGCGTCGCGATGACGACAAACGGCTGCGGCAGGGTGAAGGTTTCATTCCCGATCGTCACCCGCCGCTCCTGCATGGCCTCCAGCAGGGCGGACTGCACCTTGGGCGCGGCCCGGTTGATTTCGTCAGCCAGCAGCAGGTTGGTGAAAATCGGCCCGCGCCGCGTGCGAAAGTCGCCCGTCTTTTGGTCGAGGATCTCGCTGCCGAGGATGTCCGAGGGCAGGAGGTCGATGGTGAACTGCACCCGGCTGAATTTCAGGTCAATCGCCTTGGCCAGAGTGTCCACCAGCAGCGTCTTCGCCAGCCCCGGCATCCCCTGCAGGAGAATGTGGCCGCTGGTCAGCAGCGCGATGAGCAGCCTCTCGACTACGACGTCCTGTCCAACGACGACTTCGCCAATGCGATGGCGGATGGCATGAATGAAGGGACTGGTGGCTGGTGCATGCATACGGTCCGCAGAATAGCCGTACTCGCTCCGCTGGAAAGCAAAATGACGCGGGGAGTTTTTTTGAGGGACCGTTTCCCGGAAGGGTGTGGACTTATCTTTGCCCGGCAGCAGCGGGTTTGGCGGCTTTGACGGGCTTCGGCGGAGGGCCACCCATGTCCTGGCTGTGGAGCCAGAGGCCGAAGATGGTGACGTACGCCCCGCCAAAAAGGGAGGTGACGAGCAGCACGGTGCCGATGCGCCCCTGCCCGCGGCTGAGCAGGGCCCCAACGGCGAACCCGGCCAGGGTGTAGTAAACCCAGGACGTCTCTTTGCGCGTGGCGGCGGTTTTTTCAACCATGGCCCGGGCGGCTCCGGCGGGCGGTGCCTTGGCGCGCTGTTTCTGGCAGGGGATGACGGACAGTGCCGAGAGAGCCAGAATGATCAGGGCCAGCGTGCGCAGGCGGATGTCACTGAAAAACATCGAGACAACCCCTAGGAGCGTGCCCGCCGCCACCCCCACGACCGACACGGCCTCCAGCAGCCACTGGAGAAAATGCGGGTCCCCGGCGTGACGCCAGAGGCCCTGCAGTTCTTCCGTCAGCTTCATGGCGTTTTAATCGAGCGGCAGGTCCGGCTGGGCCAGGGGTGTTGGTGGGACGGGTTTTCGCGGCGGTTCGACGCCCACCTTTATGTAGGCGGCCGGCATCGCCTCCCGTCCGCGCGGGGTGCGCTTCAGGAAACCCTGCATAATAAGGTACGGTTCGTTCACGTCCTCCAGCGTCGAGGCGTCCTCCCCCACGGCCACGGCCACGGAGTTCAGCCCGACCGGACCTCCGTCAAACTTGAAGATGATCGTTTCCAGGATGCGCTTGTCCATGTCGTCCAGCCCGTCCTTGTCGATGTCGATCATTTTCAAGGCAGCATCCGCCGCCTCCTGGGTGATGACATTTCCCGTGTGCATCTGGGCGTAGTCGCGCACGTGGCGGAGCAGGTTGTTGGCGATCCGGGGCGTGCCCCGCGCCCGGGTGGCGATCTCCATGGCCCCGTCGGGCTCAATCTTGATGTCCAGCAGTCCGGCCGAGCGCTCGATGATCCGTGCCAGATCGTCCGCATGGTAGTAGTCCAGCCGCAGGGTCACGCCAAACCGGGAGCGGAGCGGGGCCGTGAGCATGCCCTGGCGGGTCGTCGCCCCAACCAGGGTGAAGCGGGGCAGGGGAAGCTGGATGGACCGGGCGTTCGGGCCGGTGTCGATGATGATGTCCAGCCGGTAGTCTTCCATGGCCGGGTAGAGGTACTCCTCGATCGTCGGGTGGAGGCGGTGGATTTCGTCAATAAAAAGCACGTCCCCCTTCTGGAGGTTCGTCAGAATGCCGGCCAGGTCCCCGGCCTTTTCGATCTGGGGGCCGCTGGTGCAGTGGATTTTCGACCCGACCGTGGTCGCGATGAGGTGAGCCAGCGTCGTTTTTCCCAGCCCCGGTGGACCGCTCAGAAGCGCGTGATCCAGCACGTCCCCCCGCTGTTGCGCGGCCTGCACCCGCATGAGCAGCAGCTCCTTCACCTTGGCCTGGCCTTGAAACTCGCTGAAAACTGGAGGCCGCAGCGAGACGTCGAACGCCGTCCTCGGCGCCGCTGCGGCGTCGTGCAGAGGATGTCCCTCCGGCTCGTCTGGTTCGATGGTTGGCACTGGTTTGGGGGGAGGCGGAGGCCTCGGGAGAATTGTTTAGGCGATCTTAACCATTCCCGCCACTGGGAAATCGTCAGCAGGCCTTCGGATCGATGAAATGAGCACTTGCGCTACTATATAATTTCCATAAATTTGATTTGTAGTTATAATACTCGTCAATCGGTCAACCGTCCAAAGAGATCAAGAAGGGTTATGAAAGTCCTCCCACTCCGCCAGCACCCCAGTTCCACATTAGCATCCGTCGTGTCCAAAGTCCACTGGCTCAAGCCGTGGACATGGGGCAGTGGAGGCGCGAACCTGCGCACAAAGGGCTACAGCCTGGTCGAGGTGGTCACCGTGGTGGCGGTCATTGGCATTGCCTCCGGCATTGGGCTGGTGGTGGTGAACAAGGTGCAGGGTGATACCATGAACATCAAGCTGGGAGAGGACGTGACCCAGATGAATGCGGCCATTCAAGTCTACAAGGCCCACGGCGGGGTGCTGCCGTCGAATGCGACTCCCGAGATCGTGCTGGCCAAACTAAAGACCATTACGACGGCGGGCGGGGCCAACCGCAAGGAGATCATGGGGGTGAAGGACGAGATTATCGACCCCCGGTTGCAGCTCGTCTCCCCTCCCGCGACAAGCGGGTTCTGGAACTGGAGCCGTCGCTACGTTCGCTACGTCGCAGCCACGCAACGGTTTGAGATCACGGATTCCAAGTCGGGCGACACGTATCTGGGCTTCGAGGTGGCCGATACCGCTGGCGTCTCGGTCGAGGAGCAGCGAAGAGTGGCCCTTAAGCAGGCAAAATACTCAACCTGGGTTTGGGACCATGCGCAGACGTCCAATTCCGACGATTCCAGCCAGGCACCGCAGGATCGCTCCGGAATGGTTCCCGCCACGATCGGCACGGTTCCGGTGAGTCCCGACGGAGCACGGAAGCCCGCTCCGCCGACTTTTTCCCCGGCTGCTCCCGTCCTCCCTCTTTACGAGTACCCCCTTTACGTGACGGTCAACACCACTGAGAATCTCGCCTACCTCCAGCGCATCGTCCGGTCCTCCACCAATGCGGGACAGGAGCTCGCCTACGCGACGCCCGTCCGCATTGATCCCGGTGCCACCATCGAGGCGTACTTGAAGTCGACTGATCCGGAATTTTACACCGACAGCGACTGGGCCACCTCCACCTTCCTCCCCACGCCGGAGAGCCTCCTTCTCTCGGCCAGCATTCCGGCGAGCTACACATACATGGAGCTGAACGGCCCCATGGCGTCGGGCAGTCCCGCCACCTCGCCAGCCTCCCCTCCGCGCATTGTGCTGACCAACCCCACCGCCAAAACGGCCGGTCACATTCCGCTGGACTATCAAAACTCCAGCGTCTTTCGCGTTTACTGGACCTTCGACGGTTCGGATCCGGCCACCTCCGGGGCGCGGCTCTCGGGAACGACTTTCAGCAACGGGTATGCCGGGGACAACATCCTCTTCGGACTGGGCACTTTCGGCAGTGGAACGGGAGTCACTGTCAAATATCAGGGCGTTTCCAGCGATCCGAAAATTGTCCAAAACTCGACGGTCTTCTCCCACGTGATGAGCGTTTCCCCGATCACCCTGGCCACTCCCACCATCAGTCCGGCGGGGGGGGACGTGAGCGGTCCGGTCAACGTCACCATCGCCCTGAACACCGCCAGCGGCACCATTCCGGAAAACGCGCGCATCTACTACCGGACGGATGGTATGGACCCCGGTGACAATGCCGGCGAGCCTGCCAGCACGGCCACGCTCTACAGCGGTCCCTTCGTCCTCAACCCCACCTCGCTCGCCTCTGGAAGCGTGGTCGCCCGGGTTTACCCGCCCTCCTCCTACAAAAACTGGTTCCTCACTTCAAACTTGGCGACCAGCGTTTACACGCTGCCCACCCCCTTTGTCGGCATCACCGGGGGAAGCACGATATACCGCCTCGAGCCTTCAACGGGTGCTGTCTCAGTCCTCACCCCGTCCGCCCTGTGGGACATGGCCAGCATCGCGCTCGACCAGGCCCAGAACCAGGTTTTCTACATCCAGAATTCGGCGCCGCCCATCCGCCTCGGGCGTTATGACCTCACTTCGGGCACCCATTCCGACTTCGGTGTCATCAGTTCGGGCTTTTCCTACACCCTGTCCACGCCCCCGCCCAACCTGGTTCACATTGGCAACCGGCTCTACTGCGTTCCCACCGGCACGGATGATCTCGTCCAGATCGAGTACAACTCATCCACAAACACCGTCACGAACGTCGTCAAGGCCCTTGATCTGAACGGCAACGTCAGCCTGGGAACCGTTGGCGATCTGACCTCGGACAACAACGGGACGCTCTACATTTCCCGCGACGGGGCTCTCGGGAAATTCCCCATCACCACTCCCGGCACGTACACCCAGACCGCCACATCCCAGAGCACTGCCTATCAGGGCCTGGTCATGGACGAGCAGGGCCGCCTGGTGGGCAACTCGCAGACCGCCGGCAGCGAGCTTTTCGTCATCAATCCAGCCGCTGGGACCGAAGTCCAGCTGGCGGCTACGAATCCTCCGACCACTTTCATCGACCTCGGCGGCCCGGAGCCGGCAACCGCCTTCCCCGCGTCGGACAGGATTTTTGCCACCACCGGCGGCAGCACGAACATCTACAAACTCTCCCCCAAGTTCGGCACAAACACCGTTTTGACGACCGGCTGCCTGTTCAATGCCGGCCCGGTGGCCTTCGACTCTGATGGCGGCAAAATCTACTATCTGGAAGACTCCGCCACTGGCTACCACCTTGGCTGCTGCAACGTCGACGGCTCCAGCCACGTCAACCTCGGCCAGCTCAACAGCGGCAGCTTCAGCTACACTCCGTCCAGCCGTGTGAACAACCTCACCTGGATCAGCGGAAACCTCTACTACGTGGCGCCGAATTCGGACGATCTGGTGCAGATTCGCCTCAGCGGAAACACCATTGCCAGCCAGACGCACGTGGCCGACCTCAATGGCAACGTCCCCTACACCGAGGTGGGTGACTTGACAGTGGACCCCAGCGGCAATCTTTGCTACTCCACCACGGGTGGAGGCCTCGACCAGTTCAGTCTGACTTCTTTCACCGCCGGGCTCGAAGTGTCATTTCCCGGCTCCGCCTTCTTCCGCGGCCTTGCCTTTGAGGGCGGGGAGCTCAATGGCGTTTCCCAGATCAACAGTCTCTCCGTCTACGGTGTCGTCGCCTCTTCCGCCACCACCACCCTGCGCTCGAACACCAGCCCTGCCCGTGCGTTCAACGACTTTGCCGGTTCCGAGCCGACACCATCCCTCCCGTTCCCCACGAAGAACATCTTCGCCGTCGATGGCAGCCGCAGCCTTTACCGGCTCGATCCTGCCACCGGCATTTCCAGCCTCCTGACCTCCAGCCTGCCTTTCAATGCCCGCGCCGTCGCCTTCGACTCCGCAGCCAGTCTGGTCTACGTGCTCGAAGACGTCGCCGCCTCCGCCCGCGTCTGCCGGTACAATCTGGCGGCGAGCACGCTCCTTACCCTCGGCGGGACCCTCACGGGAACGACGCCAAAGAACCTCGCCTTCATCACGGACCACCTCTACTACGTCGCGGCCAACACCGACGACATGATGCGCATCGACCTCACCACTCCGGGCACTGCCATCCAGCGCACCATCAAGGCTGTCGACATTTCCTCGGGTTACTCCGCCGGCACGCAGTCCCTCGATGTTGGCGACATGACGGTGGATGCCGCGGGCTGGCTGCATCTCTCCGCACTAAACCTGGGGAAATGGTTCAAATACGATCTGAACACCTTTAGCGGGTTCACGGAAATTGGGAACTCCGCAGCCAGTGTGGAGGCCGCCGTCTTTGACTCTGCCATTCTTTACGGAACGGGCGGGAGCGGCAACACCACGGTCACCAGCTACAGTACCGTCAATGCGGCAGTGCTCGGATCCAGCGGCACCAACCCGATCCGCGCCTGCACAGACGCGGCCGGTGCCGAACCTTCCGTCACCATGCCCCCGGTTGGCGAACTCTTCGCCATCACCGGAGGAAACAGGAATCTCTACCGCTTTAACGATATCGACGGCCAGGTCATCACCATGGCTAACGCCGCCGCATTCAATCCCGCCGCCCTCGCCTCCGATGGGCCAGGAGGAAAGCTCTACTACATCGAAGAAATCGCCACGAATTTCCGCCTCGGCCGCACCGGTCGTGACGGAACCGGCCAGATCAGCCTTGGCAGCCTCACCAGTGGCGCCAATGACTACACGCCCGCCTCACGTCCGGACAACCTTGTTTTCTTCAACGGTGCGCTCTGGTACATCACCCCCGGAACGGACGATCTTGTCCGCATCACCGTGGACTCCACCAGTGTTTTGAACCAGGTCAAGGTTTCGGACATCAACGGAAATACCGATCCGGGCGCCGTGGGCGACCTGACCGTCGATGCCTCAGGCACACTCTGGATCAGCCTTCCGGGCAAGCTCGCCACCTTCAACCTCACCACCCTGTCCGGTTATGCGGAAAGGGCGGCAGCTGGAGGCGCCAGCTACCGGGCCCTTTGTTTTGACCGCAACAACTTCCCTCCAACGGATGTCCTGCTTGGTGTTTCGCAGAACTCTTCCTCCACCCTCTACCAGGTCAGCACCGCCGGCTCTGGAGAGTCCGCCCCCCTCGCCACCAGCCCTTCCACTGTCTTCAGCGACTTCGCCTCCCCGGAGCCCGACGTCACCCTGCCCTCCACCGGCGTCTTCTTCGCCGTTGTCAGCAATGTTTACGACGACACTCTCCAGTACTTCAATCCCGTCACGGGAGCCTTTGGCGGCTCCTTCGGCACCGACCCGTTTGGCGGCACGCTCTACGGACAGCAGCCTGCCTGGATCGAATACGGGCCGGATGGCAACGTCTACGTCGCCGGCTCCGGCATTCGCAAGCTCAGCCCCACGGGGACGGACCTCGGCGTGACCGTGGCCCCGGGGGCGGGTGGGGCCGGCACCCTCAGCCGCTTCACCTTCGGACCGGACGGAAACATCTACGCCATTGATGACGCCGGCGGTCGAGTCGTCCGCTACAACGGGCCGGCGGCCGGCGCCGGCGCAGGCCTCCCCATGGGCGCGTCGCCCTACACTTTCATCAGCGGAGTGAACGGCGCAGTCGACATCAATTTCGGTCCTGACGGCAGTCTCTACATTGCCGTCGGACAGACCGTCAAGCGCTACAACGCAACCACCGGAGCCTACCTCAACGACGCCATCAGCACTGCCTCCTTCCTCACCCTGGTCGCGGACTCCGTAATCTCCATCGCGTCCATGGACTTCCGCGGCAACTGGCTCTACGTCGCCGAGCAGCTCCATGACGTCGTCGTCAAGGCGGATGTTTCCTCCCCGGCCACTGCGGTCAACCCCGTGCTTGTGGCCACCCTGCCCGGCGCGATGAACGCCACCACCTCCAACCGCCCGGACATCCGCAACATCGAATTCTACGACGGCAATGGCGACCTCTACGTCGCAGGCGAACAGGCAGGCCTCAGCAATCCCGGGGGCAGCGCCATTTTCCGCGTCAACGTCACCACCGGTGCAGTTACCAGCCATTCAGACCCCGGCCTTTCCCCGCCGTTCCAGTTTGGCTACACTTGGCCAGGCGCGCGGGACATCCTCTTCGTTTCCGGAGGTCTGAGCGCCCCGCCGTCCGCTCCGCCCGTTTACGCAGTGGGCGGCGGAACCACCAAGATTTACTCCATAAACGTGCTCAACGGTTCAGTCACGACGCTCAATCCCTTCAGTGATGCCCCCTTCCCCCTCCAGACCCTTGCCTACGATCCCGCTGCGCAGGCATTCTACTTCACGGAGGCCACCGCAGACAACATCGTCCGCCTCGGAAAATGGACGCCTGGTGACGACACCTACACGATCCTTGGAGACTGCCGCAATGGCACCTATGCCTACAATCCTGTGGCTGTTCCTGGCAGCCTCTCGTTCTTCGCCGGCGACCTCTACTACGTTGCCACCGGCACCGACGATCTTGTTAAAATTCACCTCGATCAAACTGCCACTTCCATTCTCAGCATGGTCAAGGTGGCTGACATTGCCTCCAACGCGGCGATTGGCGACGTCACAGACCTGACCATCAGGCCCTCTGACGGCAGGCTCTACCTGACCGCCACCGATCCGTCCGGGGGAGCGGCCAACCGTGTTTACGGCTATGACCTGGCCGATTTGACCAGCTTCCAGACCGTCCCCGCCAGCGCCGCGCCCTTCCAGGGCATTGGCTTCTCATCGGGCACCCTCTACGGCGGCGAATCGTCGCCTGGCACACGTCTCTATTCCCTCAACCAGACGACCGGTGCAGCCACCCTGGTCAGCGACTCGAGCCCGCAGACGCAGTGGCTTGACTTCGCTGTTCCCGAACCCTCCGTTTCCCTTCCCGACACCACCAGCTACTACGCCGTCACCGGCGGCAACCGCTGGATCTACCAGTTCAATCCCGACACCGGACAGGTCACCACCCTCAATGGCACGGCTCAGACGCCCTTCAACCCCGCCGCCATTGCCTGCGATGCCTCGCTCGGCCGCATTTACTATATTCAGGAGAGCGTTTCCGCCTACCATCTCGGCCGCTACGACATCGAGAGCAGGACAAACAAGGATCTGGGGGACATGACTCTCGGCGGGTTCAGCTACGTGCTCACCACGCGGCCCGACAACCTTGTCTTCTTCAACCAGTCCCTCTACCTCGTCGCCCCTGGAACGGATGATCTGGTGCGTCTGGACATCAACGACAACGGAATCGTCAACCAGGTCAAAATTGCCGACCTCAACGCCAACGCCGCCACCGGAGCCGTGGGTGACCTCACTGTCGGTGCAGGCGGTCTGCTCTACTACTCCATGGCTGCCGGCCAGCTCGGCACCTTCGATCTGAATACATTCACGGCCCAGCCCGCCGTCGCCACTGCTGGTGGCGCCGTCTACCGCGGCCTCATGGTGGACGAGAATGCACGCCTCATCGGCGTTTCCCAGTCGGGCCCCTCAACCATCCAGCAAATCAACCCCGCCACGGGCTCCCAGACGGCGCTTGCCTCCACGGCAGGCTACTCATTTATCGACTTCGCGGCCGCTGAACGCTCCGTCACCCTGCCCACCACTCCCATTTATGCCGTCGGCGGCTCCAATGGAAACATTTACAAGGTCAATCCGGCTTCCGGCGTTGTGGCCCGGATAAATCCGGCCGCCCAGGTCTCCCCATGGACGATCTCCACCATCGCCTACGACTCTGGCACGAACACCCTCTATTACACCGAGGCGGCTGCCCTCAATTCGGACTGGCGTCTTGGAAAATACAACCTCACCACGAACTTCTTCACCACCGTGGCCACCGTCAGCGGCACCGCCTATGGCTACGACGCCAAGGACCGCCCCTCAAACCTCGCCTTCTTCGGCGGCGACCTCTACTATGTGGCTTCATCCACTGACGACCTTGTCCGCATTCGCGTGAATTCCGGAGCCACCGCCATCAGTGCCATCACCAAACTGGCAGACCTTAACTCGGACACGAGCCTGGGCGAAGTGGGGGACCTCACTGTTCAGGCCGGCGGGACGCTCTTCCTAAACGGTGTCCAGAAACTGTGGACGTTTAATCTGAACCTCTTCAGCGGATTCCAGCAGATTGGCGGCGTCCTCAACAGCTTTGATTCCATCACCTTTGATGACTACGGCCTGCTTTACGGAAACAGTGCCGCCACCCGCTCCCGCCTCCATCAGATCAATACGACCACCGGAGCTGACGGGCTCGTCGCCTCCGCCAATCCGGCGCTCGACATTACCGACTTTGCAAGGGCGGAACCGGCCATCACCATCCCCTCGGGCAAGCAGTATTTCGCGGTCACTGGCGGCAACCGGAACATCTTCAAATTCTCCGCCCTTAATGGTGCCGTCACCACCCTGACGAATGCCGCGCCATTCAACATTTCCACCATCGCCTACGACCCCGATGCGCAGAAGGTCTACTACATGGAGGACACCGCCTCCGGCTACCGGCTCGGCCGGTCCAATGCCGATGGCACCTCCGCTGTCGACCTTGGCAGCATGACCGTCCCGCCCTCGGGCCTTTCGTGGAGCACCTCCCCCACCACCCATCCGGGGAATCTCGCCTTCTTCGCAGGCCATCTGTTCTACGTCAATCCCAACTCGGATTCCCTAATCCGCATTGATCTCGATCCGGCCGGGACAAAAATCGTCAATCAGCTGGTCGTGGCCTTCATGAATTCGGGGACCATCTACACCAGCGTGGGGGATCTCTGCGTTGGCCCGGGCGGCATCCTCTATGTCTCCGTTGTCCGCACCGGGGCGCAGCGAATTGACCGGTTTGACCTCAATACCCTCTCCCCCATGGGCTCGCTGCCGGCCAGCGGAATGTACGGCGGTCTCGCCTTCGATGACGCCACCATGATTGGTGCGCGCGGC
The DNA here is from genome assembly GCA_031411255.1 of bacterium. Taxonomy (GTDB): domain Bacteria; phylum Verrucomicrobiota; class Verrucomicrobiia; order Verrucomicrobiales; family V1-33; genus JANOAS01. Next base: position 147,124 of record JANOAS010000011.1, read on the forward strand.
ACCGCCCGTTTCTACCAGCTCAGCACCACCACCGGTGGGGAAAGCAATGGCAAGCTCACCCTGCCCAACAAGACGTTCATCGACTTCGCCGGCCCCGAGCCGGATGTCGCCATGCCTCCGGCCTCCAGCCTCTTCGCAGTCGACTCGGCGTCCAGCCGCCTCTACAAGCTCTATCCCTTCACCGGACAGATGCTGACTGTGGCCGACACCACCGTCATGCCGTGGACTCCGTCCACCGTGGCTTATGATCCCGCCGGCCAGGTTCTCTACTATACGCGCTACTCCACCGGAGGCAGCAACGAGTGGCAGCTCGGCAGCTATTATCTGGGTTCGGGCGTCGCCACTGTGCTTGGCAACCTCGGCCTCCGCTGGGATGCCACGGCCTACGCCTACCCCGCGCCCAACAGTCCGGGAAACCTCGGCTTCTTTGCCGGCAGTCTCTGGTGGATTCCTGAATCAACCGACGACCTGGTCCGCATTGACATTGACACCGCCGCCGGCCGCATCACCAATCAGGTTAAAGTCCGCGACCTCACCAACAACACGGTCACCTTCAGTTCCATTGGCGATCTGACCGTAACTTCCGCCGGCCAGCTTCTCTTCTCTCACTCGACTGGCATCGGGCGGTTTGATCTGCCCACCATGAACAGCTATGCAGCTGCCTCGACGGCGGCCGCTCCGGGACTGAAAGCCATGTCGTTTGATGACGGAGGCACGCTTTATGGCGTCAAAGACAGCGCTGCTCTCGAGCGCCAGGTGCTCCAGATCAATGCTTCAACCTACGCTCAGACCCTGCGCAGCACTGCGGCAGTCCCCCTCGCGGACTTTGCCCGCGGAGAGCCCGACGTTGTTCTCCCCTCCGAGCCCACCGTCTACGCCGTCGCCGGAGGCAGCGGCAGCAACGCCAGCATATACAGCGTCAATCTTTGGACAGGGGCCACTTCGGTTGCCGCCACCGCCCCTTGGCCCGTGGTGGGCCTGGGCCTTGACGTCACTGGCAACCGCCTTTTCTACCTCGAAGATGCCGCCACCGGATTCCGCGTTGGGCGCTACGACATCGCTTCCGCCACCCACACTGCGCTGGGTGTCCTCGATGCCGGCTTCTCCTCCTACAATCCCGCCGGAAAGCTCCCCTCCAATTTTGCCTGGTATGGCGGTCATCTCTGGTACATTGCGAAGGACACCGACGACCTCGTTCGCGTCGACGTCGGCCCGTCCTCGCTCACCGGCCAGTTCAAGGCGCGCGACCTCACCAACAACGCCATGAGCCTCGGCGACGTGGGTGACCTCGCCATCCGCAGCGATGGATGGATGTACTTTACCGCCGTCAATGGTTCGAGCTTCCACTACTGCCGCTTCAACATGAAAACCCTCGACGGGTTTGAATACGTCGCCCCGGCAGGCCAGCAGCCAGGCCCGCTGGCGAAGACGAACAGCACTGCTGCCAACCAGTTTTCCAGTCTGGTCTTTGCCTCCAGTGTGCTCTATGGCACGAAGGACACCAGCCGCTCACAGCTCCAGCTGCTCAGCACTGCCGCCTTCACCACCACACCCGCTGCGCCCACGGCACCGGCCGTCTCCATTTCCGACTTCGCCGACACCAGCGCCGGGCAGTCGGAGATCACCCCGACCTACTATGCCGTGGATGGAGTGAACAAGAAAATCTACCAGTTTGAAACCACCTCTGGTCAGACCAGCGTTCTCACCAGCGCCGTGCCTTTCGTTCCCGGCAGCGTGGCCTATGATGCCGCCGGTCGCGATGTCTATTTTGTGGAGAACACCGCCTCCGGCTTCAAACTCGGTCGCTACGACATTTCCACCCAAGCTTACACCGACTTCGGTGCCTTGGCGGCCAGCTACGCCTACAATCCCGCAGCCATGCCCGCGAACCTGGCGTGGTTCTCCGGCGCCCTCTGGTACATTACCCCTGGCACGGACGATCTCGTTCGCATCACCATCAATGGCTCCACGATTCAAAGCCAGACGAAGATGGCCGACGTCACCGGGAATGCCCAGAATCTGACTGTGGGTGACCTCACCGTCGGCCAGGACGGCTACCTCTATTTTACCTGGCCGGGAAAACTCGGAAAGTTTGACCTGACGACGTTTGCCACCTCCTCGTTCAGCTCGGTCAGCACGACCGCCGCCTCCGTCACCGCCCTCTACAACCCTCCGGATGGCACCGGCAGCTTCTGGGCAGCCAGCGCCGCCAGCCCGGCGGACATCGCTTCCGTTGTCTCAGCCACCGGCGTCATGGCCACCGCATTCACGTCCTCTCCCGTTGTGTCCTTCACGGACTTCGCCGGGGCCGAGCCGAACCCGGCACTGCCCGGAGCCATTTACGCCGTGGGCGGTGGCAACAAGAACATCTACCTTGTTGATCCCGTCACCGGGACTACTTCCATCGTTGACGCCACCTCGCCCACCACCGGCACTCTCGTCACCGCCGCGTTTGATCCGGTCAAATCCGAGGTGTACTACACGGACAGCAGTACGATTCTCTACCGCTTCAATGCAAGGACGCTCACTCACACCAGTCTGGGAGATCTGCTCGCTGTCACGCTTGGCACCCCGGTCTCATCCCGCCTTTCGACTCACGCTCCTGTGTTCGGCCCGCCGCCCTCGCTGGCGCCCTCAAACCTGACCTGGATCGATGGAGCGCTCTACTACATACCGGACCGCACCGACGACCTGGTCCGCATCAACGTTGGTGCCACCAGCATCCTTTCCAGGGAAAAGGTCGCTGACATTTCCGGCAACTCGAACATCGATCCTGGTGTCCTCACGGAACTCACCCTCAAATCCAACGGCGTCCTCTACGCCAGCGGACCGTCCAGCCTCTTCAGCTACGACCTCAGCACTTGGGGCGGCTACCAGGCGCTCACCAGCCTCAGCAGCAGCATGGCCTCCATTGTCTTTGCCGGCGGCACCCAGCTCTACGGAAATATATCTCCCGGAGGCAACCTCTACCAGGTCAGCACCACCACCGGCGCCACCACCTTCCAGGCAGCCACCAACCCCGCTGTCGACGTGATCGATTTCGCCCCTGCCGAGCCGCGCGGCCTTATCGGCCCGCAGAGCGTCAGTGATTCGCTCTGGGCCATTTCCGAGGCCTCCGCTGGTGCCAGCCTGTTTGAGTTCAGAAATTACAGGAACACATCCAACAACGTCACTTCCATCGATTACGGCAACCTCGTCTACATGGACGGGACCACGCCCTTCAATTTCACCAAGGTCTCCGGCAGCGCCCGCATCGACGCCCTCACAGTCACGCGGGATCTCGTCCTCTACTTCGTCCGGAATGCCGACGTCACCATCGGCGGACAGACCCACAACCACCCGGTCTTCAAAGTTGCCCTTTCAAACATCCGGCAGGGCCAGCAGGTCGTAGCGGAATTCGTCGGTGACTTCAATCCCTTCAAAGTCGGCGTCCCGTCCACCGGCGGGGCCGATGACGTCGTTTCCGGCTTGGCTGTCGGCGTGGACCAGCGCCTCTACCTCCTTTGGCGAGAGGGCCTGGCCTCGGGCGCTGGCAACACCACATCAGATTACCTGGTCCGCTTTAATTCCCTGTCCGTTGATTCGGCTCGCGACTTTGGCGGCGCCACGAAGGTGGGCCAGATCACCGGTTCAGGCTACTCGAGCGCGAACTCCGCCGGCCTCGCCGCTGCTCCGGATGGTTCGCTCTACGTGGGTGACCGCCAGGACGGGGACGTCTACCAGGTGAATCCGTCCACCGCAGCCATCCTTTCCAGGTTCAGCCAGCAGTCCGGCTCCACCAGCGAGGCACTGGCCATCCTGCCCGCCGACGGCGACATGGTGTCTTCCTACACCTCCGGCCCCCTGTATTACCAGATGGTCAAGGTCACCCCCGGCACCACCGCCGACGTGTCCTATTTCAGCTACGGCGTGCGCTTCGGCATCAACCTGATTCGGGCCATCGGCTTCTGCACGAATCCGCTCAATACGGTGCCGCCCACCTCGTCGATCTACGCCTGCCGGGGGGGCGACACCGAGATCCACCTGGCCAACCTCGCCACCGGGGAGACCGCCCTCTTCACCAATGGCGCCCCGTGGCCCATCGTCTCCCTGGCCGCCGACAGCGACTCCCGTGTCCTTTACTACGTGCAGGACACTCCGGTGAATTTCCAGCTTGGCAGCTATTCCGTCGCCACGGACACCCACACAGCCCTCGGCAGCCTGCAGAACGCGGCCCTGTCCTACCTGCCCACGGTGAAACCGACCAGCCTTGCGTTTTACGCCGGCTCGCTCTGGTACATTGCCCATGGCACGGATGACCTCGTCCGCATCGACGCCAGTGCATCGCTCATGACCGGTCAGAAAAAGGTCAAAGACCTCACCGGTGACGCCCTGGTGTTCGACGAAGTCGGCGATCTCGCCATCGACGACGACGGCACCGCCTGGTTCTCGGCGCGCACCGGCAATACTGCGAAACTCTGCTCGTTCAACATGCAGACCCTGGCCAGCTTCAAAGTTGTGCGCCAGACCCCGGGAGACACCACGGACTTCAGCCAGGCGCTCGTCCTGTCCCCGCCACCCGGCACGCGCACGCTTTACGCCACCCGCGCCGGTGATCGCGCGAACCTCCGCTCCGTCGACACCACCAGTGGCGTCATCTCCGCCACCGCCACGCCCTTCGCCCCGGCCCTGGCTGTTGCGGACTTCTCGGACGTCACCACCGGTTCCACTCTGCCCTCCTGCCCGGTGTACGCCGCAGACGGGTCAAACACACTTTACACCGTCGACACCACCACCGGGGTCAACACCCCGCTTACCGTGGTGCCTGCACCCTTCACTGGCGTCAGTGCCATCGCCTTTGACGAGTCCCGCAGCCTCCTCTATTACCTGGAGAACACCCCGGCCGGTTTCCACCTCGGCCGGTATGATCTCAATACCGAGGCCCACATCTCGCTCGGCCTGCTCCAGTCCGGCGGGCTCACTTACAGCCCCGGTCAGCTCCCGGGAAACCTCGGCTTCTTCAACGACGCACTGCACTACGTGGCCAACGGCACCGACGACCTCGTCCGCGTTGATGTCGACCCCATTGCCGGAGTGACGAATGCCGTCAAGATCCGGGATTTGAGCAACGACACCGCCAGCTGGGATGTCGGGGACCTTGCCGTCTTCGGCGACAGCTCCGGAAATGCCCTGGTCTACTTCACCACGGTCTCCGGTCGCTTGTATTCGTTTAATCTGAATGATGCACTGCCTGCGATACTGGTGAGAAACTTCGGCGCCAGCTCCTATGCGGCCCTGGCCATGGACCCGTCCGGCATCATGTGGGCCCAGGCGGATTTGTCCGGCGACATCCGGAAATTCCCCCGCAGCGGCACCCCGGACACCCTGTCCGCCGCCACTTCGCCCAGCCGCCAGTTCCTCGACTTCGGCAGCTGTGATCTCACACCCACTCCGGACAACATCCGCTGGCGTGCCTACGTCGGTGGCGATCTCACCATCGGCGTCATGCGCTCCGTGGCCCGGCTCATGGCCGACGGTACCCTCGACCCCGCCTTCAATGCCGGCACCGGCACCGGCAGCGGCGTCCGCGCCCTCGAGCCGGGAGGTGGGGACAAGGTGTTCGTCGGTGGTGACTTCGACACCTTCAACAGTCTCGCCCAGCCCGCGCTCATTCGTCTCAATACGAACGGTCAAAACGACTCGGGTTTCCGCCCGGCCATCAAGAACTGACCCTGGCCGCTGGCGGAACGAGGCCGTGCAGGGGCCGGGATTTGTGGCAAATGCTCTGGCAGGCCCGGCTTGTTTCCGGGGCCCATGCCCGCCTGCCACAGCGCACGCCCGGCCCCGCCTCACGGCATGTGGAACCTGGTTGACCCGCTCGTCACAGCGGAAAAACCCGAAGTGATGATCTGAAAAATGATCTGGCCGAAGATGACGGCAAGGGCGATGTAACCGAGGATCAGCCCCGCCTGTGCCATGCCGTGACCTCCGAGCTGGCCACCGGACTGCCGAATTTTTCCCAGAGACATGTGGCCGCAGATGATCGCGACGATGCTCATGGGCAGGCCGAGCAGGCAGCAGCAGACCCCCGGAGCGAGCCCGAGGATGCCGCTCACCAGGCTGAAAATTGCCATCGGTTCATTGACCGGTCCCATCGGACCGGGCTGCATCATCCCCGGCTGGTTGTAGGGAGTCTGGTAGTAGGGCGCAGGTTGGGGTTCAGGGGGAGGGGAGTCAAGAGTTCCTCCCGTCAGTGCCCCTTGATACAACTCGGGCCTCGCCTGGCGGCAGGGCATCCATTCGGCCATTCCTTCCCGCCAGACCAGCGTTTCCGGACGGATGCGCCCCTGCGCGACCAGCAGGGAGAATTCAGTTTCTTCCGCCTCGGCTTTGGTGGCACCGTCATCCAGAACATAAAACCATTTCATCTTTCCCGTTTAGCCCTGAGGACGCCGCCTGCCAAGCCCCAAGTTTTGGGAGGCGTGTTTTCCCGGACACGGAGCAGCGGTTCAATTCACGGTGAATCCATTGGTCAGACTCCACGTGTTTGGGCCAAAGACGGCGTCTACGGTCCAGGTTCCCGTGGTGGACCCTGCCAGGATGGCAAAAGTGGCCGTCACTTTGCCGGTGGTGCTGTTCCGGCTGAATCAGGAGGCGGTGATCGTCGTCGAGCCCGCCCTCGTCAGGGTGACGGAAGTGGGCTGCACAGTGACGGGAGGCGGAGGCAGGGAAAAGCTGGAGTTCAGCACGATGACCAATGTCACACTTGATCCGCGCGCTCCGCCGGCGGGAGTCACGCTCGTGATGCCCTTCGCTGCCGTCGAAAGCGTGGTGCAGACCTGGTCCAGCCCAACGCTGGTGCCTTCGGAGTTTACCGATTTCACCCTGCATTGGTAGGTCGTGTTCGCCGTCAGTCCCGTCAGGCCCGGGCTGACTGTAGTGGAAGTACTGCCCGTGACGTTCACGGGCGTCGAGGAGCCCGAGGAGCCGTAGGCAGTCGTGAGCCCCCATTGAAACGAGGTGTTCGAGGAGGCGCCGCTGGCGTTCATTGTCCCATTCAGCGTGGCAGAGGTGGCCGTGACGGCGCTGGCCGGGCTGGTCGAGATCACCCAGACCCGGGCGTGATTCAGTCGCGCCCGACCACCCTCGGCGCGTCCAGCGGGTAGGCGCGCAGGCCGGTCAGCTGGAGAAACATCCGCCCGATGAAGAGCGGATTGTTCTTCAAATACCGCTTCCACAAGCGCTTCGGTTCCTTGATCAGCCGGTAGAGCCACTCCAGCCCGGCCCGCTGCATCCACGAAGGCGCCTGCGGAACCAGGCCGGCGTGGAAATCAAAAGCCGCCCCCACGCCGAACATCAGCGTCGTCTCCAGACGGTTGAGGTACGCTGCCATGAAGCGCTCCTGCTTTGGCGTGCTCAGCCCCACCCAGAAGCAGTCAGGTTTCGCCTCCGCCACCTGCCGTGCCAGCGACTCCTCCTCATCCGCCGTCAGCGGCCGGAAGGGAGGCGTGAACGTCCCCACAATCTGAACGCCGGGAAATTTCGCCTCCAGCTTCGCCTTCAGCAGTTCCGCCACTCCGTCCCCGCCTCCGTAGAAAAAATGCCTCCACCCGCTCCCGACGGACTCCTTCATCACATTGAGCATCATGTCCGGTCCGTAGACCCGGTCCACCACGCTGGACCCGTCCAGCCATCCCTTCCACACCATCGGCATCCCGTCCGGCGTACTCAGGAATGAGCGGTTGTGGATCTCCTTCAGTTCGGGGGATGACTGGCACTCGCTCACGCCGTGCACTCCGGTCACCGTCACGTACCCCTTTCTCCCCTCAGCCAGGGCGGAGCGGATCTGCTCCAGCGCCACGGCGTGGTTAATCTCACTCAGGCCGACGCCGAGAACGTTGATGCGAGCTGGAGCTTCCATGCGGCGGCATCTTTAGCACGACTCCGACCGTCTGGAGGAAAAAAATGCCGCGTGGCCCCTGGCGGCGCTCCCTGTTTTCCAAAACAACCAAGAAAACTGTTTACAGAAGCATAGAATTACTATAATATTAATAGTTTCCACGGATACACAACCATGCCATTTCATCGCACACTCCTAGCAGGCCTGCTGGCCTTGACAGGGTGGAGCGCGCAGGGACAAACGGCCTCCGGGCCGCCCGTCTCCGCCGCCTCCACCCCTGCCGGGTCTGTGTCTGAGAACCAAAGGCCTCTGCGCATGGCATTTTCCGCCGGGGCGCTTTCCTCGACTGACTCAAGGCGGGCCACCCTCGTCATGGGCACCATGGCCCGCTACCTGGCCGGGGAGATTGGTTACAAGCCTGAAGTCAAGTTGTTCGAAAGCGATGATGTCCTCTTTTCCTCCGTCAGGCAGGGCATGGCCGACCTTTTCATGATCACCGGCGGGGCTTATGCGCGGCTCGTAGTTGAAGCCGGACACGTGCAGGGAGAAATTGTTGATATTCAGCCGCTGGTCATGCTGGGGGGTGAAAAGTCAGTCGACGAACCGCTCGTCCTGCTGACGAGGGGAAGCCGCAAGCTCTCCCAACTCAAGGGCACCCGCATTCTGGTGGACATCGCCGGCCGGGGGGACCTGCCACTCGTCTGGCTGGACAGCCTTCTTCACACCGCCAACCTCGACTTCGAACCGGGCTCCGCCGCCCGCACCTCCCGCCCGCGAGATTCCTATTTTGGCCGCATTGATCTGGTCAACAACCCCAGCCGGGCCATCCTCCCCCTCTTTTTTGGCAAGGCGGATGCAGCCGTCGTGCGCCAGCGGGAGTTTGAGGAGGCTCTCGCTCTCAATCCCCAGCTCAAGCAGTTCATGGCCGTCGCCGCCTACTCCCCGAAGCTGGTCGACTCCCTCATTTGCGTGCGCCGGGACGCACCCTTGGCTCGCCACCTCCTGGACGTCATAAAAAACCTCGACGACAGCGCGACCAAGAGCACCCAGGACCGGGACCGGGGCCGTCAGCTTCTCAAGCTGCTGAATGTGGATCGCTTCGTGTCCTACGAGCCCCGCGCGCTGATCGACACCGTCGAACTCGTCAGCCATGCGGACTCCAGTCTCCCGTCCCCCGTCTTCGCCGGCCCGCCCCGGCAGGGCGCGGGGCTTGCAACTTCGGACTCCCCCGGAGCCCTTAAAAAACCACCCGCCACCCCGCGGGCCAAGCGCTCCAGCCAGCCGTGAACCCTCATTTTTTAGAACCGGTTCTCCCGGCCCCCAAGCGTTCACTCCTCTGGAAACTCACCATGATGTCGGGCTGCGTGGCTGCGCTCACCATGGCGGTGCTCTCCATCGCGATGGTTCACTTTCAAGAAAAAAGCTACAAGGCGAACCTCGAGAAAAACGCCCTGTCCATCGTCTCCGCGCTTTCCGAGGCCACCACCAGCTCCATTTTGGCGGAGGATTTTGAAACCCTGCTCTCCGTTGAATTCTCGAGGGTGATCAGAGACCGTTCTGACATCCGCTACCTCGTTCTGCGCGAGGAGGACGGATCCGCCAGCATTTATTATCCTGACGGCCAGTGGACCCGCACGACCCTCAACGGCGACATGTGGCGCCCGGCGGCGGACCAAAGCGACAGGGGCATCATCACCAGCAATGAACTTTCCGACGGGCGCTGCTTCCACTTCAGCCGCCGCATCGCCTTCAGCGGGGACCAGACCTGGGGCTGGATCCACGTTGGTCTTGCCCTCAAGGACTACAATGAAAACGTCCGCGGCGTCTACCGGGTCACCGGCATTGTCGCAGGCGGCACTCTTCTTCTCGCGGCGCTCGTGTCGTACTTCTTCGCCCGGAATCTCACGGAGCCCATTCTCTCCCTCCAGCGCTTCGCCCAGCGGGTGGCTGCTGGTGCGGGCACTGCGCGGGTGGACATCACCAGCCAGGACGAAATCGGAAACCTGGCCGAGTCAATCAACACCATGATCGGCTCCCTCCAGACCTCCCAGGACCGGCTGCGGAAGTCCCTGGAGGAGCAGACCTCCCTCCGGGAAAAGGACGTCCTGCTGCGCGAGATCCACCACCGGGTGAAAAACAACATGCAGATGCTTTCCTCCCTCATGCGGCTCCAGTCCCGCCGTGCGGACACGGAGGAGGCGCGCGACATTCTGCGCCAGAGCGAGGCACGCATCCGCTCCATGGGTCTCATCCACGAGAAGCTCTACCAGTCGGAAAGCATCAGTACCATCGACATGCATGGCTACCTCAACACCCTCACCGGCGAGCTGATGCGCATGCAGACGACCCCCGGCTCCCGCCGTGAAGTCCGCCTCACCGTCCACGGCATCGGCTTGAGCATCGACACCGCCCTGCCCTGCGGCCTCATCGTTACAGAGCTGGTCCAGAACTGCCTCAAGTACGCCTTTCCTGACGGACGCGACGGCGTCATCCTCGTCAGCCTGAGCAAGACTTCCGAGGGAAACTACTCCCTCATCGTTTGGGACAACGGCGTCGGCTTCGGCGACGACTTCGATCCGATCACCCATAATTCCCTCGGCATGCGCCTCGTCCGCATGCTCACCGACCAGCTGCACGGCACCCTCACTGTTTCCGGGCAGCAGGGTACACGCACTGAAATTTCCTTCAAGGAGACCCAGTATCAGAACCGCCTCTAATCCTCACGCATTATGGTAAAGCGCCGCATCCTTGTCGTGGACGATGAACGCATCGTCGCAGAAGACATTTCCGAATGCCTCACCCAGATGGGGTGTGAGATCCTCGGCGTCGCCGTGGCGGGCCAGGAGGCCATCGACAAGGCGGAGCGCCTCCTCCCGGACCTCATCCTCATGGACGTCTGCCTTCAGGGCGCCATGGACGGCATCGAGGCCGCCACCATCATCCGCCAGCGCCTGGAGATTCCCGCAGTCTTCCTCACCGCCTACTCGGACCCCGCCGTCCTCGCCCGGGCAAAGGTGGCCGAACCGGCCGGATACATCGTCAAGCCTTTCGAGGAGGCCAGCCTCCGCTCCACCGTGGAGATCGCCCTCCACAAGTGCGACATGGAGAAAGCCCTCCGGCAGAGCCATGAGTGGTTCTCCACCGTGCTCATGAGCATCGGGGACGGCGTCATCGTCTCGGATCCCGCGGGCGTCATCCAGTTCATGAATCCGGAAGCCGAGACCATCACCGGCTGGCGCAGCTCGCAGGCCGCCGGGCACAAGGTGGACGACATTTTTCCCATCTACGACACACGCACGGGCCAGCGTGCGGCGAACCCCGCCCTTCGTGCTCTGACCGAGGGCGTCGTCTGCGGGCTCAAGGGCGAGGGCGTGCTCCTCCGCCACGACGGCACCAGCGTCCCCATCGATGACTCGGGCGCTCCCATCCGAAACAACAAGGGCGAAATCACCGGGGCCGTTCTTGTTTTCCGCGACGTCACGGACAGCCGCCAGGCCCAGTACCAGCTCCGCCAGTATCAGCAGCACCTCGAGGGCCTCGTCCACGAGCGCACGGCGGAAATCATGAAGACCAACGAGCGCCTCGTGTGCGAAATCGACGAGCGCAAACGCATCGAGGACGCCCTCGCCTTCCGGGCCGAGCTGGAGAGCGTCGTCAGCTCCATTTCCGCCGAGTTCCTGGATTTCGCCGCCGGCGAGTCCTCCCGCGGCTTTGAAAAGGCAGTCCGGGCCACCGCCCAGTTCCTCCGGGTCGAGAGTGCGTTTATTCTGGCCGTCAATGATTCGCGCAATGCGCTCTCCTGCGCCCACGAGTGGGGCAACGGCCGTCTGCACCCGCTCGCCGCCACTTTCAAGGAGCGTCCCTTCACCCTGCCCGCCCTTCACGCCGGCCGCGAGCCGCTGCAGTACCCGCTGCCGCAGGGCGCGCTTCCACCGCCCGCCCTCGTCGGAGAGCTTCTCACCGCCCTCCAGGCTCCCTCCGTCCTCATCGTCCCGGTGCTCGAGAACGACCAGCTCACCGGCTGGTTCGGCGTCGCCACCACCCACTCCCGCTTCTGGGGTCTGGAGGAGACCACCCTGCTCAAAATGGTGGCAGACCTCCTCGCCAGCGCCTTCCAGCGCGCCCGGACCGAGGCGGACAAGCAGCGCCTCCAGGCTCAGCTCACCCGCTCCCAGCGCATGGAGGCCGTCGGCCGTCTCTCCGGCGGCATCGCGCACGACTTCAACAACACGCTGCTCCCCATCATTGGCTATGCAGACATGCTCCTTGGCCGCCTCCCGCAGGGCGACCCCTCCATCATTGAGCTGGGTGAGATCCGCCGCGCTGCCAAGCACGCCGCCTCCCTCACCCGCCAGCTTCTCACCTTCTCGAAAAAACAGGTCGTCAACAAGATGCCCATCGACCTGAACAGCTCCATCAGCGACATCCGCAAGATGCTCCAGCGCATCATCGGGGAGGACATCGCCCTCTCGGTGGAGCTGGATCCGCAGCTCCGTCCCGTCATGGCCGATGCAGGCCAGATCGAGCAGGTCCTCATGAATCTCGTCGTCAATGCCCGCGACGCCATGCCCCAGGGCGGCAGTGTCAGGGTCCGCACCCAGAACGTCACCGCAGGCCAGGTCAGCTTCGCCCTCGTCTCGGGCAAGCCGGCCAGCGGTTCCTACGTGCGCTTGTCCATTACCGACACCGGCTGCGGCATTCCGCCGGAAATCCGCGAGCGCATTTTCGACCCGTTCTTCTCGACCAAGGGGAACGATGGCACGGGCCTCGGCCTTTCCGTCATTTTCAGCATCATCGAGAGCCACCTCGGCGGCGTCGAGGTGGAGAGCTACGTCGGCCGCGGCACCACCTTTCACATCTACCTGCCCGTCTCCTCCCAGCCGCTGCCGCAGACCGCCGTCGTCGGCACCACTGCCGCCCCGGCTGCCGTGGCGCGCGGCACCGGCCAGCGCATCCTCTTGGTCGAGGACGAGGAGGCCGTGAACAAGTTCGTCAGCCAGGCCCTGCGCATGAGCGGCTACAACGTCCTCGCCGCCTCCTGCGTTCGCGAGGCGCTTCAGAAATTTGACCAGGAAAACGGCTGCTTCGACATGGTCTTCACCGACGCCATACTGCCCGACGGCAACGGCGTCGAACTCCTCGCCAACGTCCTCGGCCGCCGGCCCGACCTCCGGGCCCTCCTCTCCAGCGGCTACACGGACAAGCACGCCCTCATCGAACTCGCCACCCAGCGCGACATTTCCTTCCTCCAGAAACCCTACAGCCTGCCGGATCTCCTGCGCACCGTGTCAGAGGTCATCAACGGCTCCGCTCCCAAGGCGGTGCTGAACTGACCCGCTCAAAAGAGCCCCGGCTCGCCCTCCTCCAGAAGCGTGATTTTGTCCCGCAGCCCCTGGGCTGAGGAGGCCAGCATCAGGCGCTCCAGCGGCTCGTCCACCGGCTCGCGGCTCAGGGGAAAGGTGCGGAAATGCATCGGCACCATGCGCCGCGCCTTCAGGTCGCGGAAGGCGGCCAGCGCCTCCTCCGGGTTCATGTGCACCTCCCGTCCGCTCACCGGCCGGTACGCGCCGATTGGCATCAGAGCCAGGTCAATGTCAAACCGCCGCCCGATTTCATAAAACCCGTCGAAATAGGCGCTGTCTCCGCAGTGGTAGATCGTCGGGGACTCCGGCGCTTGGAGCATGTACCCGCCAAAGCCCCGGTGCGTGTCATGCACATAGCGCGCGCCCCAGTGGCGGCACGGGGTGAAGGTGATGTCGATCCCCTCCAGCTGCAGCCGGTCCCACTTCTGCATTTCATGCACCTCCCCGTAGCCGCGCCGCTTCACCAGGCTGCCCACCCCCTTTGGCACCACGATGGGCTGCCCGTCCGCCACCTGCTCGATGCTCGGCATGTCCAGGTGGTCGTGGTGCGCGTGCGTGATCAGCACCAGGTCGATCCGCGGCATGTCCTCCGCCAGCAGTCCGGGGTGCCGCACCCGCTTCACGATGCTCAGCCACAGCGCCCAGTTCGGGTCGATCAGGATGTTCTTCCCCGCCATCTGGATGAGAAATGACGCGTGCCCGATCCAGAAGACCCGCGCCTTGCCCGCAGGCAGCCCGGTAAAGTCCGGCCGCTGCTGCTGCCCTTTGCGCGGCTTGATGGCGGCCGGGATCAGCACCTTGCGGAGAAACTCCAGATTTCGCCGGCTCCAGCCCGTGCGCGGCACGATGCCCACCTGGTGGTCGTCGCCCTCGTCCGTCCCACCGCGCCGCAGACTTTTTGTCTTCCGGTGCAGGTGGCGGGCAAGCGTCCGCATGGGGTGTTCCGGTTTTGGCTGGCTCACGATTTTGGTGGGGAGAAGAAGAGGCCGGTGGTTTTTTCACCCCGTCCGGGTGAAGCTCCCGCTCCATGGCACAGATTGCGCCCTCGTGCCGCTGGTATTTCTCACCGTTTCACTCCGTGACCCCTCCCCTGGACAAACCCGCCCTCCGTCGCCAGCTCCGCCAGATGCTGCGCGGCCTCACCCCCGCTTCCCGTGCTGCGGGCAGTTCCGCCGTCTGCTCCGCCCTGGCCGCTCACCCCGCCTTCCAGCAGGCCCGCACCATCCTCACCTACGCCCCCCGGCTGGATGAGGTCGACGTCACCCCCCTCACCGCCGCCTTTCCAGAAAAGGACTGGGTCTTTCCCCGCGTCGATGGCGATAGCCTCAGCCTCCACCGCGTCACCAGCCCCGCCCAGCTCATCCCGGGCGCTTTCGGCCTGCTTGAGCCGGACCCCGACCGCTGCCCCCGCGTCCCCGCCTCCCAGCCGGACCTCATCTTCGTGCCCGCGCTCGCCTTTGCGCGGGACGGTCACCGCCTCGGCCGCGGCGCCGGGTTTTACGACCGCCTCCTCTCCACTCAAGGCCTCCGCGCCCGCCTCCTCGGCCTCGCCTTCAGCTTCCAGGTCCTCCCTGATCTCCCGGTTGATCCGCACGATCGCCCCGTCGACGAGGTCATCACCGACATCCCCATTTTTTGAAATCATGAGCACACCGCCATCTCCCCGTATCATCACCTTTGGCGAAGTCATGGGCCGCCTCGCCACCCCCGGCTTCCAGCGCTTCCAGCAGGCCATGCCCGGCTCCCTCGACGTCACCTTCGCCGGAGCCGAGGTGAACGTCGCCGCCTCCCTCGCCAGCCTGGGCGCCCGGGCCGCCTTCGTCACCGCGCTCCCGCTTCATGCCGTCGCGGATGCCGTCGTCGCCACCCTGCGCGGTCTGGGCATCGATACGGCCCACCTCGTCCGCACCCCCCAGGGCCGTCTAGGCCTCTACTTTTTTGAAAAAGGGGTCAACCAGCGCCCCGCCAGCGTGATCTATGATCGCGAGGGTTCCTCCCTGTCCCTCCTCCCGCCGCAGGCCTACGACTGGGCCTCCATCTTTGACGGCGCGTCCTGGTTTCACCTCTCCGGCGTCACCCCCGCGCTCTCGCAGAATGCCGCCGCGGTCGCCCTCCACGCCGTCCAGCAGGCCTCCGCCCGGGGGCTGCACGTCTCCTTCGACATGAACTTCCGCACCAGGCTCTGGCAGTGGGACCCCGCCACCCCGCCCCGCGAACTCGCCGCCCGCACCGTCCGCGAACTCCTGCCCCACGTGGACCTCTTCTTTGGCGGCCCGGACGACGTCGCCCTCCTCACGGAAAAACCCGTCACCGTTCCTGCTGGTGGAGACCTCCGCGTCGGGGCGGCACGCCAGCTCGCCGCGCACTTCCCCCGCCTGTCACGCGTCGCCATGACCCTCCGCCGCACCCACTCCGCCTCCCACCACGACCTCGGCGGCATGCTCTACCAGCGCGATGCGGGTCTCGCCTTCCACACCCCCCTCCGGGACGGCCAGCCCGGCGACTACGCCATCACCAGCATCGTCGACCGTCTCGGCGGTGGCGACGCCTTCGCCGCCGGACTCATCTTCGCCCTCACCACCCCGGCACTCTCCACCCCGCAGATCGCGCTCAACTTCGCCACAGCCGCCTCCTGCCTCGCCCACTCCATCGACGGCGACTTCAACCTCACCAACCGCGCCGAAGTGGAAGCCCTCATGAACACCGGAAACCCCGGCGCGGTGGGCCGGTGACAACCGAATGATTGACTGGGCGCTGAAAAGGTGTTCACCTGCCAGCTTGCGTGGGCGGGATTGCCTTGGATCCCTGAACCTGCCTTCTGCCCGATTCATGAATCCGTTCAGACACCTTCTTCATGCCGCTGTCCTGTTGTGCTTCAGCTGTTCCAAGTCCGTCCCTGTGAAACCTGTTTCCACGAGTTCGGTTGAGTTCACGCGGGAATTCGCCGAAATGCTGAAAAAGTCTGACCCTCAATTGAAGGTCGACATAGTTGCTGATTTGGAGCTGAAGGTGACGCCCAGGAATGGCAATGCATCGACTGCTTTCCTGAGCAACGCCTACGACGAGTATAAGCGCAGCCCCAATGACAAAGCAGCAGTAGAGCAGCGATTCGTCGCCGCCAGTATCGAAACCAGCGCGGGAGTGGTTGATGAGGTTGACCGCAGCCGGATAGTTCCAATTATCAAGGATCGGCCCTGGATTGAGGAAACTAGGCAGGCAATGCTCAGCCGTGGGCAGGCAGTTCCTGAAAATGTCTATGAGGATTTTGGCCCCGAATTGGTCATCCTCTATGCAGAGGACTCTCCAAAAACGATCCGCTACCTCACACCGAAATTTTTGGAGGTGTCCAAAATAGAGCTGGGTGAACTGAGGGCCCTTGCCTGCGAGAACTTGAAGCGTTTGCTGCCAAAGATCGAGACCTACGGGACGAACGGCTACTACATGCTCGCTGCCGGTGGGGACTATGAGGCCAGCCTTCTGCTTTTCGACTCGATCTGGACCGACGGCAAACTCGCGGTGAAAGGAGATATAGTAGTCGCAATTCCGACACGCGACACGCTGCTGGTGACGGGTAGTGAAGACTTGGACGGCCTCATAAAAATGCGACAGGCGGTCGGGAAATCGACAACCGGGGGTTCCTACAGGCTGACGAAAAAACTCCTTGTCTACCAAGGTGGAAAGTTCGAGGAATTCAAAGGCGCGGGCGAAGGGAAGGATGCCGCACCCCCACCTGCGCACTGACCCTCACCGCCCCGCCGCAGACCACCCCGGCGTGTCCACGGGCACGCTCCAGAGGTGGTTCCCGGAGGTGATGAAAAGCGTCCTGCCGTCCGCGCCGCCGAAGGCACAGTTGCACGCCTCGTCCGGGCTGGTGGGGATGAAGTCCAGCAGCCGCCCGGCAGGGGAGAGGATGTAGCACCCGGCCTTGAAGGCGGTCGTTTCGTAGTCGTTCGCCTTGTTCACCCCGGCGGCGACGTAGAATCGCCCGGCCTGGTCCATTTTCATGCCGTCCGGGCCCCGGCTGTCCCGCCAGTCAAAGAGGACCGTCCGCGTCTCCGGTTTCACCTGGCCGGTGGCGTCCAGCGCGAACCTCACCAGCTTGCGCGAGCCGCCGTGCGTGTTGTTGTTGTTGTCCGCGATGTAGAGAAACTTGTCGCCCGGCCCCACGAGGATCCCGTTCGGCCGCTCGATGCCCGGCGTCTGGATGCGCGTGATTTTTCCCGGCGCATCGATCCGGTACACTCCCTCGACCTCCCTGCCGCTGGCGTCCCGGATCTCCATGCCCTCCCTCTGGCCGTAGCGCGGGTCGGTGAAATAAATGCGCCCCTTGGAATCCAGCGCAAGGTCATTCGGCGTGTTGAACCGGCGGCCCTCGAAACGCTCCGCCAGAATGGTGAGGCTGCCGTCCTTTTCCGTGCGCGTCACCCGGCGGGCTCCGGACTCGCAGGCGACCAGCCGCCCCTCGCGGTCAAACAAAAGTCCGTTCGACGAATGCGCCTCCGCCTCGCTGCGGAAGACCCTCGTCCGCCCGTCGGGGTCCAGACGGTTGATGTGCTTCCCGTCCGTGAAATACAGCCGCCCGTCCTTCCACGCCGGCCCCTCCCCCGCGCCTATGAGCCCGTGGTCCCGCGCCTTCGCCCCCCGCGTCACGGGTGAGGTGGTCGTCCCGCACGAGCAGAGGGCGAGGGAAACAAGGAAGAGGGAAAGGGTTTTTGCGTTCATGGGATGAGGCCGCCAGCCTGGGGCCACCACCCCCTGCCTCGCAAGAGAAAAATCGGGACGCACCTCAACTGCCGGCCGGCACAAGCTCCGCAGTCACGGCACGGGCGGTGTGACGATGCGGTAGCCGCGGAAACCGCTGACATAGGGATGGCTGTCGGTGACGACCACGGCGGGGCGCGACGCGGGTTGCGCAGCGACATCCGAGACTTTTTCCCATGAGCCCGGCTGGAGACTCGAGGAGACCAGAACGCTGTAGGCTTTGTTTCCCAGGGCTTCGAAGCGGATCTCAACTGCACCCGACGAAAGGACGGTGAGCGAATCCACGCGGAAGACGCTGGCGGGATTATTGGGCACCGTGCCCGCGAGAAACTCCTCGAGGTTGGTCGCACCGTCGAAGTCGAGGTCGAGTGAGGCATCGGCGGGGTTGCTGGCGTTCAGACCCGCATACTGGTTTTCGTAGCTGTCCGGCATTCCATCGTGATCGGTGTCAGCAGGCCCCGTGCTGGCGAGAGCGGGTTCCGAGTTGAAGCCCGCATCGATGAAATTGGTGCCGCGTACGCGGAACCACCACGACTGACTCGCCACCAGCCCGGAAACCGTGGTCCCAGTGGTATTGGCCGGGAAGGCGCCGGCGCTGGCCCAGTTCGTTCCGTCGCTTGATTTTTCGACAACGAACCCGGTCTCGCGGGTGTCAGGGTCCGTCCATGAGAGGACCGCTGTGCTGCCATCGAAGGAGACCACCTGGAGGTTGACCGGCACATCAGGCAGGCCGCCGATGGGGAACGCGACGCCCATGGTGGTGCCCAGCTTTCCGGTGCCGATGCAGGGCGAAGCCGGGAGCAGGCGATAGTCCCGGTTGGCGGGATCACGGAAAAGGGGGTCGGCGTTCAGGTTGCCGGTGCCCGTCCAGCTCAGACCATGCGAGTTGGAGTATTCGAGTTGCAGCACGGAGTCGATCTCCAAGTCAATCGGAGTGACGTTGGCGGACAGGATGTTGTTGAAGCAGGCAGTCATGATCCCCCCGCCGGTGCCGGCCACCTTTTCAAAACCGTGCAGGCCGATCTGCGCATTCGCGATGGTGCAGTCCTCCACGTGCGCGACCGCGTCCGCCTTTACCTGTACGCCCCTCGCTACATTGAAGATGAGGCAATTTCGAACAGTAAGGTTTTGCGCATCGTTGGGCGCATCTCCGACCGAGACGCCCTTGTCACTGAAGTTGTACATCCTGCAACCCTCGATGACCACATCGATGCACGGAGCCCCGTTGATGGGCGAGGGGCCGATGTCGACCGCGTCCGTGTTGGTGCCGGAGGGGCCATTCCGAAACGTACACTGCCGGATGACGGATCCCGGAGGCGCCCCGTCGAAGTCCACCGCATCGGCGGTCGGTGCCTCAAACAGGCTGTCCTCGATTACTGTCCGCGTGGTCACGAAGTTCGTCTCCGCGTAGTTGACCACATGGCACCGGCGCAGCGTAGCCGAAGCAGCATCGAGGCTGTACACGATTTTGGAGGCGGTGGAATCATGAATTTTTGTGTCTTCCATCAGGCCCGTCACTCCGGCCATGAAACGAACGGTTCCCCCGGAGATGTCGGCGTGGCGGATGGTCACCGTCCCGCCGGTGCCGGTGCCGGACAATTCACCCCATTCCCCCGCAGCCGCCCGGCGCAGGACAACCGGGGCGGTCGCCGTCCCGGCGATGTCAATATGGCTCCCATTGATCGCCTTCAGGGTGACGCCAGCGGAAAGGACGACTTCCACTCCCGCCTCGATCGTGAGGGTGGCCCCGGCGTCCACCGTAAAGTTGCTGGTCAGGAGGACGGGGCTGTTGGCCAGCGTCCACGTGACATCTGCGGGCGGAGGCGGGCCGTCCATGAGATCCAGATCCGCGATGAGTGAAAAGTCGCCGCTGTTGAAATCCCCGTTGATCCCTTGGACGGCAAGAACGTGGGTGCCCACACCGAGGCGCCCGGAAAGCGGCCCGAGATCCACCACCGTGACCGGACTGCCTCCCACTCCGGCGGACGCTTCGTGGTTCGCCGTGGTGGTGTCCTGATTGTAGGGGTAAATCGTCCCCGGAGTTCCGGGAACGTTCGGTGTCCTGTAGACTTCCACTCCATCGAGGTAGGCGATGCAGCCGTCGTCATAGTCCAGCGTGAGGCGCAAATGGCGGGCGGGGTCCATCGCCGTCGTGACAGCGAATGAGGCACGCGTGTACACCGTGATGTAGCCGGCCGCCCCCCCGGTGACCCTCTGCATGTCACTGAGCACCGTCGCATCATCCCCATCCCCGTAGCCAAACCCGCCCGCTCCCGAGAGCCAGCTCGCGTCGAGGGCGGCATCCGCCACTGAAGCCCAGTCCGCAGCCGGAGCGCTGGTTCCCTTGCGATACCTCCACGTGTCGCCGTGGTCCACCAGCTGGAGGGGAGCGAGTTGGGCCAGGGCTGCTGTCGCCGCGAAGAGCGGGACGAGTCCGAAAACAATTGTGGAGTGATTCATTATATTAGTCTTTTAACCGATTGTCCGTCTGTATGACAGATATTTCTTTTCCGCAGTCATTTCTCATTCACTCGGAAAAAGCTGCGCGGGCCCAACTCGGACTCAGGGAGAGGGGAGAGTTTCCTTTCGCTTCTTTCTTAATCCTTCCTAGGCGTAAGTCAATTGATCGTGATTGTAGCGGCTGACATGACAACCCAGCCCAGGAACCCCTGATTCCTTCCCCGGTCCGGTCGCGCCGTTCCCCGGCTGAGCTGTGCCATGAACCGGGCGCCCGGACCCGAGGCTGGGAAAAATCGGCAGAGCGGACAGGCTTGCCGAAACGGCCAGTCTGCCCGAAAAGGGGAGGAGCACGCCCACACCAAAATCATGAAACGTCTCCTCACCGTCATCTCCCTTTTCCTCTGCGGCCTCGCGGGGGCTGCGGATCGTCCGGCCAATGTGGTCATCTTCCTGGCCGACGACCTCGGTCTGCGCGATCTCGGCTGCTACGGCAGCACGTTTTACGAAACGCCGAACCTGGACCGGCTGGCGAAGGAGGGGATGAAATTCACCAATGCCTACGCGGCCTGTCCGGTGTGCTCGCCC
The DNA here is from genome assembly GCA_031411255.1 of bacterium. Taxonomy (GTDB): domain Bacteria; phylum Verrucomicrobiota; class Verrucomicrobiia; order Verrucomicrobiales; family V1-33; genus JANOAS01. The sequence goes on from JANOAS010000011.1 coordinate 168,172, forward strand.
ACGCGGGCCTCGCTCATGACGGGGCGCTGGCCGCAGCGGACTGGGGTCACGGACTACATCGGCGCGGCCCAGCCTGAAAAGTGGAACCGCCCTACGAAGATGCTGCCCGCGCCCTATGCGGAGCAGCTGGCCCTGGAGGAAACCACCCTGGCGGAGGTGCTGAAGGCGGCAGGCTACGCGACCCTCCACGCGGGCAAGTGGCACCTGGGCGGCGAACCGTTTTTCCCCGAGCACCAGGGCTACGACGTGAACAAGGGCGGCATCGACAAGGGCGGCCCCTACGGCGGAAATAAATACTTCTCGCCCTACGACAACCCGCGCCTGCCCGACGGGCCGCCGGGCGAACACATCTCCGAGCGGCTGGCGGCGGAGTGCGGGAAGTTCATCGAGGCGCACAAGGACGCCCCGTTTTTTGTCAGCTACTGCCTCTACGACGTGCACAGCCCGCACATGGGGAAGCCGGAGCTGGTGCAGAAATACAGGGAGCGCGCCAAAAAACTGCCGCCCACCGGCTGGGGGCAGGAGGGGGAGCGCAAAGTGCGCCTGGCCCAGAATGACCCCGTCTACGCCGCCATGGTGGAGACGATGGATGGCGCCGTGGGAGCTGTCCTGGCCAAGCTGGACGCACTGGGCCTGGCGGATAGCACGCTCGTCATTTTCACCAGTGACAACGGCGGCCTGAGCACGAGCGAAGGCTGGCCGACGAGCAATCTCCCGCTGCGCGGCGGCAAGGGCTGGCTCTACGAGGGCGGCGTGCGCGAGCCGCTCATCGCCCGCTGGCCGGGCCGGGTGAAACCAGGCAGTGTGAGCGACCGCCACGTCACCACGCCGGACATTTTCTCCACCGCCGTCGCCGCCTGCGGCCTGCCCGCCGTGAAGTCCGCCCAGGACGGCGTGGACTTTCTCCCCACCCTGCGCGGGGAGCCCCAGCCGGCCCGCAGCCCGCTCTTCTGGCACTACCCGCACTACGGAAACCAGGGCGGCTTCCCCGGCGGCGCCATGCGCGAGGCGGACTGGAAACTCATCGAGCGCTACGAGACTGGGGAGCTGGAGCTGTACAACCTCGCCGCCGACCCCTCCGAAAAAACCAACCTCACCACCCGCGAACTCAACCGCGCCAAAACGATGCAGGCCGCCCTGGCCGCGTGGCGGAAGGAAGTCGGCGCTAAGATGCCGACGCTGGCTCCGGCGAAATAACACACCATGAAGCCCATCCGCATCCTCCTCGCCCTCCTCAGCCTGATCTCCACCGCCGCCCGGTCTGCGGAGACGAGGCCAAACGTGGTCATCTTCCTCGCCGATGACGCGGGGTGGGGCGACTACGGGCATTCAGGCAATACGCAGGTGGCCACGCCGCACATCGACTCCATTGCGCGCGACGGCGTGTCGCTCGACCGGTTTTTTGTCTGCCCGGTCTGCTCGCCCACGCGGGCGGAGATGCTCACCGGGCGCTACCACCCGCGCGGCGGGGTGCACGGCGTCTCCACCGGCCAGGAGCGGCTGGACCTCGGGGAGAGGACGCTGGCGGACGCCTTCAAGGCGGCGGGCCACGCCACCGGCGCCTTTGGCAAATGGCACAACGGCAGCCAGTGGCCCTACCACCCGATGGCGCGCGGGTTCGACGAATACTTCGGCTACACCAGCGGTCACTGGGGCGAGTACTTCGACGCTCCGCTGGAGGACGCCGGCCGCATGATCCGCACGAAGGGCTACATCGTGGACGTGTGTACGGACCGGGCGCTGGGGTTCATCGAGAAAAACAAGGCACGGCCCTTTCTCTGCTACATCCCCTTCACCACCCCGCACTCCCCGTGGGCCGCCCCGGAGCAGGACTGGCTGCGCTGGAAAAACAAGCCGCTCACCCAGACCGCCACGGAGCCTGCGAAGGAGTCTGCGGACCAGACCCGCTGTGTCCTGGCCATGATCGAAAACCAGGATGCCAATGTGGGTCGCGTCCTCGCGAAGCTCGATGAACTGAAGCTCGCGGAGAATACCATCGTCCTCTATTTCTCCGACAACGGTCCGAACACCCCGCGCTGGAACGGCGGCATGAAGGGAAAGAAGGGCACGACCGAGGAGGGCGGCGTGCGCTCCGTCTGCTACCTGCGCTGGCCGGGGAAACTGTCCGCCGGCCACACCGTGACGCAGATCTGCGGAGCCATCGACCTCATGCCCACGCTCACTTCCCTGGCCGGCGTCCCGCGCGCCGGGGACAAGCCGCTGGACGGACGCGACCTCACCCCGCTCCTTAAAAAGCAGGCCGCCGGCTGGCCGGAGCGCATGATTTTTTCCACCTGGTCCGGACAGGTCAGCGTGCGCACCCAGACGCACCGGCTGGACAGCGCCGGCCGGCTCTACGACATGCTGGCCGACCCCGGCCAGACAAAGCCGGTGAACGAAGCCGAGCCCGCCCTGGCCGCGCGGCTGACGGACGCGGTGAAATCCTGGCGCCAGGAAATGTTCCCCGGCACGGCAAAGGAAGGCGGGAACGCCGTGGACCCGCGCCCGATTCCGGTTGGCTGGCGGGAGTTTCCCATCACCATGCTCCCCGCCCGCGATGGCGAGCCGCAGGGTGGCGTGAAGCGCAGCGCCAGTGCGCCGAACTGCTCGTATTTCGTCAACTGGCGCACAAAGGAGGACAGCATGGTTTGGAAGCTCGACGTCCACACCGCCGGCCGCTACGAGGTGACCCTCGACTACACCTGCCCTGTGCCGGACGCCGGATCGCTCATCGAGCTGTCATTCCAGGACGCCCGCCTCACCGCCAAAGTCCAGCCCGGCTGGGATCCGCCGCTTTACACGAACCAGGACACCCTTCCGCGCCCAGGGGAAAGCCGCATGAAGGAATTCCACACCCTGAACCTTGGCGCAGTAACCCTCCCTGCCGGCCAGGGCCCCCTCACGCTTCTCGCGCTGGAAATTCCCGGCCAGTCCGTCATGGACGTGCGCCGTATCACGCTCACGTTGCTGCCCTGAGCCTGCCGAGCTTCGCGTTTCCGCACCTGCCGGCCACCAAGGGGGGGGCTTGGATTTCGGCGGCAGCCAGCGCCGCCGAAAAAAATATTTTATACGCCCTGTAAGAATTCCGCCCCGCCTGCGCAGTACATCGGTGAAGACCCAAACTCAAACTCCACCGTTTAATGAAAACTCCACTCCGCCTCCTCTGCACCGTGCTTTTGCTGTTGTCCGCCCTGGCCGCCCCGCGCGCACAGGCTGCGTATGAGCCGCTTTACATTCCTGGCCAGGCCAACGACGGCATCGCCATGTCGGGCAACCAGCTCAGCTGGTGGAAGAGCCCGGGCGTGCTCCGTTATCTGGATGTGAGTGGACCACTCCATTTCTACAGCACCAGCTTGCTGGACGGCGCAACGCACAATTCGTTTGCCTCACCGGTGCTTGCACCATGGCCAGGCAAACAGGTGTGGGTCGACTACGAGGGGCGGCTCACCGTGGCGGACGGTCTCGGCTGGAGCAGTGCGAGAGGGCTGCGGAGCACTCCGGAGGGGTATGCGGTCACCCTGTCCGTGGTCGCCCATTCGGCCCGGTATTTCTACTGGACGGCTTCGGCTGAACCGGAGTTTGGCGGGAATCCGGTCATATACCGCACGCGGGCCACCACCGGCACCTTTCCCGTCGAGGTCTTTCGGTCCTTCTCCACCGTCGGCATTAGAACTCTGGAAAGTCTGAACTCTCCGCCAGGTGGTTCGTCCTTCCCCCTGCTCTCTGCGGAGTTTCAGGACGGCCGGCTTCTCTGCCTCTCGGAGCGGTTCATCCCGGGCACGGCCATCGTCGGCGGCATTTCACTTGAGCGCTCCACCCGCTGCCTCGCCCAGTTTTCATCGCAGGACAGGGCCAGGCTCTACTGGCTGGAGTCGGATGCGGGTGTGGCGAATCGTTTTTACCTGAAGAGCCTGCCCTGGGCCTCCGCCCTCGATTCGGCAGTCGCCCCCACCCTGCACGCCACCATGAGCCACGCGTCGGCAACCTCTCTTTCGTGGCTCACGGTCACACCTGACGGGACGAAGGCCTTTTTCACCCAGACCACGGCCGGCGTGACGCAGCTCATGCGGAAAAACCTCGACGACACCACGGCTCCCGCCGCCCTCGTGAATGTGACGGGCAACGCGCTCGGCAGCCTTTTCTGCACCAATGCCCATGTTTACTGGCGCAAGGACGGGTTCACCATCTCGCGCGTGGACACGGGCGCTGCCGTGCTGACACGCGACCTCGCTGCAGGCGGGCTGGAGGTGGTCCAGGTGGTCCAGAACGCCGCACAGGGCTGCCCGCTGGTCGCGGGAAAAATGACTCACGCCAGGTTTTTCGCCCGCATCGCCGCCAGTTCGCTCGCGGAACAGCTGCTGAGCCCGCCGGTCGTGCTGCACGGCACACGGGAGGGAGTGGAGCTGCCGGGCTCTCCCATTCAGGCGGAGTTGCTCCCCCAGCCGGTGCTCAGGTCGGACGCCATCGACCGCACCCAGCAGGATGTAAACGCATTCCTCTTCCGCCTGCCGGATTCCTGGACCGGGTCCGGTGCACTGACGCTGCGTGCCGAGATCAATGCCGGCGGAGCCATCACCGAGACGAATTTTTCCAACAACGCGTCCACCGCCACCGTCACCTTTGTCCAGTCGCGGCCCATTACCACGGTGTTCGTGCCCACCAACCGGGGGCCCGCCACGTACTACCGCACTGACCCGGCGGTCATCAGCAATGCCATGAACTACCTGGAGCAGATCCTCCCCGTTTCCTCGCTGCGGCTCGTCGATGATGGCGGCTTGATGACCCGGCCATTCATTCCATTCTACTGCTGGGAGGGGAAATACGAGGTCAGCCTGACCTTCGATGACGGATGGCTGCTGCTCTCGGAGTTGGCCGCTCGCAAGTTCTGGTCCAGCGGCAGCGCCACGGCGGACGACCAGCGGCACTACGTCTCGCTGCTGCGCCCTTTTGCAGGGCAGGTGAAATGGTCGGGCCTTTCCAGGCTGGGGGACGAAAACATCAATCTCGTGGCCTCTCCCAGCATCTGGTTCATGCAGCCGCTGCCAGGCCGGCTCGGGCCGGAACTCACCGCCACCGCCGCGCAGGAGCTGATTCACAATTTCGGCCGCAACCACGTGAACTGCGGCACTCCGGCTCCGGATAACAACGATCCACTCTACCCGTATCCCACCAACACCATTGGCACCGCGGCCTCGGGCTACCTGGGGTTTAATCCATTCAACCGCCGCATCTTCAGCCCGGACTATGCCAGGGACTACATGAGCTACTGCGGTCCATCGTGGACTTCCGACTACACATGGAAAGGCGTTCTCCGCGACCTGACCTTCAGCTTCGGGGCGACGACAGCTCCAGCGTCGCGCCTTTCCCCCATGGCCACTGCGGCAGCAGGCGGCGACCCGACCGTGCCGCGTTCGGGGCTGCCCCAGCTCTATTTTTCCGGTTTCGTTCACCACGACCTCGGGGAGGCGTGGCTGCAGCTCCCGCTTCAGCTGACGACCTCCGGTGCACAGTCGTCCGCAGCCTCCACCATTGCCGGTCCGCCCAGCTCGGTGTTCGAGCTGCACGTCACCGACGACACCGGCGCACTGCTGGGCAAGCTGCCGGTCTGGACCACGGAACTGGCCGCAGACGAAGGCATAGATCCCGGTTTCGAAATCGCAGCCCACGCGGATCTGCCTGCGGGCAAGGTGGCGAAGATCAATCTTGTCCACATTCCCACCGCCGCGTCTCTCTACTCGCTTTCCGCCGGATGGAAGCCTCCGGTCGTGAGCGTGACCGCTCCGGCGACCGGGGAAGAGTTCGCCGCAGGAGCCGCCCTCGTCATTTCCTGGGTAATGAGCGATCCGGACGGCGACCGTCTCACCGCCCGCGTGCGGTGGAGCCACGACGGCGGCGTGAGCTGGCGCCAGCTCTCCAGTGGTGCCGAAACCTCCCCACTCTCCACAGCCGGCCTCGACCTGCCGGGAGGGAAAAACTGCCTCGTTGAGGTGGCTGTGAGCGACGGCATTCACACCACCAGCGCCCGCAGCGGCATCTTCTCCTACGGCAACTCCGCGCCCACCGTCACCCTGAGCGCCTGGACGTCGCGCGGCGTCACGGGCAGCGTGGCCGTTGTCAACGCCATCGCCGGCGAGAGCGTGACCGTCCGGGCGCGGACGCAGGACCTGGAGGACGGCACGCCGGAAAACCCGGTCGTGTGGAACATCATCAAGCCCTATTTCTTCAGCCCGCTGATCGGTTATGGCGACAGCGTCCGCGAGGACGCGCTCCAGCCTGGCGACTACCGGTTCGTCGCCACGGTCGAGGACTCCGCAGGGGCGGCCGGCTCCGCCACCCTCATCGTGCGGGTGGCGAGAAAGCACATCGAGACCTCGCCCTACGTGATGGCGCTCGACGGCCACGCGGGCGAGCGCGGCTACAGCACCGACCCGTCGCCAGTGCCCATGTCCGCAGGCGGGGGCTCATTTGCCGTGACGCGCATGGTGCAGCAGGGGGGCTTCCTGTGGGTCGGTGTCTCGGGCCTGCCCGTGCCTGCCGCTGGCGACTACAATGTCTGCTCCCTCGTCTTCGATCTCGACAAGAGCGGCGGCTTCAACCCGGGAACCGGGGATCGCAAATTTCGGCTGAGCCACAATGCCCACCTTGCCAGCCAGACGGGGGATGGCACAGACTGGGTGGACGATGACGGGGCTCCGGCCTTCGAAGCCGCCGCCGGCTATCCTGCAGGCGCGGTCAGCACGACGTGGTGCGCCGAATTCAAGATCCCAGTTTCTGAGCTGGGCGGCTGGCTGGGGCAGGAGGTGCCTGCAGCGGTGTTCTTCGATGCGGGTCCATCCACGACGCACTACGACTCCGCCTGGCCGCAGTTCGCCTTTGTCGGCACTCCGTCCTCCTGGGCGGTCCATGTCTTCGGCGGAAATCAGAATGATTTTGCGGACACCGACCAGGATGGTCTGCCGGACAAGTGGGAGATGGCCCGCTTTGGCGACATCAAGAGCAGCGGCGACCAGGACGCCGACGGCGACGGCCAGACCAATGAGCAGGAGTTCACCGCCGGCACCGACCCGAAATCGCCCGCGTCGTTCTTCGCCGCCTCATGGAAACCGAACTCCGGGCAAAACAACAACGGGAAATTCACCGCATTCGGCCCTGTGCCGCCGTCCGCCGCCGGCACTCTGACATGGGTGGCAGAGCCGGGCCGCTCCTACTTTGTGCAGGCCTCGGAGGATCTCGAAAACTGGGACACCGTCGCCACCGGTCTCACCGACGGATCCTACGAACCACCGCCCGGGAGCACGAGCAGGAGGTTCTTCCAGGTTCATGCCCAGTATGCGCGCTGACCTGGTTTGAGCAGAGGGCAGTCCTTGGTGGACACGCTTGGGATCAGGCACATGTTTGGTCCACTTTAGCCACCCATGAAACCCCTGCTCCTCTCTGTTTTCTTCGCCATGTTTGCCTCCGCAGCCTCCTCTGCGGAAACGAAGCCCAACGTCATCATCATCCTCGCCGATGATCTCGGCTACGGCGATCTCGGGTGCTACGGGCACCCGTCCATCCGCACGCCGCAGCTGGACAGGATGGCGGCGGAGGGGATGCGGTTCACGGATTTCT